>NZ_BCYU01000011.1 GCF_001598355.1 Sphingomonas asaccharolytica NBRC 15499
GGTGCCGGCGTCGCGCCCGCCGCGCCGACCGCCCAGGGCGCCGCCGCAGCGACGCCCGCGCCAGCAGTCAACGTCAGCACGCGATCGATGAACGCCCGGCGCGAAAGGTCGAAATGCTTGTCGGTCATTACGCAGCTACCCTGTCGTCAGAAGCGCGCCTTGGCGCGAAGCGAAAAAGCTGTTGGGGCCGCGCGGCGATGAGGTCGGCGGCCTGCCGTTCATCGGCGACCAGCAAAGCGGTGCTCACCATCTCGGCGAGCGCGCCCGAGCGATCAATGGCCAGCGTGCAGTGCGGCGTGGTGACCGGCGCGGCATCGCCTGGCCGGATCATCGCGGAGCGTTCGGGCGCAGCCGTGCCGGCGCCAACGGTGGAGGAGATCGACAATGCCTGGTCGATGATCTCGACTTCGATCAGCACACCATCGCCGAACGGATCGGGAAGCGCGAACGGCCAGCCACCGCCCAGCGGGTGCTCGCCGATCACCGTGACCGAGCTTTCGCCGGCGCTGAGCAGCGCTGACGCTACACCGCCCGCGCGCAGGATCGCGGCGGTGCGGTCGAGCGCGAAACCCTTGCCGAACCCGCCGAAATCGAGCGCCGACGGCCGCGTCGCCGACAGTCGTCCGCTCGCGCGATCGTACGAGAGGGCGCTCCAGCCCGAGCCGGCAAGACGGTGATCCGCCGCCGGATCGAACAGACCGAGCAATCGCGGATAGGCGGCGTCGATCGCCTCGATCGCTTCGATCAGCAACGGATCGTCGACCGCCGCACTTCTTCCAGCCATCAGCGCGTCGTTCAGGATCGTGGTCGGCGACGGCCGGTGGATCGTCAGCGCGTCGTCGACCGCTTCGATCGCTTGCCGCGCCGCCTGCACGACATCGTCATCGCAGCGGCCATAGAGATGCAGCTCGACCCGCGTCCCCATCGCGGCGAAGCGTTCGGCGCGGGTCATCGTCATCGTGCCGATCAGGCCTTCACTTCCCAGCCGGGCTCGTAATCGACCGACCACAATTTCATCGCCCCGGGGCTGGACGGCTTGCCGGTCGCCGGGTCGACGGTGAGGATCGAATTGGTCCGATAGGCCATATTGCCGAGATGGCAGAGGGTGGTACTGATATGCCCCTCCTGGATCGGCGAGGCGAGCGCACCGGCCTTGCCGCGGATCACGTCGACCAGATTGCCCATGTGCAGCACGTCGAGCGCGCCCTCGCCGACCGTATCAGTGGTCCCGGACGCCGCCTGCGCGCTGGCAGCGCGAGTCTGCTTGCCGGCCAGGTCATAGAGCTCGAATCCGTTGCGGTCGACCACCGCCGACCCCTTGGTCCCGAGCAGCAGGACGCCACGCCCGCGTCCGTAACGCAGCATGCCGTTGCAGCTGTTGCCGTCCCAGCGGATCTTGCGGCCGCCATCGTACATCAGGTCGAGCGCGAGCGTGTCGTACATTTCCCAATCGTCGCCGCGATAGAATTGGCGGGAACCCTGCGCCGACACCTTCTCGGGGTACGTCAGGCCCATCAGCCAGCGCGCCACGTCTAGCTCGTGCAGCGCATTGTTGCAGATCTCGCCGGTGCCGTATTTCCAGAACCAGTGCCAGTTATAGGGCACCAGATTGGACCGGTACGGCCCGCGCGGCCGCGGCCCCTGCCACATGTTCCAGTCGAGGTTCGGCGGCGGCGCGATCTCCTGCCCGTTGCCGATCGACTTTCGGTTGTTGGCGTACCAGGTCTGCGCCTCGTAAATGTCGCCGAGCTCGCCCGCCTTGATCAGTGCCGCCAGCTGCTGCGTCTCGCGGCTCGAGCGCTGCTGATCGCCGACCTGCAACTTGCGGCCGGTGCGCTGCTGCGTCGCGATCATCGCCTCGCCCTCGGCCGGGGCGATGCCGATCGGCTTTTCGCAATAGACGTGGCGGCCCGAATTCATCGCGTCGATCGCGACCTTGGCATGCCAGTGATCGGGCGTCGCGACCGTGACGACATCGACCGCCTTGCTGTCGAGCAGCCGGCGATAATCATGTTCGGTCCTGGGCGCCGGATTGCCCTTGGCGGTGAATTCGGCGGCCCGCTTCGCCAGGATGGCCGAATCCACGTCGACGAAATGGGTGACGGCGACGTTGGGCAGTTTCGAGAACCCACCCATATGGGCCTGGCCGCGCCCGTTGACGCCGACGATCGCGACGCGCAGCCGGTCGTTCGCGCCCTTGATCTGCGCGTAGCTGCGCGCGCTCATCGCCAGGCCGAGCGAGGCGCCGGCACCCTTCATCATCGTTCGACGGTCCAGCATCGTCACATCGTCATCCCCTCGTTAGTATTCGCGCAGCTTGATCGATCGGAAATCCACCTTGTCGCCGTGATCCTGCAGCAGGATCGGCCCTTGGTCGTCGCCGAATCCAGGAATGGAGGCGAATTTGCTCATCGCCACCAGTTTGCGGAATTCAGGCGAGCCGCGGTCATATTCGACCAGCTTGAAGCCGTTGAGCCAATGCTCGACATGGCGGCCGCGCACCACGATGACCGCACGATTCCACTCGCCGACAGCGTTGATGCGTTTGCCCGGATTGGCGGGATCAAGCAGGTTGCGCGGCGCGATCAGGTCATAGAGTCCGGCCAGCGTGCGGTCGCCGTCACGGCCCAATTTGGCATCGGGATGCCGCTCGTCGTCAAGCAGCTGATATTCGAGACCGACGTTCGAGTCCTTCGACAGCTTGGGATCGATCAGATACTTGATCCCGCTATTAGCCCCCGAGGTCAGGCGGAAATCGACCGACAACTCGAAATTGCGATAGGAATTGGCAGTCAGCAGGTCGCCGCCGCCATTGCCCTCTACCGACAGGACGCCGTCGCGGATCGACCAGCCCTTGGCGGGGAAGCCGCTGCCATGCGCCGTGCGCCAGCCGGTCCCGGTCTTGCCGTCCCAGATCAGCTTCCAGCCCGCGCGTCGCTCCCCGTCCGACAGACGGTTGGCCAGCCAGCCCTGCTGCTCCAGCCCGGTCGCCGGCAAGGCGTAGCGCGCTGGCGAATCGGTGATCACGCGGATCTTGCGGAAATGCACTTCCGGCCCCCTCACCGCTTCGGCGTCGGGCAAAGCGTGTACCTGCATCGCGATGAACCCGCGCGCATCGGTATCGTCGGCGATGTCCGCGGCCGGCACGCCGTTGATCCAGGTGCGCAGCCGGTTGCCGATCGCCTCCACACGATAATGATTCCAGTCGCCCGAACGGAAGGCGCGACGTGCCGGCTCGTTGGTGCCGAGCGAATAGAGCCAGTTGCGGCGCTGCTCGTCGTAAAGGCCGGCGCTCCAGGCGCGTGGCGAGGGGTCGATCTCGGCCTGGTAACCGAATACGACACCGTTGCGATAATCGGGGCGGCTCTGGCCGCGGATCATCATGCCCGAATTCAGCGCCGGGTCGGTCTTCGCGTCATATTCCAGAATGAAGTCGCCGTAGAGCGCGTCCGAGACCAGCCAGCTATTGCCCTTGCCGGGCACGGCCCGGCCGACCACCTCGCCATTGGCGGCCGTATACGTCGCTTTGCCACCGGTTACCCGCCAGCCCGCAAGACCGGGTCCCGGCGTCACCTCACGCCATGGGACGGCCTGCGGCGCTGCGGCCGGGGCGGGCGCGCCAGGTGCCAGCCAGAGCGCGATGGCGAATGCGGCAGCACATAGGCTCGAGGCGGTCGTTGAAATATATCGCGGCGGGGCGTGATCGTATACTGACGACATGGTTATGCCCTTTATGGTACCGCTTTATGCGGCCTCTCCGGGGACCGGCATTACTGGGCGGCCGGGCCGCATGCAAGATGTTGTCAGACCATTAAGTCGAAGTTTGCATGACATCTTGCTCGCAAGCCTTGCCAATGGCGAGGCGAGGGGAGCAAATGCATGAGGCGGTTCATCCCGCTAGTCGATTGGCGAATGAGGTTCGGGAATGGCGGCGGAACGTGGCGGCAAATTGTATCGCAAAATCGTCCACGCGATCGTTGCCGATATCTCCAGCGGCGTCTTCCCCGTAGGGTCGCGCCTGCCTGCGGAACGCGACCTGACGGAACGCTTCAAGGTCAGCCGTCCGACGGTACGCGAGGCGATGATCGCGCTCGAAATGCAAGGCCTCGTCGAAGCGCGCAAGGGATCGGGAGTTTTCGTCCTGGCGTCGTCGACCGGCGAGGTCGAGGAGGAGCTCGACATCGGCGCGTTCGAGATCATCGAAGCGCGCCGCCTGTTGGAAGGCGAGGTGGCGGCGGTCGCCGCCACCGAGATCGACGATGAACAGCTCGCCGAGTTGCGGTCGCTGCTGGCCAAGATGGCACAGGATGACGACGACGCGGCCGAGCGCGCCGATCGCCGCTTTCATATCGCGATCGCCGAGGCCACCGGCAATGCCGTAATTATTTCTGCGGTAACGGATTTCTGGGACATGCGCTTCCGCTCGCCGCTTGCGCGCGAAGTCTTGCTCAAGGCCGGCAGCCTGGGCACCGAATCGCGCATGGCCGAACACGGTAAAATCCTGGCCGCGCTCGAGGCGCGGTCGCCAGCCGAGGCCCGCAACGCGATGCGCGATCATCTCGGCCGCCTGATCGATCACTTGCTCGACGTGACGGAGACCGAGGCCGTCGAACGCGTCCGCGCCGAAACCGACAAGCGCCGCCGCGCGCTCGCCCGGCGCGCCGTCTGAACGGCCCGCCGCGCGCTCGCCCGGCGCGCCGTCTGAACGGGAATTAGGGCCGGACGTCCGCCCCACCGACCTCAACTGTGGCCTCGCCTATTGGCGGTGTATACGCCCATCGGAAATCCTTCGGGCGCGCGACTCTCCGCTTCGCACCCTGGCGCAGGCGATCGGAACTATCGCTCGCCTACCCCCCATCACGGAAATCGATCGTATCGGCCACGTTATGCCCCCTGCTGCAGCGGTGGTAGCTGGATCGCCGGCATGAGTGATTGCATGGCAGTTGCCTGACAGGCTGTCAGATAACTCTTGTCAGGTCAGACCAGTATTGTTAGCCAATCCATCACAACAAATAACCAGGATGTCCGACAGCCTGTTCGTGGGGATTGGCCGAGAGGCAGACCGGGTTCATCGGGAGAGGGACGATGGTTACCAAGGGCCGCTTTGCGCGCGGATTGCTTTTCTCGGCGAGCGTTATCACCCTGGTGTCCGGGAGTTCGGCCTGGGCGCAGGACGCGCCCCCGCCGGCCGGTCCGGCGCCTAGCACGCCCGCGGCGCCGGACACCCAGGATCAAAAGCAGGCCGATATCGTCGTCACCGGCTTCCGCGCATCGTTGAACAGCGCGCTGGCACAGAAACGGCAATCCACCGCTGCGATCGACAGCATCGTCGCCGAGGATATCGGCAAGTTCCCGGACTCCAACCTGGCCGAATCGATGCAGCGCATTCCCGGCGTCGCCTTGTCGCGCGGCGACGGCGGCGAGGGACGCAACATCTCGGTGCGCGGCCTGGGGGCGCAATTCACCCGGGTGCGCATCAATGGCATGGAAGGCGTGTCGCAGGTCAGCGGCACCGATATCCGCGGCGGCGTCGCCACCGGTAGATCGTTCGATTTCGTGACCTTCCCGACCGAGATCTTCTCGTCGCTCGCGGTGCGCAAGACGCTTTCAGCGGATGTCGAGGAGGGCTCGCTCGGCGCCACGGTCGATCTGCGCGCGCCGCATCCATTCGACCAGAAGAAGGACTTTACCTTCTCGGGCACGGCGCGCGGCATCTATAACAATTTGAGCAAGAAGGTCGACCCGCGCCTGTCGGCGCTGATCTCGAAGAAGTTCTTCAACGATACGTTCGGTATCCTTGGCAGCATCGCCTATTCGAAGCGCCATATCGACGAATATGCCTATTCGGCGGTCGATAACGTTCCGTCATACGTCTACGGCCTAGCGCAGCCGGCCGGCACCCCCAATGCGGGCGTCGTGTTCCCGTTCTGCACGCCCGTCGGCTACGTCTACAAGGGCGTCGCCGTGTCGAGTCCGGCGATTGGCTATAGCCAGCCCAACGGCGTGGCGATCGGTTCCGACGCCAACAACTGCAGTACCGGCAACCCGCGCACCAGCACCAAGGAAGCCTATGACTATGTGACGAGCCACACCGGCGTCTCCGGGAAGCCGGGCGGCGGCATCTTCCTGCCGCGCCTGCCGCGTCCGGTGCGGAGCCGCCAGGAACAGCAGCGCCTGGCCGGCACGCTTACCCTACAATGGAAGCCCGACGAGAATACCGACATTTCGATCGACGGCCTCTATTCGCGCTTCAAGGTCAATCGCCTCGATACCTATTTCGACGCACGCTCGTTCGGCCGCGCCATCTCGAACAACGGGCAACCGCTGACATCGGTCCGCGAGATCGAAGTCAATGAGAACGGGTCGCTGGTCCATGGCCTGTTCGATGGCGTCGATCTGCGGTCCGAGATGCAGAACGAAAAGTTCACCTCGACCTATCGGCAAGTGAACCTCAATATCGACCACCGCTTTTCGGATACCTTCCGGGTCTACGGTCTCGCCGGCATCAACGACTCCCTGCTCGATGTGAATCGTCTGCAGGTGGCGATCGACTCCAACGACACCCGTAACTGGTCGATCGATTTCCGCGACAATCCCAATATTCCGAAGATCACCTACGGCATCGACACCACCAACCCGGCGATGTTTCGCTATGGTCCGCCGCTCGCCAATGGCGACCAGCAAGGCCAGCTGTCGAATTTCATCCGCCGCAACCGGATCACCAGCAAGACGTTCGAGCTGAACACCGAATGGGAGGCGGCGCCGAAATTCACGATCCAGGTCGGCGGCCAGTACCGCACCAACAAATACACCGCGCGCGAGCGCCAGTTGGCGACCAACACGCCGCTCGCGCTGCCCGCCGGCGTCTCGCTCGCCGATCTCACCTTCACGACCACCGGGATCGGCAAGAACCTCGACGGCCAGCTGCAGGATTTCGTCTCGGTCGATCCGGACAAGTTCCGCTCGGCGGTGAATCTCGACAGCTATGTCTATTGCAGCATCGAGTGCGCGAAGGGCACCTATGGCGGCGTGAACGAGAAATACGGCTCGGGCTATCTGATGGTGAAATTCAACACAGAGGATACGATGCCGTTCACGCTGCGCGGCGATGCCGGCGTGCGCTACGTCCATACCAGCCTCGACACCTATGGTCCGATCACCACGGCGGCGCCGGCCGGATCGCTCTATCCGTCCCGCTTCGTTATCTCGCGCGTGAGCCGGTCCTATGACGACTGGTTGCCGTCGATCAACCTGGCGCTGGACATCACGTCGAAGCTCGTCGCCCGCGCCTCGGCCTCGCGCGTCATGTCTCGCCCGTCTTATGGTCAGCTGATCCCGGCGGGTTCGGCCAATCTCGTGATCCAGACGGCGTCGTTCAGCAATCCCTTCCTCGAACCGATCCGCGCCAACACCTTCGACGCGTCGCTCGAATGGTATTTCGCGCCGGGGTCGCTGATCTCGGTCGCCTATTTCCATAAGGACATCGAGACCTACATTCAGACCACTTCATCGAGCGTCCCGTTCCAGGATATCGGCCTGCCTTTGTCGCTGCTCAACGGCACCCAGTTGCGGCCGACCGACCAGTTCACCGTTTCGCGAAGCAACAACACGCCGGGCGGGCCGCTGAACGGCATCGAGGTAAATGTCCAACTGCCGTTCCGTTTCCTGCCGGGCTTTCTCAAGAACTTTGGCGCGCTCGCCAACTTCACGCGCGTCCGCTCCAACATCAATTACATCATCTCATCGACGATCAGCCGTAACGCGCCGCTCGTCGGGCTCTCGCCGGAAACCGCCAGCGGAACGCTTTATTACGAGGACAAGAGGTTCAGCATCCGCTCGACGGTAAACTACCGTTCGGGGTTCCTGACCGGCATTCCCGGTCCTCAGGACAGCGATGCCACCGGCAATGCCAAGTCGATCTTCGTCGATGCGTCGGCATCGTACAATCTCAGCGAGAATATCAAGCTGATCGCCGAGGTTTCGAACATTACCAACGAAACCAACCGGCTCTACACCGACACGACGCGGCAGGATCCGCTCTACACGTCCTATTTCGGACGCACCTTTGCCCTGGCCGTCAATTTCCAGTTCTGATCGACGGTTCC
The DNA here is from genome assembly GCF_001598355.1 of Sphingomonas asaccharolytica NBRC 15499. Classification (GTDB taxonomy): domain Bacteria; phylum Pseudomonadota; class Alphaproteobacteria; order Sphingomonadales; family Sphingomonadaceae; genus Sphingomonas; species Sphingomonas asaccharolytica. The sequence continues at coordinate 8,106 of NZ_BCYU01000011.1, forward strand.
TCCCCTCGAGCATTGGCCGATTGCGTTCGGTCAATGCTCGCCTTTTCCGACTGGCCGCATCGGGCCGGTCGCCGGTAATGGCCTTACCAATAAATCACATTGGCCTATCATATTTCGCGGTGATAACGGGAGGGGAATTCAGTGGACTCGGCGGTCCATAGGACCAGCTTGATCAAGAAGGGTGTCAGACAAGTGCTCATGACCGAGACGATGCGGTGGTTCGGCCCGACTGACCCCGTATCGCTACGTGATATCCGCCAGGCCGGCGCAAGCGGGGTCGTCACCGCGTTGCATGAAGTCGCCAATGGCGACGTCTGGACGAAGACCGCGATCCAATCACGCAAGGCGCAGATCGAGGCTGCGAGTCTCGACTGGACGGTGGTCGAAAGCCTGCCTGTCCACGAAGATATCAAGACGCGCGGCGCGGACTGGGATCGGCTGATCCACAATTATCGCGAGAGCATCGCCAATCTCGCGGCGAGCGGGGTGCGGACGGTCACCTACAATTTCATGCCGGTGCTCGACTGGACTCGGACCGATCTCGCCTGGCCGATGCCCGACGGTGCGCTCGCATTGCGGTTCGAGCTGGAAGCGGTGGCGGTGTTTGACCTTCATATCCTCAAGCGCGACGGGGCCGCGCGCGATTATTCGAGCGAGATGGTCGACGGTGCGGCCCGCCGGTTCGCGGCAATGAACGATGACGACCGCCACGCCCTGGAGCGGACGGTAATCGCTGGCCTGCCCGGTAGCGAAGAAAGCTTCACTGTCGACCAGTTCCGCCGCGCGGTGAGTCACTATGACGGCGTCGATGCCGATGCCCTGCGCGCCAATCACATCGCCTTTCTCGAAGCCGTCTGCCCTGTAGCGGATGAGGTCGGCGTCCAGCTCGTGGTCCATCCCGACGACCCGCCCTTCCCGATCTTCGGCCTGCCCCGTGTGGTCAGCACCGAGGCGGACGTGAGGAACTTGTTCGACCGTGTGCCCAACCGTTCCAACGGCCTGTGCTTTTGCGCGGGATCGTTCGGCGTGCGCGCCGACAACGATCTGCCCGGGATGATCGATCGGCTCGGCGACCGGATTGGTTTCCTCCATCTGCGTTCGGTGCAGCGTGAGGAGAATGGCGCGTTCCATGAGGCCGATCATCTGGAAGGCGACGCCGGGATGGCCAGCATCGTATCGGCCATCCACGCGCTCCAGCAGCGCGAAGGGCGGTCGATCCCGATGCGCCCCGATCACGGGCACCAGATGCTCGACGACCTCACCAAGACGACCCTGCCCGGCTATTCGCTGCTGGGCCGGATGCGCGGCCTTGCCGAATTGCGCGGGCTCGAGCGCGGTATCGCCCACGGCGTCGTCAGCGCGTCGCGCACTGCCGACGCTTCGTCGTTGATGTCGGTTGGATAAGGGCAGCCCCGCATCGGAAGCCATCGCAGGACGGCCGGGCGGTAATGTCCGCTGGATCGTGTGCGCGTTGCTGTTCTTCGCCACGACGATCAACTATATCGACCGCCAGGTGATCGGCATCCTCAAGCCGACGCTGCAGGGCGAACTTGGCTGGTCCGAAATCGATTACGGCATGATCGTCTTCTGGTTCCAGGCGGCCTATGCGATCGGGCTGCTCGCCTGTGGGCCGATCATCGACCGGATCGGATCGAAGCGCGGTTATGCCGCCGCGATCAGCTTGTGGAGCGTGGCGGCGCTGGGCCATGCCGTGATGCGTACGCCGAGCGGCTTCTCGCTCGCGCGCTTCCTGCTGGGGCTCGGCGAATCCGCCAATTTCCCGGCGGCGATCAAGTCGGTCGCCGAATGGTTTCCCAAGAAGGAGCGCGCACTCGCGGCCGGCATCCTCAATGCCGGCGCCAATGTCGGCGCGATCGCGACGCCGATCGTCGTTCCCGCCGTGGCGCTGCGTTTCGGATGGCAAGCTGCCTTCCTCGTGACGGGCGCGCTGGGTTTCATCTGGCTGGTCTGCTGGCTGATCTTCTATCGCGCGCCCGCCGCGCACCCGCGCCTTAGTCGCGAGGAACTTGCCTATATCAACGCCGATCAGGGCGGGGCGGAGACCGGTACCCCGATCCCCTGGCGCCGATTGCTGTGGCATCGCGGCACCTGGGCGTTCGTGATCGCGAAGTTCATGACCGATCCGGTCTGGTACCTGTTCCTGTTCTGGTTGCCCGATTTCTTCGCCAAGCGGCACGGCCTCGACCTCAAGACCTTCGGGCCGCCGCTGATCGCGGTCTATCTCCTCGCCGATGTCGGCAGTGTCGGCGGCGGATGGCTTTCATCCGCGCTGATCAAGCGCGGCTACAGCGTGAATGCGGGGCGCAAGCTCGCGCTGCTGGCCTCCGCGATCGCAGTCTTGCCGATCTTCTTCGCCAGCACGGTATCGAGCGTCACCGCCGCGGTCCTGATCCTCGGCGTCGCCGCCGCGGCGCATCAGGGCTGGTCGTCGAACCTCTACACGATGGTGTCGGACACTTTCCCGCCCAGCTCCGTCGCGTCGGTGATGGGGATCGGTGGCGCGGCGGGTGCGGTCGGCGGCATGATCATGGCGCGCTGGATCGGCGACGTGCTGGAGACCACCGGAAGCTACCTGCCAGCCTTCCTCTGGGCCGGCGGCGCCTATCTGGTCGCGTTGCTGCTCGTTCACCTGCTGGTGCCCAATCTAAGCCGGCCGGCGCCGGAAGCCGCGCAACCATAGGCCAAGCGCTGGCCCGATCGAAAGATCAGGCCTTGGGCATTGCCAGGCCCATCTGGCCGATCACCTTCTCAAAATGCGCCAGCGCCTCGGGCGTGGGGCCGGGATAATCGCCCGGGGTCGGCTGATCGCCGATATATCCCATGTCGGCCTTGCCCTCGGGCAGGCTGTAGAAACCGAGCACGAACAGGTACCGCAGCTTGTCCATGAACTGGACGGGCGCCGTCATCCTGGCGACCGGATTGGCGACGGTGAGCGCGTCGAGCAGCTCGGCGCGCTGTGCGGGCGTGAGCGCGACGAAGACCGCGCCGTGCGTCGCCCAGCTCTGCGCATCGAGCCAGGTCAGCCCGCCCAGCACTTCCGCCCGATCCTTCAACTGGGTCGGATAGGGGGCGCTGATCCATTCGTCGATGAACGCCCCGACCCCGAGCTTGCCCGCGCCCGGCGACTGCGCGTCGGCGGGAAGGATCAAGTCGCCCAGCAGGTCGACCATCGCCCGCTGCGCCTTGGTGAAGGTCAGCGGCCACGGCACCACCGGCTTCGTCAGATCGGGATCGCGGCCATAACCCTTGGCGGGAGCTGGCGGCGGGATGGCCGCAGGCCAGTCGGCGATGACGTCGAAGGGCGGCGGCGTGCCCTCCCCAGCCGCCAGCGCCGGCGGCACCCAACGCGCGATCGGCAGGGCCGCGGCGGCCATCATCCATTGCAGGGTGGTGCGGCGCGAGAAGGTCACGCGAAAGCTCCCGACTTCATCTGGGCAGCGAGCCGCTCCGAAGCGCGGAGCGCCAGCGCGAGGATGGTGAGCGTCGGGTTCTTGTGCGCCCCCGACGCGAAGATCGAGCCGTCCATCAGCACCAGGTTGCCGACGTCCCAGGTCTGGCCATAGCTGTTGACCACCGACGAGCGGGCATCCGGCCCCATCCGTGCGGTGCCCAGTTCGTGGATGATCTCACCCCCGGCGGTGATGAGTTGCTCGGGCGGCAACTCCGGACCGAGGATGGCGGCGTTCATCCGCTTGAACACGGCGTGCGCGCTCCGCTGGCCATGCGCGACCTGGTTCAGCTCGTGCTGCGACCAGCGGAAGGCGAAGCGCAGCACCGGGATGCCGAACCGGTCCTTGGTCGTCGGATCGATCTCGCAGAACGTGTCCTTGTTGGGAATCATCTCGCCGCGCAACGTCAGGCTGATCGTCGCGCCCGAGGCGCTGCGCACCGCCTTCTTCAGACCGGCGCCCCATACTCGCGGCAGGGCAGCCGCCGGCGGAATGCCGAAGCGTCCGCCGATCTCGAAATGATAGCCGCGCGGGAAATCGAGCGTGCCGTTCTTCTGTTCCTTGTACAGCCAGAACGGGATGTAGATGTGCTGCCCGCCAATCCCGTCCTCGTTATAGCGCGGCCGGTTGGCGAGCGCGGGGACATAGGCGCGGAACGACGCGCCGGTCGAATCGGTGAGGTTGCGCCCAAGTTGACCGGAGGTATTGGCGAGGCCGCCGGGCGCGGAATTGAGCAGCAGGCGCGTGGTCTCGCAGGTCCCCGCCGCCAGCACCACGACGCGTGCCTTGGCCTGATGGCGCATGCCAGTCTTGCGGTCGACATATTCGACCCCGGCGGCGCGGTTGGCGCCTGCCATCACGACCCGCGCGACCATCGCATCGGTCACCACCGTCAACCGCCCCGTTGCCCGCGCCATCGGAAGGAAGGAGGTGGTCGTCTGGAACATCGCGCCGATCGTGCAGCCGCGCGCGCAGGGAGTCGCGTTGAAGCAGGCGCTGCGCGGCGCGACGTCGTTGGGCATGTCGCGAGTCAGCACCGCCGTGTGCGCCGCCCGCACCGGAATCCCGATGTTCTCGGCCGCCGCCTTGATCAACATCTCGGTGACGCGCGGCTTGGGTGGCGGCATCAGGCAACCGGGCGGTGAGTCCGGGTGATTCTCCAGCTCGATCCGCCCGCCATTGACGCCGATCATCTTTTCGACGCGGTCGTAGAACGGCGCGATATCGTCATAGCTGATCGGCCAGTCCACGCCATGGCCGTCGCGCGAGAAGGGCTTGAAATCGTATGGACCCCAGCGCGGGACGTGCCGGCCCCAATGGTTGGTGCGCCCGCCCAGCATGCGCGACCGGTACCAGCGGAAAGTAGTGCCCTCGCGCATCGTGTAGGGCTCGCCCTCGACTTGCCAGCCGCCGCCGACCGTCGCGTCGAAATAGCCGAACGGCTTGTCGGGCGTAGCGGCGCCGCGCAGCGGAGCATCGCTCTCCGGCGCCATCATGTTGACCTCCTTCTGGGGATCGTAGTCGCGCCCGGCTTCGAGCAGCAGGCAGCGCAGCCCGGCCTTGGTCAGGATAAAGGCGGCCATGCCGCCTGCCGCGCCCGATCCGACGATGATCACATCGGCCGTCGCGCCGGCCGGGTCGATCGCGCCGCTCGTCACTTGACGATCCGGCGGATTTTGATGTTGCGGAAGGCGACTGATCCGCCGTGATCCTGCAGACCTATGACGCCGCTGTCGAAGGTGCCGAACAACGGCATGGTGGCGAATTTGGATGCCGCCACACGCTTGCGCCAAGCATCGTCGCCAAAGCTCACGTCCGCGGTGAGCACGCCGTTCAGCCACTGCCGGATATGTCCCGGCTCGACCAGCAGCCGCGCGTGGTTCCAGCTGCCGGCGGGGTGCGCCGCGCCCGGCGGCGGCACCGTCATGTCATAGAGCGATCCGGCCCGATGCGACGGGATCTTGCCGTCGGGATGCCCAATATCGTCCAGGATCTGCATCTCCAGCCCGGTTTCGTAGATGTTCCTGGTCTGTGGCACGTTGCGCGCGAGATAAAGGACTCCGCTGTTCGCACCGGGCGCGACCTTCCAGTCGAGCGCCAGTTCGAACGTGCCGTAGGTGTCGGCGGTGACGAGGTCGTTGCCACTCATCTTGCCGCTGTTCGCGGTCAGCATCAGCGTGCCGTCGCGCACCGACCATGCCGGTGTCGGTGCGCCACCGCGATAGGATCGCCAACCCATGAGGTCGCGGCCGTCGAACAAGAGCCGCCAGCCTTGCGCACGCTCCCTGGCGGTGAGCGTGTTGGGCGCGTCACGCGACGGGCCGGCCTGAGCGGGAGCCGCTGCCGTCGCCAGAAGACAAAGAAACGCACAGCCAAGTCCACGCATCAGCTCTCTCCCAAGGCTCACCGCTCCCCGCCGGCTCGACGACATGCTCTAGGGCCTCGTCCGCTAATTGAACAAGTATCTTTATTTAATGCAATGCGTTGCGGCGGACTGATGCGCGTGCCCCCTTTTCTAACGGGGTACCGCAGCCGGTGCCCCTCGACATCCCACACCTCGACCGGGCCGAGGTTCAGCGCCTTCACCTTGGCCTCGATCTTCGGGAGGCTGAAGGGCCTGTCCTTCCGGAAAGGGGGCTTGCCGCTAAGAGAGCCTTGTCGTGCCGCGACCCCGCTCAGCGCCTAAGGTAGGGTAGCTTCTATCAAGTGCACGTGCCTTCGTTCATGTCGGGCTGAGACGAAGGCTGCGTAAGAAGTAGGTATAAAGCTGTCGGCTCATTCCCCTTACACTGATTGCTGTCTGATTGCTCCCTTGGCAAGGCGGCTAAGATGCAGGTCGCGCACCTTATAAGCCGTTATAACTGAAGCTCTAAATCCGTGGCAAAAGAGACTTACTCCTCCGATACATAGAAGGCATCCATGTCGATACGGATGATCTTACGTACCACAACGGACGAAATGACGCAGGGTCAGGCCCTTGGCAACTGCCGACGACCGGCGCAGGATGGCGCCGGGGCTCGCAAGGGGCGCCGGGTTGAGAGGGGTCGTATGAGGAATAGTCGCTTTGGCAGGGGCTTGAGCGCGATCGCCGCGCTCGCGATGGTTTCGAGTTGCGGTGGCGGCGGTACCGGCAGCATCGGGTCGGGCGGTGACGGCACGCCGACACCAACCCCCACTCCAACGCCGACCGCGACTCCGACGCCGACCGCGGGCTGCACGTTGCGCGAACGTCAGGATTGGGCCTTCGCGCAGCTCAAGGAATGGTATCTGTTCCCCGACACGTTGCCGGCCAGCCTGGACCCGACGCCCTATACGTCGGTCGAGGATTATATCGACGCGCTGACCGCGACCGCCCGCGCGCAGCACAAGGATCGCTATTTCACCTATCTGACCTCGATCGCCGAAGAAGACGCTTATTACAATTCCGGGTCGAGCGCCGGCTTCGGCGTCCGTCTCGGGCTGACCAGCACGAATCGCCTGTTCGTGACCGAAGCGTTCGAGGGCGGGCCCGCGCTGGCGGCGGGGATCGATCGCGGCACCGAGATCGTTGCGATCGGCACCAACAGTTCGAATCTGCGCAACGTCAGCGATCTCATCTCTGGTTCGGACACGAGCGCGCTGAGCAACGCGCTCGGCCCCGATACCGCGGGTACGTCGCGCGTGCTCCGAATAACCTCGCTGACCGGCGCGACCAGCACCGTCACGGTGACCAAGACCCAATTCGCGCTCGATCCGGTATCGAGCCGCTATGGCGCCAAGATCATCTCCGATGGCGGACAGCAATTCGGCTATATCAACCTCAGGACCTTCATCAATCCGGCCGAGCAGCCGTTGAAAGACGCTTTCCTGCGGTTCAGGACCAATGGCATCACCAACATCATCATCGACCTGCGCTACAATGGCGGCGGGTTGATCTCGGTCGCCGACCTGATGGGTGATCTGATGGGGGCCAATCGCGCGCCGACCGACGTCTGGGAATATATGACCTTTCGCCCCGAGAAATCGGCCCAGAACAGCAACCACACCTTCACGCCGATGTCGCAGTCGATCGCGCCGACCAAGATCGCATTCATCGGCGGCGGCGGCACCGCGTCGGCGAGCGAGCTGGTGATCAACGGTATGGTGCCCTATCTCCACGCCAATGCTGGCCTCATCGGCTCGAACACTTATGGCAAGCCGGTCGGCCAGATCGCGCTCGACAAGAGCGCGTGCGACGACCGCTTCCGCGTCATCGCCTTCGCGATCCAGAATGCGGCGCATAACGGCGCCTATTATGACGGCCTCGCCAGCTTCATGGAGGCGAGCTGCCAGGCGAGTGACGACATTTCGTACCAATTGGGCGACCCGAATGAGCAATCGACGCGCCGCGCGCTCGATTATCTCGAGGGCAAGAGTTGTACCCCGGTAACCGCAAGCGCCGGCACCAGCGCGGCCGGCGGACCGCCACATGCAGCCAAGGCCCAGCTGTCAGTGACAGAGCAGGCGCGCGAATTGCTGACGCCCGATCGGCCGTCGACGCCGCAGCGCGAAGTGCCGGGGCTGTTCTAGGTCCGGGCAGCGAAAGGACGCCATCCACGAGGGGTCGAGCAAGGGGAAGGTTGGCAAGAGGTTGCGACGGGCCGGCTATGGCCTAAGTTGGCCGCAATGCCCGAAAACCAGTCTCCTATCCCCGCCGCGACCCTAATCCTGATGCGCGATCGCGGCGGCATGCCGCCCGAAATTCTGATGGTCGAGCGCGCCAAGGCGATGGTGTTCGCTGGCGGCGCCCTGGTCTTTCCGGGCGGGCGAGTCGATCCGGGCGATCGGGCACTGGCGGCCGAACTGGGCCGCGATGCCGAGGATGCGCCGGCACGGATCGCCGCGATCCGCGAAACGATCGAGGAAGCGGGCGTCCCGGTCGGCCTCAGCCCGGCGCCCGACGCTGCGACACTGATCGCGCTGCGCGAGGGCCTTCATGCCGGCGAAGCGTTCGGGCTGTTGCTCGATCGCCATGGCCTGTCGGTCGATCTCGACGCCTTGATTTGGTTCGCGCGCTGGCTGCCCGCGCACGCCCATATGCGGATCTTCGACACGCGCTTCTATCTCGCGCGCGCGCCGGAGAACGCCGCGGCGGCGACGGTGGATGCGACGGAGAATGTGCGCCTATTCTGGGCAAGCGCGGCTGAGGTATTGGCGGAATGCGATGCCGGCCGCGCGACGGTGATCTTCCCGACCCGCCGCAATCTTGAACGGCTGGCGCAATATGGCAGCTTCGACGTAGCCGTCGCTGCCGCATACGCCTTTCCGCCGCGCACGATCACGCCGTGGAGCGAAGAGCGCGAGGGCGTGCCGCATCTCTGCATTCCCGACGATCTCGGCTATCCGGTGACGAGCGAAATCCTGCATTCGGCGATGCGGGGATGACACGCCGCCGCAGGCGCCGTGCGCGCCGGACGCGCCGAGTTGAGCGGCGCGGTTGGACCACGCTCGCCCTTTTCGCCGCATTGTTCGTGCTCGTGCTCGCCGTGCTCCATTTCCGCAACCGGCCGCAAGATCTGCCCTGGACTCCGCTCGATCTCGGCCAGCCGGTCGGGCTGTTCACCGGGAGCAAACTCGCCGCGCTCGACGCCGATTATCCGCAATGCCGCGCGCTGCTGGAACGTGCCGGCGTCCACTTCGCCGAACTCGAGCCGATCGAGAAAGGACAATGCGGCTATGCCGATGCCGTGCGGCTCGATCCCGGCGGCGCCCGCGCGATTGGGTTCGATCCGGCCAAGCCGGGCATGGCATGCTCGGTCGCCGCGGCGCTATCGATGTGGGAATGGAATGTCGTCCAGCCCGCCGCCTTGCGCCATTTCGGCAGCCGGGTCGCGACGTTCGACCATTTCGGAACCTATAATTGCCGCCCGATCGCGGGCAGTACGCATCTCAGCCAGCATTCCTATGCGCGAGCGATCGACATTGCCGGGTTTGTGCTGGCGGATGGACGGCGGATCACGGTCGCGCGCGACTGGCAGGGGGATGACGAAAAAGCGGGATTCCTGCGCGAGGTTCGCGATGGCGCGTGCGGGCTGTTCTCGACCACCTTGTCGCCTGACTATAACGCCGCGCATCACGACCATCTGCATCTCGACGAGCAGCCGCGCGGCGGGTGGCGGGCCTGTCGCTGAGCAGCGTCGGGCCCGCCTTAAGGGAGTTCAGTTAGGCAAAGCCGCCGAGGTGTCGACCTTTTCGACCCAGGCCGGGAAGAAGCTCGGCTGGCGGTTCGACCAGCCGGACGCGGTCGCCGCGGCCTCGCTGATCGACTGCAGCAGCTTGCGCCGCAGATCGGGATGAAGGTGCGGCAGTGCCGCCGCCGCGCAGAAGGCGCCGGGCAGCCATGGCCGGACCTCGGCACCGATCAGGCGCTCGTAGAGGAAGCGATAAGCCGAGAAGGTCGTCAGCCGTCCCTGCCCCAGGTCGAACGCGCTGACCGTGATCAGCGGCGCCATGAAAATCTCGACCGAGTCGAGGCCGCTATCGTCAGGGACGATCGTGCGGATCTCGTCGAGCCGGTCATAGACACGCGCCTGGGCACGAATCGATGCCGCCTCCACGGTATCGCGCGACCAGCGCGACAGCGCGTCCTCACGCTCCAGCCCGACATCCAGGCTACGGCGCACATAACGTTGCGTCGCTGCTGAAAAGCCCGCGAATTCTTTAATTTCGGCCAATGTCATCGCGCCGTCGGCCGGTCTCTTACTGGCACTCATCTCGAACACCCCACCCGCTTACCAATGGAAGGGCATGATGCGCTCATATGGTTAACGCCATGCTTAACGCCTCGTCGCCCTGCGTTAAGCATGGAATCATAGACCGTGCTGCGGCGCAACAAAGTTTGCGACGAAGCGAGCTCTACGCGCAGATCGGTAGGAAAGTGAGGGTTTTGGGCAACGCTTTGTTACGCAACCGGCGTCGGGAACGCCGGTTGCGGGATCCGCGGATCAGCTGTCTTCCTGACGCTCCGCCTCTGCGGCTGCGTCGAAGCCCGAGGATTTGGGCGGCTCACCCTTGTCGCCCGGCTGCGTCGCGGAGGGCGGGTCGGACGCATCCATCGATTCGTCAAGCCCGCGATCGAGCTTGGCGTCCTCATTCTCCGGATTCTTCTCGAGCCGCTTTTCGATCGATTTGTCCTGCCCGGCGTCCTGACGAGGGTCCTGCGCGACTTGCTCGACGCTATCGCCCTGCCGATCATTTTCCAGGTCGCGGTCGGTCGCTTGATTGTCGGTCACGTCACCCTCCTACACGGCCATCACCGGCCTGATGTTACGCAAGCAAAACGTCTGGGCGACGAGGGATGTTCCAACGAAAAGGCCTGGCGGATCGCTCCGCCGGGCCCGTTTCGTGTCGCTGTCGTTTGCCGGTTAGTTGCGGCTCGAGCCGAACAGCCGGAGAACGAATAGGAACATGTTGATGAAGTCGATATAGAGGCTGAGCGCTGCCATGATCTTGGCGCGTCCCTCATCCGCAGTCCCAGCGACGTAGCTGTAAATCGCCTTGGTCCTCTGCGTGTGCCACGCGGTGAGGGCAGCGAAGATCAGCACGCCAACGACGCTGATGACCTTCTCCATCGCCCCCGAGTGGAGCAGCAACTGGTTGACCAGCATCGCAACGATGATGCCGATTACGCCAACGATCATGAACGACCCGACTGCCGTCAAATCCCGCTTAGTCGTGTAACCGTACAGGCTCAGTCCCGCGAAGCCCGCCGCTGTGGCGAAGAACGCGCCGGCGATCGACGAAGCGGTATAGGCGATGAAAATCGTCGAGAGCGACGCGCCGAGCAAGGTCGCATACGTCCAGAACAGCGCCTGAAGCGTGCCCGCCGACATCCGCGACTGACCAAAGCTCATCGCGAAGACGATGCCGACCGGCGCCAGCGCGACGATCCAGCCGAGCGGCGACAAACCGCGCGTCTGCATGTTGATCAGCACCTGCCACGCGCCCGAATAGGCGACGCCCATCGCGACGACGCCCGTCAACAGCACGGCCGAAGCCATATAATTATAGACCGACAGCATGTACGATCGCAGCCCCGCGTCGTACACGGCGCCGCGCGCGTCCGTTGCCACGCCGAAGGGCGCTGCGCCGGACCGGGGATCAGACCAATTGGCCATCGAAAACTCCTTTGCCCGGCCACAACGGCCGGATGCGGCCAATATCGTTGGTCCTGGTGCGCTATTCAAGCGAAACACGACACCCAGCAACATTCGGAAACAATCGGCAAATGAGTTAAGGCCGTCGGACCATGCATCGCCTGTTCGTCGCGCTCCGTCCGCCGCCCGACATCCGCCGCCGTCTGACCGAACCGATGGGCGGCGTGCCGCACGCGCGCTGGCAGGATGACGAGCAGCTCCATTTGACCATCCGCTATATCGGCAAGGTCGACCGGCCGATGACCGAAGACGTCGCGCTGGCGCTGGGGCAGGTCCATGCCGCCTCGCCACGCGTGGCGATCCATGGTGTCGGCGCGTTCGACAAGAAGGGGCGAGTCGACGCTTTATGGGCGGGCATCACGCCGCACGACGACCTGGCGCGATTGCACAAGAAGGTCGACCAGGCGCTGGTCCGGCTGGGCCTGGCGCCCGAGGGACGTGCCTATCTGCCGCACGTCACGCTCGCCCGCATTCCGCGCAGCGCCGGCGTCGGGCCGACGATCGAGCGCTGGATCGCCGATCATGCGGCGTTTTCGAGCGAGCCGTTCGAGTTCGGGCATTTGACGCTCTACGAAAGCCATCTGACCGGTGAAGGCGCGCGGTACGAACCGGTCGCGCGCTGGGCGCTGGATTGAGGCGCTCACGTCAACCCCCGAGCGAGCGGGATGACATCTTAAACGCATCGACCACACCTTCAATTCGTCATGCCGGGCTTGTCCCGGCATCCACAGGGCAGCTAAGCCCGTTCATCTAGTCTCCTGTCCCGCGCTTGCGGCCCGGTGGACCCCGGCACAAGGCCGGGGTGACGGCTGGGGGTTAGACGCGGGGACGCCGTCCAAACCCTATTCCTTGGCCAGCACGCCGCAGGCGACCCGCGCGCCGCTATTGCCCGACGGATCGGTCTTCAAATCGTCGGCCGCCGCATGGATCACCATCGCCGCTCCATCTGCATCCATCAGCGCGTCGAAGCTCGCGGCCGCCAGCCGCGTGGTCAGCGTGCCGCGTCCGTCGGCGCCGATCATCAAATTGGGCATATCGCCTTCGTGCGGGCCCTGCGGGTTCATCGATCCGTGCTTCATGTTGGTCGGGTTCCAATGCCCGCCCGCGCTGGCGAAATCAGGGCCCTCGCATTTGCCGACCGTATGAAGATGGGCGCCGTGCATTCCGGGCGGCAGATCGCTTGCATCGACCGACACGCTCAGGCCGCCGTCGACCTCGCGCACCGTCACCTTGCCGACTTGCTTGCCCGCCGCGGTCATCAGGGTCGCGGTCGCGATCCGTCCCGCCGCCACGGGCGGGGTTTCCGTGCTCGTCCCGTTTGCCGTGCATCCCGCCAGCATCACCGGTGCGACCGCCATCATCGCCGCCAGTCCGCGCATCCCGTTTCTCCCTGTGGTCCGATCGCGACAAGTATCGGCGCGGCGGGATTGTTCCGCAAGCGTTGCGCGGCGGCGATTTTGCTCGCGGCCCGACCGCTCCATGCTATCGGAGCAGCGAACAGGGAGGACGAATTATGCGCGGCAAGTGGTTGCTGTTGCTCACGATCGCGCTGGCGGCATGCAGCCGCGACCATAACGATCCGCGGCCGCCACGGGTCGATTCGGCGCCGGTGATGCCAAAGCTCGCTTCCACTTTGGTCGTGCCGGTCGACGTGCGGCTCGCCGACCTGGAGAGCGAGCTCAACCGCGCCACGCCGCAGACGCTATGGTCGATCGACCAGCGCGAGGAGAAATGCGTGCCGGCGCAACGCCTGACCGCCTGTGCGATCAAGCGCAAGGACGGCAGCTGCCGGATCGGCATCAAGAAGCTGAAAGTCACGCCCGACCTGTCGTGCCGCATCGTCGGCCAGGTAACGCGCGGGCGCATCGCGCTGGGCGGTAGCGGGGGCAATATCGTCATCACCTTGCCGGTCCGCGCCACGGTCAGCGCGCAGGATGTCGGCGGGATCATCAAGCGCGAGACCGCGACCGGCGCCGCCAGCGTCCGCGCGGTGGCCAAGCTCGGCATGACTCGCGCCTGGCAGCCGACCGCGACGGTGCGCATCGCCTATGACTGGACCAACCCGCCCGGGGTCACGATCCTGGGCAAGCGCATCACCTTCGTCAGCAAGGCCGATGCGAAACTGGCGGGCGTGATCGCCGGGCTGGAACGCAGCCTGCCACAGCAACTCGCCAAGGTTCAGGTGCGCGACAAGGTGGCGGCGGCCTGGCGCGGGGCGTTCAGCACCCTGCTGCTCAATCGCGATAAGCCGCCGGTGTGGATGCGCGTCACCCCGCAGCGGCTGGGGGTACAGGGCTATAGCGTGCAGGGCCGCAACCTGCTGCTGACCATCGCGGCGGAAGCGAATGCGGAGACGTTTGTCGGGATCAAGCCCGACGCGCCGCCACCCGCGCCGCTACCCCCCGCCTCTCCCCGGATCGGGCAGCGCGGGCTCAGGTTCAACATTCCGGTGCTCGCCGATTATGGCGAGCTGGAGCCGGTGGTCGAACGCGCGCTGGCCAAGCGCGCCGCGCGCGGCATCACTCTGCCCAAGCTCGGGGCGGTCGACGTCAAGTTCGGCGACGTGACGATCTACGCGACCGACAATGGCCGGCTGGCGGTCGGCGTGCCGGTTCGCGCGAAGTTGCAGAGCGGCTATCTCGGCGAGCGGCGCGGCGAGGTCTGGCTGACCGGCCTGCCGTTCAACGAACCCGATTCCGAAGTGATCCGGGTCGATGCCCTGCAGATCAAGACGCGCAGCGACAGCAAGGCGGTCGACCTGCTGGTCGCCTTGTTCACCGATCCCGATACGATCGGCTCGATCCAGGCCGCGCTGACCGAGAATTTCGCCAAGGATTACGACCATGTCCTGACCGCGGCGCGGCGCGCGCTGGCCGAGCGGCGCGAGGGCGATTTCCAGCTCTCCGCCAAGATCGACGAGGTCCATCATGGGCGGATCATGGTGACCGGAGCGGGCCTGTTCCTGGCGGTCGAGGCGCGCGGAGCGGCGAGCGTCCTGTATCGCCCGCGGCGGTGAGTGGGGGTCCAACGGGAGGCAGGCCGAGAAGCTGGAGCCTCAATCCGATGCGGTAGTCCGCCACGGAGCTTGACCGTCACGTTATCGGATCGCCACCGACCCTTCCCCGCTGGCCTCGCCGCTAGCCGAAAGCTGCGCGGCGGCCGCCCTGCGCTCTTCCCCGCGGCGTCTCGCGCGCTGGCCGTAGAGGAAGGTCCATAGCGTCAGCGCGCCCATCGTGGCGTAGCCGACGATCGGTCCGACGATCAGATAGGTGCGGATGGTCAGTGCGAAGACCAGCGCCACCGACACCGCGACATTGGCGAGCAGGCCCAGGCCCCACACCAGGGTCATCACCGTCATCGTCCGGCGGAAACCGGCATGGACCTGGAGCGCCTCGAACGCCTGCGCCTCGTCCTCCGACTTGCGCCGCATGCTCGCCCGCGCGAGCTGGTAGATCAGCGGCTTGCCGATCAGCGCCGAGCCGAGAAAGACGAGCCCGATGATCCCGGTGACGAGGTTCTCGCGCAGCTGGAGGAACTTGGCCCCGCCGCCGCCGATCATCGCCAGCAGCGACAGCACGATGCCGGCCACCACCAGCACCGACAGCGCATCGACCCGGCGATGACGCGCGAACTCGACCAGGCTCCACGCGATCGGCGGCGCCGACGACGCAAGCAGCGCGCGCACCTCGCCGAGCGGGGCTTCGGCGTAGGAATAGATCACGAAGGGCAGGATGAAATTGACCAGCGCCTCGACGAGGACGTGGGCGCCGTTGGTGCGCAGGTGGGAGAAGAGGCGAGTAATCGGCTTTGTTTCGGTATTCACGCAGGCGTCCTTGCTGTCCGCGCAAGGATAGGGCCGTAGACGAATGGGACAAGACGGCTGGCGAGAGCGTCACCGCGAACAGGCAGTGGCCGGGCAACGGGCTTGCAAGGCTCGGCAAATACGGTCAGCCTGCCTGCGGGGAGGACCGTCCAATGATCGGCAAGTATAGCCTGTTGCAAATTGCACTGTTCGTGTTCGGGCTCGTGTCCTGCCTGCTTTATCCGCTATCGATCGTCTGGCCGTCGGGCTGGTCGTGGCACGCCGGAGCGCCGATGGCGTCGCATTATTTCATGATGATCGTCGGCGTGTACGCGACGCTGGGCGTCTTCCTGATGCTCGCGGCGCGCAATCCCGCCGCCAATGCCTCGCTGATCTGGTTCGCGGTGGTGTCGAGCGCGGTGCATGCGCTGATCATGGCGGTGCAAGCCGCCGGCGATCCGATGCAGCACGGCCACCTGCTCGGCGACGTGCCGGCGTTGTTGATGGTGGCGGTGGTGCTTGGGGGATTGATGGTGACGCAGGGGCGGCGCCTCAGCGCTTAATCGCACGCGTCTAGCCTCAAACCCAGACGCCGGGCCGTCGCGGAACAGCGGCCAGACAGCTGATGTGCTCCATGCCGCGGCAGATGTAGGTCAGTTACCGAGCAGGCTGGTGATCCTTGACCCATTCCTTCGGGTCTTTGTCGACAGGTGTCACACCCGTGATGTGATCGGCCTCGAACGAGGCGAAACGGATGCCCAGCGCATGGCGCTCCTCGACGCTGGCGTGGCGACGGAAATCGGTCAGTCCTTGCCGCTCCTCTTCCGCCATGTGCTTGCTGTTCGCCTCGTTGCACTTGCCGACCGCCGCGAACCAGTCGGCGCTGCCAACCGCATGCTTGTCTACTTCCTCGCCGGTGTCGCGGATCTCGTTATGGTCCTCGATCGCATCCTCGGTTTCGTCGGCCGCGCTGTCGGCGTCGTTTCCGCCGGTGCCGATCTCCATCAAGCGCGGATAGAAGAAGCGCTCCTCCGCCTCCGCATGCGAATCCAGCAGGTTACGCAGTCGCTTCCAGATCGCACCCAATGCCACCTTGTCGCTCGCATCGATCTGTTCGATCAGCGAGAATAGTTTGCGCTGCTCGGCATGCTCGTCGAGGATCAACTGCGTAATGTCCATGAGGGCTGGTTCCTTTGTTTCGGCATCAACGCCCGGCGATCGATTAGGCCGCAAAGCTTCTTGCGAGCCAGGGACGTGGGCGCACAGGCCCGCCCCACTTGGGTTCAGTTCGGCGCGATTGAGACATTGCGTTTTGCCCGAAGGCGGTCAGGATGAGAAAAACCGCCTTGGAGCAACAACATGATCCTGCGAGCAGCGACTGTACTTGGCCTTTGCTCGACGGCGGCCATGGCATCTCAGCAGGGGTTGGCGCCGGCTATGCAGCCGCCCAATGGCCTGGGCCGCGCATTGTTGACCTGGTCACCGGCCGAGGCACAATGCGGCGGTGCGGCGATCGCGCTGGGGCCATTGGTGCGGCGGCCGCTCAGCAATCTGTTCTGGCCGACCCAGTTCAAATTCAAGCCGGTGACGTTTCGCTTCACGATCGACGCGAGCGGCCGGCCATTGTCGATCGAACGTATCGATTCCGACTTCGTGTCCTTCGGCGACGACCTTGCCCCGGCGCTCGCGGCGAGCCAGTTCGCCAGCGGCGCGAAGGCGTCGTGTCAGATCACCTATACGCCAAAGATATTGTCGTTGGCGGAGGCACCGGTCGGCGACCTGATCTCGTATACGATCTCGCCGATCGGCGGCGCCCTGCCCAACGAGGGCTGGGCGCGGATCAAGCCGGCCGGCGATTGCGGAAAGGCGCCGACGGTCGCGCCGCTCCTGTCGGCATTCCCCAATTACGCCCGGATCCCCGGAACACCGGGCATCCGCGAATGGACGCTGATCGGCTATGACATCGATCGTCAGGGCAAGCCAGCGAACGTGCACATCATGGACAGCAACGGCAATGCGGCCCTGGCAAAGGCGTCGGCCAAGGCAATGCAAGGCTGGAAGTTCGACGATGGCCCGCGGACGGGCTGCATTTATGCGTATCGGCGCAACCCGCTGACCCTGGCGGCACCACCCGCCCCCGAGGAAGCGGCGTTCCGGCCCGCCGACGCTACCTGCGAAGAGCCGCACCAATGGACGCAACCGCTCTCGCTTCAGTTCCCGGAAAATTACCGGCGGCGGATGATCGAAGGGTGGGCGATCGTGCGATATGACGTGGCGCCATGGGGCGCGGTGGGCAATCTCAAGGTCCTCGCATCCCAGCCAAGCGAAGATTTCGGCAAGCAGGCAATCTTCATGCTGCAAGGCGCGACATTGCCGAAATCGTCACGCGGGCTGACCGGATGCGTGGATCGGGTGCGCTATGTGTTCGACCACAATGCACCGCCAGCGGAGTGAGGCGTCAACTCATCGCCTGAACATCGTGGACTTCCTGGCGGATCTTGGTGACGACTACCGGGTCGAGCCCGGGAGGCGCATAGGTCACAAGCCCGACATCGCGTCCCGACAGGTCGCCATAAAGCGCGAGCGCGAACAAATAGCTGCCCGCCAGGCTGGGATGGTTCCCGTCCTGGGTCAGCGCGATTTCGGGATGGTCGCGCTCGACCGCCGACCACAAAGTGGCGACATCGACCAGATGCGCGCCCGTCCGCTCGGCCAGCGACGTGGTGCCGTCCCGTATCTCGCGCTTCAACTCCGCGCGTCCGCTGCCATCCGGATCGCCATCGTCCCACAGGCGCGACTCATAGGACCAGTTGACCACCAGCCGCGGATGGCCGTTGGTGGGATGGAGGGAACCGATGAGGTCGGCGCCATAGGTCTGAAAGCTATGGGCGAGGTCGTCGGAGGATTGGGCGCGGCTCTCCGCCTGGAGCACGACGTCGTCCCAGCGTTGCGTCAGCAGGCCCTGCGTGGCGCCGTCTTTCCACAGGATCTCGAAGCTGGCGCCGTTGGGCGCATCGAGCGTGATCTCCCATTTCTGCGGATCGTGCGCCGAATCCGCCATGGCGCGGACCATGTCCGGCATGTCGTTGAACGAGGTACGGCTGTTCCCGAGGATGAGGATTGCGCGCTCCGGCCGGCGGTCGAATTTGTCCTCGGCGCGGGCAACCAGCGCCTTCGCGGAGAGGGGCTGGCCGAACTCGAACCAGCACAGGCCGCCGAGCAGCAACGCGACGAATAGAGACAGCAGCAAACGCATGTCGCTGTAGTTGCACGAGGAAGACGAAGATTCGGTTGATGTACGGTTTGCGCGAATTTCGACGTTGCCAACCATATTTAGGGGTTTTGGGACGCGCGACCGTAATTCCGGTATCCGGGCGACGGGCTTGCACGCCTTCGCTGACAGGTTCAGCCTGCCTGCCGGGGAGGATCATTCGATGATCGGCAAATATAGCCTGTTGCAGATTGCGCTATTCGGGTTTGGGCTCGTGTCGTGCCTGCTCTATCCGCTGTCGATCGTCTGGCCATCGGGCTGGTCGTGGCATGCCGGGCCGCCGATGGCGTCGCATTATTTCATGATGATCGTCGGCGTGTACGCGACGCTCGGCGTTTTCCTGATGCTCGCCGCGCGCAATCCCGCCGCCAACGCCTCGCTGATCTGGGTCGCCGCGATGTCGAGCGTGGTGCACGCGCTGATCATGGCGAGCGATACGATGGCAGCGGAGGTAAGGCGGTGGCACTTCACGAGATCGCGATCATTGCCTGCATCATGCCGGCCCAGTTCGCGCTGTTGCGGACGCATGAAGAGCTGCGGATGTGGAAACCGGGCGCGCGCGTCGCCATCGGGATGGCGGGAATCGTCGCTGCCGTCACATTGTTGATCGTGGGCGCGCGCTTCATTCCGCGACCGCCTGTATCGAATTCTTCCCTGCTGCAGGACCTGCTTCTGGGTGGGTTCATCGGGTCGATCGCCGTGATCTCGGTCCTGTCGGCAATGCAAATAGCTGGCGGATCGGTGCAGGGTTTCAAGCGCTGGCGCTACCGCCGCCGGGTGTTGGCCGATCAACCGTAAGGGTGCGGGCGTCGCCCCGGCTCAGCGGGGTACATTTTGGGGGTTAGTGCAGGCGTCACCGTAAACTCCAGCGCTCAGCTGCAAGGGAGAGCGGCGCGGTCGCACGGAATTGGTGCATTTAGCAAACGGTCACCGTAAATCACCTCTCGCTCGCCTCGGTCCTGCTACGAAGACTAGAGGATCACATCCTCTAATTGGTCTAGGCTCAAGGCACCTTGTGCATTTGCTAACTCATGCCGGGCAAACTCACTTGTCACCCCCACCCTTCCCCCACCCCCTCCCCCCTGCTATCGGCCTCGCGACTCACGCATTCGCCCGTCCGGGCGCGCTCGCGCGGGACGCCGGCCTTCTTGGCCTCAGGCGCCCGCCTCCCCGCCGCGCCCATGACCGGCCACACAGGGAAAGGACCCTTTGAATGACCGCCATCGGCCAGGACACGCTCGGCACCCGCGACACGCTTAGTGCGGGCGGCAAGAGCTACGATTATTTCTCCCTGGCCAAGGCGAGCGCCAAGCTCGGTGACATTTCCCGCCTGCCCTTCTCGATGAAGGTGCTGCTCGAAAATCTGCTGCGGTTCGAGGACGGCGTGACCGTCACGCCGGAGGATTGCCAGGCGATCGTCGATTGGCAGCAGAACCCGGTCGCGCCCGATCGCGAGATCCAGTACCGCCCGGCGCGCGTGCTGATGCAGGACTTCACCGGCGTGCCCTGCGTGGTCGATCTGGCGGCGATGCGCGACGCGATCACCAAGCTGGGCGGCGACGCGGCCAAGATCAATCCGCAAGTGCCCGTCCATCTGGTCATCGACCATTCCGTCATGGTCGACGAATTCGGCACGCCCAAGGCGTTCGGCGATAACGTCGACCTGGAATATGCGCGCAATTTCGAGCGCTACGAATTCCTGAAATGGGGATCGAAGGCGCTCGACAATTTCTCGGTGGTGCCGCCGGGCACCGGCATCTGCCATCAGGTGAATTTGGAGTATGTCGCGCAGGCGGTGTGGTCGTCCAAGGAAAGCGGCGAGCGCGCCACCGCGGGCGCGACGATCGCCTATCCCGACACCCTGGTCGGCACCGACAGCCACACGACGATGGTCAATGGCCTGGGCGTGCTCGGCTGGGGCGTCGGCGGGATCGAGGCGGAAGCGGCGATGCTCGGCCAGCCGGTGTCGATGCTGATCCCCGAAGTGGTCGGCTTCAAGCTGACCGGCGCGCTCAACGAAGGGATCACCGCGACCGATTTGGTGCTGACCGTGACGCAGATGCTGCGGCAAAAGGGCGTGGTCGGGCGCTTCGTCGAATTCTACGGCCCGGGCCTCGACAGCATGACGCTGGCCGATCGCGCGACGATCGCCAACATGGCGCCCGAGTACGGCGCGACCTGCGGCTTCTTCCCGATTGACGACAAGACGCTCGATTACATGCGCCTGACCGGTCGCCCGGACGAGACGATCGCGCTGACCGAGGCCTATGCCAAGGCGCAGGGCATGTGGCGCGACGCGGGCGCCGCCGATCCGATCTTCACTGACACGCTCGAGCTCGACATGAGCCAAGTGGTCGCCAGCCTGGCCGGGCCGAAGCGCCCGCAAGACCGCGTCAGCCTGAACAAGGTCGACGAAGTGTTCAACGGCGACCTCAGCAAGATCTACCACAAGGAACGCCCGGCACGCGTCGCGGTCGAGGGCAAGGATCACGATATCGGCGACGGCGACGTCGTCATCGCCGCGATCACCAGCTGCACCAATACCTCCAACCCGTCGGTGCTGGTCGCAGCGGGTCTCGTCGCCCGCAAGGCGCACGCCAAGGGCCTGATGCCCAAGCCCTGGGTCAAGACCAGCCTGGCCCCCGGATCGCAGGTGGTGACCGACTATCTGGTCAAGGCGGGGCTGCAGGCCGATCTCGACGCGATCGGGTTCAACCTGGTCGGCTATGGCTGCACGACCTGCATCGGCAATTCGGGGCCGCTCGCCGCGCCGATTTCGGCCGCGATCAACGAGAACGACCTCGTCGCCGCCTCGGTCCTGTCGGGCAACCGCAATTTCGAAGGCCGCGTGTCGCCCGACGTGCGCGCCAACTTCCTCGCCTCGCCGCCGCTGGTGGTCGCTTATGCGCTCAGGGGTACGGTGACCGAGGACATGGTCGAGACCCCGATCGGGCAGGACCAGCAGGGCGTCGACGTCTATCTGAAGGACATCTGGCCGACCAATCTGGAAATCGCCGACCTGATGGCGGCGAACATCGATTCCGGCATGTTCAAGCATCGCTATGGCGCGGTCTATGAAGGCGATGCCAAGTGGCGTGAGATCGACGTGCTGGGATCGGACACCTACACCTGGCGCGCCGGGTCGACCTATATCCACAACCCGCCCTATTTCGACGGCATCACGATGACCCCGGCGCCGGTCGGCGACATCATCGAGGCGCGGCCGCTGGCGATCCTGGGCGATTCGATCACCACCGACCACATCTCCCCGGCCGGATCGATCAAGGCCGACAGCCCGGCGGGCAGCTTCCTGCAGGAGCATCAGGTCAGCCGCGCCGACTTCAACAGCTATGGCGCGCGCCGCGGCAATGACGAGGTGATGGTGCGCGGTACCTTCGCCAATATCCGCATCAAGAACGAGATGGTCCCGGGCGTCGAGGGCGGCATGTCGCGCTACGACGGTCAGGTCCTGCCGATCTATGACGTGGCGATGAAGTTCAAGGCCGATGGCGTGCCGATGGTGATCGTCGCCGGCAAGGAATATGGCACCGGATCGTCGCGCGACTGGGCGGCCAAGGGCACCAATTTGCTCGGCGTGCGCGCGGTGATCACCGAGAGCTTCGAGCGCATCCACCGCTCGAACCTGGTCGGTATGGGCGTGCTGCCGCTGCAATTCGCGGACGGCGTCACGCGGCAGACCCTGGGGCTGACCGGAGACGAGACCTTCACCATCCGCAATGTCGCCGGGCTGCGTCCGCGCCAGGATGTCGAGGTCGAATTGACTCGCGCCGATGGCACGCAGACGACGTTCATGACGCGCTGTCGGATCGATACGGTCAACGAGCTGGAATATTTCCTCAACGGCGGGATCCTGCAGTACGTGCTGCGGAATTTGGCGGCGTAACCACTATCCCCCTCCCGCTTGCGGGAGGGGTTAGAGGAGGGCGTGTCGCGGCCGAAGATCGCTCCGCCCGATCAGCCACTGCGGCACTACCCATACTCCACAGTCACCCCGGCCTTGTGCCGGGGTCTGCGTCTCCACAACCGATGCCAGCCGTTGTTGCGCGGCGGATGCCGGCACAAGGCCGGCATGACGGTGTTGGATAGCGTGCGAGTCTCTTCAGACCGGACCGCTCGCGGTCCGGTGGATGCCGGGACCAGACCGGCACGACGGATTGTAACCTGGGCGGAAGCCCCCTCCGACACGCCCTCCCCTAGCCCCTCCCGCTTGCGGGAGGGGAATTACGGTCACCCCACCGACACCGCTGCCACGCCCCTGCACCGATTGACGGCGCGCGATCATCCCGGCCATAGGCCCGGCTTCGCCTCGGATGGGAGACGACGCGGATGGGTGCGGTATCGGCGGTCTTCTATTTCCTGGGTCATCATCCCTTTCTGGCGATGCCGCTGTATCCCCTGCTCACCCTGGCGATCGGCGCGTTGCTGGCGCGGTTGACGCGATGGCGGGGATGGCTGTTCCTGGGCGTGCCCGGCCTGATCCTCGCGGCGATGAGTCCGTTCTTCGGCTCGGCGGTGAACGCGATGTTCCTCAACGCGGTCGGGACCGTAGGCACGGCAGTGATCGTCCATTCGGAAGAGACCAGCTCGACGCTGAACGACAACAATATCTGGTATTACCAGGCCGTGGTGCGGACGGCGGACGGGCGCAATGTCGAGACCGATTTCGACACGATGACCGCGGCGCTCTATCCGTGGCGCAACGAGATCCAGATCCCGCCGGAAGGCGAGCGCTTCGTCGTCAAATATGTCCCCGCCTTCCCGCGCAACATCGCGATCATGGTCGACCAATCGCCTTATGGACGACAGCGCCTGATCGCCCGCGACCGGGAACCGGTAGAGACCACCACGGCAAAACTGGCGGCGGCGCCGGACGACCCGAAATTCCGCGACGACCTCAAACAGGCGCTCCGTGCGTTCATCGCCTTGCATGCCGCCGACGGCGACCCAGCGCTGCTGGCGACCTATCGCGCGCGGCTGGCGGCACTGGACGCAAAACCGGCGACCGCGCGGCACAACTGACGGATTTCCCGAAACGCCTGACGGTCGCGCAGGCCGCTCAGCCCACCGACACCACGCCGGTATCGCCATCACGCGCGGCGTTGCGGGACCAGGTCAGGAACGCTTCCTCGTCCATCGGCTGGGCGATGACATAGCCCTGGATGACGTCGCAGCCGATCACGCGCAGGACGTCGGCCTGGTCGTTCTGTTCGATCCCTTCGGCGACCGCTTCGCAACCCAGGCCGTGGATCAGGCCGATCACCGATTGCGCGATCAGCCGCGTCTCGCGGCGCGTGGTGACATGTTCGATCAGGCTACGGTCGAGCTTGATGCGGTCGATCGGCAATTGGCGCAGGCGCGACAGGCTGGAATGGCCGGTGCCGTAATCGTCGATCGCGATCGTCGCGCCGTCGGTGCGCAGCGCGGCGATCGCCTCGATGACGTCTTCCGAGCAATGCATCGCCAGCGTCTCGGTGATCTCGAGTTCGAGCAACCGCGCCGGCGCGTTGCTCGCCAGCATCGCTTCGCGCAGGCGGCGAAAGAACATCGCGTGGTCGAGCTGGCGCTGGCTGATATTGATCGCCAGCCGTTGTTCGACGCCCAGGTCCGCCCAATGGCGAATCGTCGCGGTGACGCGGCCGATCACCCACTCGCCGATCTCGACGATCAGCCCGGTCTCCTCGGCGCGGGGCAGAAAGCTGCCGGGCAGTTTGACGCCCTCGGTTGGGTGCTGCCAGCGCAGCAATGCCTCCGCCGCGACGATGCGGCCGTCCTTCAGGGACACCTGGGGCTGATAGACCAATGTGAATTGGTCGCGATCGATCGCGGTGCGCAAATCGACTTCGAGCTGGGCGCGGTCGGCGAGTTCGGCGGCGAGTTCTTCCGAGAAATTCTCGGCACGGCCGCGGCCGGTCGCCTTGGCATGGTACATCGCCGCGTCGGCGGCGCGCATCAGATCGTGCAAGGTGGTGCCGTGGTCGGGGCGGAGCGCGATGCCGATCGAGGCGCCGATCTCGATCTCCGCACCGGCGATGTCGAACGGCTCGGTCAGCGCGTACAGGACGCCGCGGCCGATCCGCGCCGCCTCGCGCGGATCGTCGAGCCGCGGGAAAAACATGGTGAATTCGTCACCCGCCAGGCGGCCGATCAGCGGCTTGTCGGTAACCTCTCCGATCGAGATGCTGTCGGCCACCGCGCGCAGGCGATTGGCGACCATGCCGAGCAGCATGTCGCCGGTGGCATGGCCCATCGTGTCGTTGACCGCCTTGAAGCGATCGAGGTCGATGAACAGCAAGGCGGCGATCTGGCCAATCGGCATTGTGGCGAGCTGGCGCTCGGCAGATCGCCGGAAATGGGTACGGTTGGGCAAGGCGGTGACGGGATCGAACATCGCCAGCCGGTGGACGCTGTCCAGGTTTGTCGCGACTTGCTGGAACAGGCCGTGCATCGCCTCCGCCAGATTCGGGACGGCGGCGCCGATATCCTCGGGGATAGGGCTGTCGAGATCGCCATGAGCGGCCTTGGCGATGCGCGCGATCGCGGAGTCGATCGCTGCCGCGGTCGAGGCGATCGAGCGCTCGGCAGCGGCCCAGGAGAGCGCCGAACAGACGATCGCCGGGATCAATGCGCGGCCCATCGTATCGGCGCTGAGCTCGCCATGCGCGGTCGCCAGCAGCGCGAGGATGAACACCATCGCACCGGCGCACAGTGCGAATGCGATCGCCCGGCCTTTCAGCGATGCTGATTCCATTGCGCCCGAACAGTCCCCGTCTGGTGGGCTGTCGAAGCGCCCCCGATGAAGACAACAATGTGACGGGAAAGGGTTAAGAAATTCGTGCCCTGCGGGGTCTGCGCAGCACAATATATAGGGCTCCCGACCCGCCATGGCGCGGGTTGGCGCCCCTTACCGCAGCGATCGCATCGGCATGGCGCGACGAGTGGAGCCAGTCGCCCACCGCCGCGCGGATCGCGCCACGTGCATGCGGCCGCTCGCTATCGGGCCGCGGCGGTTTTCCGGTAATCAACAGGATGACGCGATCGCCGCGCGCGATCGAACGGCCGAGCGCGTCGTCGAGCATGGCATAGGCCGAATTGAGCGTGTGGCCGTGCAGGTCGACGGTCGCGTCGGGCTGAACCATGCCGCGCGACAGCCGTTTGTCCCAGCTGCCGTCGAGCGTGGTGCCGGGTGTGGACCGTGCTGCGACGGGCGCCGGAGTCGGCGCGGCGGCTACACGACGAGCGCGAAGGCTCCTCGGTGGTTCAGCGGGCGCGGGTGGCAATGGCGCAGGGACGGCCGCCGCCCGGCGCGGGTCGATCGGCTTCACCGTCGCCATCACCCGCGCCCAAAGCGCGCGCTCCTCAGCGCTGAGGCGTCGTTCCACCCCTGCCTCCCTGCAGGCGAGCAAGCGTGCCGACCGGCACGAGCACGAACGCGGTGCCGCGTCCCGACATGCCGCCGGCGATCGCCTCGGCCTCCTTGCCCGCGCCCCAGAAGGTATCGACGCGATTGGCGCCCTTGATCGCGCCGCCGGTATCCTGCGCGATCCACAAACCGGTCGCATCGGTACGGTCCATCGACAGGAAGACCGGCGCGCCCAACGGAATGAATTTGGGATCGCTGGCGACCGTCACGCCACCGGTCACCGGCAAGCCCATCGCGCCCAAGGGCGGGCCATCGAGCAGGCGGAAGAACACATAGCTCTTATTGGCGCGCATCACCTCGCGCCCTTCGTCGGGATGCGCGCGCAGCCAGGCGACGATGTCCTGCATCGTGGCATGCCCCGGCTGGAGCATGCCGCGGTCGCGCATCAAAGCGCCGATCCCGGTATAATCGCGGCCGTTCTGGCTGTCGTAACCGATCCGGAAGGTCGAACCGTCGGGCTGGCGCAACTCGCCCGATCCCTGGACCTGGAGGAAGAACAAGGCGACCGGATCGGCGGCCCAGGCGATGATCGGCGCCTGGGTCATCGCCCCGTTCTCGATCTGCGTGCGGTCGTAATAGGGAACGAAATTCTTGCCCTCGACGCGGCCGCGGATCGACTTGCCCTTCAGCGCATCGGAGAATTTTCCGAGGTCAACGTCGATCAGATCGGCCGGGCGGCCGTAGATCGGCACGTCATACCCCTTGCGGCGATCGCGCGATCCGGCGATTTCTGGAATGTAATAACCGGTCGCGAACGCCTTGCCGTCGCCGACCTGGACGGTTTCGAAATTGGTCGCGAAGAAATCGGCGGCGTCGCGGTCGCTGACCGATTGCGCAGCATTGCAAGCGGGTGCCCAGTCGGCGCCACGGGTCAGCCCGGATTGATCGGTACGGCGGACCAGTTCGCGGCAACTCAAGCGGAACGCGGCGAGCGCGCGCGCGGCGCGTGATTGCCCGATCCCCAGGCTCGACACCGATGGTCCCGCGACGACGCCCGCTCCTGCCGCATTGGCGCCGGCCGGTACGATGGTCGGATTGGCGACGGGCGGCAGCGGCTTGGCGGGCGTCGGTTTGCGGACCGGTGCGGGAACCGACGATGTGGTGGTCGATGGCGGCACAATCCGCCCCCCACAGGCGGACAGCAGTAGCGCGAGCCCCGATATCACGATCAGCTTGCGCGTGACGGCCATGTACGAAACCCCTTTACTCGATTTCGGTATCGCTAATGACCGGTCCCTCTTCCGGAAACAAGCTTCGGGTAGCGAGGGTCAGCGAGGCGGGATTTGAATGCACCGTGTTCCTGCGAAAGCAGGACCCCAGGGTAACGCAGTACTTCAGCTACCCTGGGCTCCTGCGTTCGCAGGAGCACTATGGGTGAACAGCCCTCAGGCCTCGTCGGTGTCGGCCAGCTTCCAGTCGGGATCGCCACTGCGCAACGGGCGGGTGAAGGTCCAGACGTCGTGCGTCTCGACCGCGTCGGTCAGCGATCCGGCGACGACATTGCCATCGGCATCCCGCGTCACCGCGGCGATATCGGCGTCGAACGCCACGGTCACGCGCGCAATCTTGTTGTCGACCGACGCGTCGGTGATGATCGCGCGTTCGATCGTCACCAGCCGGTTGTCGAGCACGTGCCCTGCTTCCTTGCGCGCCTTGATCGCATCGACAAAAGCGTCGCGGACATGGTCCTCGGTCAGCCAGCCGAGCGTTTCCTCGTCGCCTTTCCAGAACGCTTCGAGCACCATGCGATAGGCATTCTTGGCGCCATCGAGGAAGCCGGCGACGTCGAACGAGGGGTCGGCGTGGATCACCGCGCGCAATCCAGTCTGCGCCGCGCTCTCGATCGTGCGCAGGCCGGCGTCGCGGAAATCGGGGCGCGGCTCGGCATTGCGGGCCAGGGTCAACGGAGGGCCGGGGCGTTCCTCGGCGGGATTGCGCAGCACCGGCTCGTGCCCGGTCCGCTTGCCGAGCACGGCGTACAGACGCAAGCCCAAGAACAGGGCAACCATGGCGAGGATAACAATATAAACCACCGGGCCTCCAATTTGACCGCTGTGCAACATAGGCACAAGAAACGCGCTATTCAAATGTTCCCGTATGCGACCCGCCGTTGAACTGCCACGATCCCCCTGCTAGTCGCCGCTCACCTCGCGCGAGCCCACGGGCCTGACCCACGCGAAATACCCATTCAAGACGAGAAAGCAGCTACTCATGGACGATCAGGATACTTCCGGCGCGATCGACGCCACGCTCCCCAACGGCGCCGATAACGGCCCGGCCATCGGCATGATTTCGCAATATGTGAAGGACCTGTCGTTCGAGAGCCCGACCGCGCCGGCGGTCTTCAGCTCGGAGAATCAGCAGCAGGCGCCGCAGATGGACGTCGAGTTCGGCATCGGCACCAGCCAGGTCGGTGACGAATTCCACGAAGTCACGCTGAAGATCGAGGTTCGCGCCAAGATGGGCGAGCAAACCGCGTTCATCGTCGAATTGACTTATGCCGGCCTGTTCGGCGCGCGCAACGTGCCCGAAGAGCATCTTCGCCCGTTCCTGCTCGCCCAGGCCCCGACTCTGCTTTTCCCGTTCGCCCGCCGCATCGTCGCCGACGTGACTCGCGACGGCAATTTCACCCCGCTGCTGCTCGATCCGATCGATTTCGGCACGCTTTACCAGCAGCAGCTCGAGGCGCAGGAACAGCAGGCCGAAGGCGTCATAGGCAACGCCTGACGCTCCCCGGTCCGGCGGGGACAACAAGATGAATCTTGCGAAGTCGCTGGGATCGGTCGGCGGGCTGACGCTCGTCAGCCGCATCCTGGCGCTCGTCCGCGATACGTTGCAGGCGACCTATGTCGGTGCGAGCTTCGCGTCAGACGCCTTTTTCGTCGCGTTCCGCCTGCCCAACATGTTCCGCGCTTTGTTCGCGGAAGGCGCGTTTTCCGCCGCGTTCATCCCGATGTTCAATCGCAAGGTCGGAGAGAAAGGCGAGTTGGCGGCGGGGCTCGCCTTCGCCGAAGCGGCGCTGGCAGTCCTCCTCCCCCTGCTCTCGATCTTCACATTGGTGATGCTTGTGGCGGCCTGGCCGGTGACCTGGGGCTTGTCGGGCGGGTTCAAGAACCCGACACACGACCAGTTCGCCTTCGCGGTCGAGCTGTCGCGCTACACCATCCCCTATCTGATGCTGATCTCGCTGGCGTCGCTGCTCGGCGGGATCCTCAATTCGCTCAACCGCTTCTGGGTCAACGCCGCCGCACCGATCCTGCTCAACATCTCGATGGTCGCCGCTCTGTGGTTCTTCCACGGCTCCGGCCCGGACGCAGCGTACGAGACGGCGCGCGCACAGGCGATCTCGGTGTCGGTCGGCGGCGTGCTCCAGCTCGCCTGGCTGCTGTTTGCTTGTCGCCAAGCCGGCGTCAGCCTCAAGTTCCGTAAGCCGGTGATCGACGACGACATGCGGCAATTGCTCAAGCTGATCCTGCCCGCGGCGATCGGCGCAGGCGCAGTGCAGGTCAATCTGGCAATCTCGACCGCGCTTGCCGGCCGCCTGCTCGATCAGGGCTCGATCTCGTACATCTATTACGCCGACCGCCTGAACCAGCTCCCGCTGGGCATGATCGGCATCGGACTCGGCACGATCTTGCTGCCAACCGTCTCGCGACTGCTGTCGACCGGCAAATATGACGAGGCGATGGACACGCAGAATCGCGGCATCGAGCTCGCGCTTTTCCTCACGCTGCCCGCTACGGTTGCGTTCATGGTCAGCGCCGAGCCGATCATCCGCGGGCTGTTCCAACATGGCGCCTTTACCGCGGCGGCGACCACCGCCAGCGCTGGGGCGCTCGCCGCTTTCTCGGTTGGGCTGCCATCCTATGTGCTGGTCAAAGTGCTGACCCCGGGTTTCTACGCGCGCGAAGACACCAAGACGCCGGTCCGTTACGCCATGATTTCGGTGGCGGTAAACCTGGTCGGCAATCTCATCCTGATCCCCACTCTCCATCATGTCGGGCCGCCTCTCGCCACCGCGATCGCGTCCTCGGTCAATGTCGGCATGCTGTATCTCACGCTCCGCAAGCGCGGGCATTTCGTCACCGATGCCCGGCTGCGCCGCCGCGTGCCGCGGCTGCTGCTCGCCGCGATCCTGATGGGTGTGGCGCTGTGGTTGGCCGAACGCTTCGTTGACCCCTACCTCACCGGCAGCCTGGTCCGCCGCGGTCTCGGCCTGACCGCGCTGGTCTCGGCGGGCGGCGCGGTGTACGCGGTCGCCTGCTTTGTCACCGGGGCCTATCGCCTCAGCGACCTCATGGCATTGCTCGGTCGCCGCCGTCCGGCCAAGGCGACCGGGCAGGAACAACTTTAAGGGATTTTCATGCGCGTCGTTTCCGGCATCCAGACCACCGGTCGTCTTCACCTCGGCAATTATCTGGGGGCGATCAAGCAGTGGGTCGCGATGCAGGACCAGGTCGCCGAGGCCGGCGGCGAGTCGATGTACTTCATGGCGGATCTGCATGCGCTGACCGACCGCGTCGCGCCCAAGGAACTGGCCGACAACACGATCGAGATGACCGCGACGATCCTTGCCGCCGGGCTCGATCCCGAAAAGTCGATCATCTGGAACCAGGCACGCGTGCCCGCGCATTGTGAGCTGACCTGGTTGCTCAACAATGTCGCGCGCGTCGGATGGCTCAACCGCATGACGCAGTTCAAGGACAAGGCCGGCAAGGACCGCGAAGGCGCCAGCGTCGGGCTGTACGATTATCCCGTTCTGATGGCCGCGGATATCCTGCTCTACAAGGCGACCCACGTGCCGGTCGGCGAGGACCAGAAGCAGCATCTGGAACTCACGCGGGACATCGCGGCCAAGTTCAACAGCGATTATGGGGTAGAGGTTTTCCCGCTACCGGAGCCGATGATCAGTGTCGCGGCGCCGCGCATCATGAGCCTGCGCGACGCGACCGCGAAGATGTCCAAGTCGAACCCGTCAGACATGACGCGGGTCAATCTCAACGATTCGGATGACGAGATCGCGCAGAAATTCCGCAAGGCGAAGACCGACGCGGAGCCGCTTCCCGCTAACGTCGACGGACTGGAGGACCGGCCCGAGGCGCGCAACCTGGTGACTATCTATGCGGCACTGGCCGATGTCGCGCCAGCCGACGTGCTCGCGCAATATGGCGGCCAGGGCTTCGGCCAGTTCAAGCCGGCGCTGGCTGAGCTGGCAGTTGCGAAGCTGGGGCCGATCCGTGATCGGCTGGTGCGCTTGCTCGACGATCGGGCGGAGGTGGTGAGTGTGCTGGAGCGCGGCGCCGAACGCGCGCGGGCGATTGCAGGTCCGGTGCTGCGTGAAGCGCAGGATGCGATGGGGTTGCAGCTCTAGGTTACGACTCTCCCTTGCCCCTTGTGGGAGAGGGAGAGTAATCAAACCGGGCTCTTGTCGCCCTGATATTTGATCTCGAGATAACGCCCACGCGTTGACAGTGCGTCGAGATCGCCTTGCGCCAGCTGCGCGGCCATCTCGTCAATCTCGCGGCCGATCACGCTTAGCCCTTCGACCAATTGCTGGTCGGGGCTCTTGCCGTTGCGTTCGACACTGCGCAGCGCGGAGGGGACGCGCTCATAGCCTTTGATGAATTCGGGCAATTGCTCGCCGACCAGCTTGCGGATTTCGGCTGCGGCCGGCTCATTCTCGTCGAGCCCGGCCAGTTGTGGCGTCAATGCATCGAGCTTGAGGCCGATCTGGTCGACCAAACTGATCGCCGGCGCCGGCAGCGCGGGCCGCTGCGAGTCGAGCCAGCGCCCGGTCTGCGCGGGCAGCGCCTTCAGATCGACCTGGCGCAATTTCTCGAAGGTCGGTGCGCGTTGCGCCGGTGTCGCCAGCAGCACCATCGTCGCCACCACCATGGCGACGATCATCAGCAGGAAGCCGAACATACCGATCGGTCCGACCACCAGGCCGAACACCACCGCCAGCCCGACGATCGCTGCATCGGCGATCGCCGCGCGCGTCAACCGCTGGCCGACATCATTGACCCGCACGCTCCGCCCGGGCCCGGCGCGATAGCGTTCGGACGTGCGGTCTAGCGTCTCGCGCGCTCGTGCGATCACATCGTCGGTAGAAGCCATTTACACCGCCTCGAGCTTGAAATCTGTCTGCGGGCCCTGCAGCGCGGCCTGGGATTGGCCCTCTGCCCGCGCGATATAGCCTTTCGACTTCTCGACTTCGGTCGACAGCGTGTTCACCGTGGTCTTCATCGAATCTAGCGCCTTCATCTTGAAGGCATCGATCGCGTCCATCGTGTCGTAGATATTCTGGAACGCGCGCTGCAGCGTCTCGACCGGAATGGTCGAAGCGGCCGCCTGCTCGTGAATCTGCGCGGTCTGTGACTTGAGCAGCTGGCCGGTCGAATCGATGATGTTGGCGGTGGTCGTGTTGAGCTGCGTGATCTGTTCGAGCACCAGTTTCTGGCTGGTCAGCGCCTGCGCGACTGTAACCGCGGTGCGCAGCGCCGAAACGGTGGTGGTCGACGCACGGTCGACGCCCTTGATCAGCTCGACATTGTTCTTCTTGACCAGATCGAGTGCAAGATAACCCTGCACCGTCACCGCCATCTGGGTGAGCAAGTCCTGAGTCCGCTGACGCGCGTAGAACAGCGCGCTTTCGCGCAGTGCCTTGGCCTTGGCCGGATCGGTCGCGTCGAGATCGTTGGCCTTGTCCTCAAGCTTGGCGTCCATCGTCTTGGCGAGATGAATCATCTGTTCGAGCCGGCCCATCGCCGCCCACAGATTGGCGCGCTCGGTCTCGATCGCGGCATTGTCCATCAACAGCTCGTCCTTGCCCGAGCCGAGGCTCTTGAGGATCGACGAAATGTGCGTCTGCGACGATTTGTATTTATCGAAATAGGTGTTGAGACCGCCGCCGAAAATCTTGTCGAGCAGACCGCGACCGCCTGAGATCAATTTGCCGTTCTTGCCGGGATCGAGCTTTTCGATCGTCTGGCGCAACTGGATCAAGTCGGCGCCGACGCCGGTGTCCTTGTCCATCGCGCGCACCGGACGGTCGAGGAACCGGTTCGATTGCGACGCCGCTTCGCGGATTTCCTTTTGCCCCATGCTGGTGATGGCATCGACACGCTTGCCGAATTCGGGCGAGTCGACGTCCTGTGCGACCAGGTCTTCGACGAACTGATCGACCCGGCGTTCAAGTTCGCTCCGCTTGGCGTCGTCGACCGGCACCAGCCCGGCCGCTTTGGTCGCCGCCACCGCGGTAACTGGCTCGGGCGGCGTCAGCACCAGATCGGGTTCGGCCGTGACGGTTTCGGTCGGGGTCGTCGCCATTCTCAGTCCCTCTTCGCGATGGTTCGTGGAGTCTGGCCACGAATGGTCGCGCGTTCAAGTGTGTTGCGCATGTAACACGCGTGGAAATAATGGCAAGATGTGCCGCGCTCCTCCTTCGACCATCGTGACGATGCAAGGAACCCGCTATTTGTCTCCGGCTGTCGCGGGAGCCGGCGGCGTGTCGCTTGTCGCCAACCAGCGCACAATGTTGCGGATGAACCGTTTGTTGCCCTCCGCGCCCGGTGCATTGAAACCCATTGGCCTTTTCTTGGGTCCCAAGAGCTGCGCCGACCAGGCGCCCGCCTCCGCCAACAAGACCGCCCGCCCCTTCCCGACCGCCAGCGAGGCGCCGCGCAAGTCGCTTCCCGACATCGGCCGTGGCGGCTTGTCAGTAACCAGCATGGTCCAACTCGAATCGAACCGCAGCAATGGCGTGGCGGCAGCGGGCGCGGTGAAAGCCGCGCCATAAAAGGTCTGTATCTGCGGCAGCCCGCGCGTCAGCGGGCCGTCGACCAGGCCGCCGTTCGCGAAGCTGAAGAATTCCTCCTTGGGAACATGCTGTGCAGCATACATCTCGATATCGAAGCCGAACGAGGCGGCCAAAGCACGCAGGCCGCCGGCGTAGGGCGGATGATCGGCGATCATCAGCAGCGCTCCGCCGCCTTTCACCCAGTCGGCGATGGTCGCGATTTCCTGCGACGTGAAGGCGGAGGTCGATTGGTATTTGGGCGCCTTGGGCGGATCCTTCGGGTTCACCGGATCCACGATCACCAGCACGTCCGACTTGGCCAGGCTGGCGGCGGAGATCGGCTGGTCAAAATCGCGCACGACATAGCCGTCATGCGTTAGCAGCGCCCCGAACGGCGCATAATCGGTCGCCAGCGTCTGGCGCTCGTCATGCCCCGAATCGACCATCACGACCGGCCCCTTGCCGGTCGCGAATGCGGGATTGGCGACCTTGGTATCGGCATCGGGATCGACGACCTGTTGCGCCAACGCTGGCATGGCAGGGTTCGCAAGCGCCGTGGCCAGCGCGAAATACAGGATCCTCCGCATCGGTATCAGCCCCCCTGTCGCGCCGCCTTCAGCGCGCTGCCCCACCATAGCAATTCGTCGAACAATACCGAGATCCGTCTGTCCTCTATTTCACCCGCATTGAACCGGTCGCCCTCGCGCAGCTTCGCAGCGCCCTGCAGATGGACTGCGCTGCTGAGCGGCGCCATTTCCATTGCAACGGTGACCTGGCGAAGTTGCTCGACCGATCGCGCGCCGCCCATCCCGCCATGCGCGACGAACGCGACCGGCTTGCGACCCCATTCGGCATAGACGGTATCGAGCGCGTTCTTGAGCACCGCACTCATGCCATGATTATATTCCGGCGCGACCAGGATATAGCCGTCGGCGGCACCGATCCTTGCCGCCCAGGCGCGCTGCTTCTCACTAGTATAGCGCCCGGTTGCTGGCGGATTGGGCTCGGCGAACATCGGCAGATCCCATTCGGCCAGGTCGAGCAGTTCGGCATCGAACTCGGCGCGCGCGGCGATCCGGTCCATCACCCAATGCGCGATCGGCAGCGAGATGCGCCCTTCGCGAACGCTGCCGACAACTACCGAAATCTTGAGCCGCGTCATGATCGCCTTCCCTGTATCGTCCGGTCATCGCCGGGCGTCGCGAAAGGATCAAGCGTCAACCGCAGTCAGGCATAGGGCCGGTCGTCGCCGAGGCGTTGTTCCCGCAACAGGCGATCGATCGTGCGCCCGGGCGTTCCGGTCGGACGCTGCCAAGGTGCGAAGGGCAGCAGCAGTCCCGCCAGTATTTCAGCATCGGCGAGCAAGGCGCCGGCATCGTAATCGGGCTCGGCCACAGCGACCTTCAGCCATGCGCCCAGGGCTTCCTTGGCGACGCACGTTTCCGCGGTGAAGATGCGCAGGCAGACGCCATAGCCACCCCGAAGCCACGACGCCCATTCGTCGCGCGCCGCAACGCGTGCCGCATCGGGATCGATCGTATCGCCCGAGAAGCAGCCGGCAAAGGCGAGGCGCGCATATCGCTGATGGCCGAGTGCCATCGCGAACCGATCCGCGAAACTATCACGCACCATGGCCGCCGCCTCCGGCGGCGAGTTCCCGCTGCGCGTCGCCAATTCCGCCTGGCGCAATCCCCAGGCGGCGCCGGGGCTGAACCAATGCTCGCCCGCAGGCGCTGCACCGGCCGCGCCGAGCGCGCTCCACCAGCCATCGGCGCCTCTGGCATAGATCGGCCCCGGGGCGCATCCGGCGGCGATCAAGTGCTCGATCCGCGCCGGCGTTACGCCCACTGCCTGAGCGAGATCATCGAGCGTCCAGAACCAGCGCTCGACATAGCGGCGGGCGTCGTCATCAGCATACATCGGCATCATCCTTCGAAATGCCCGGCGGATAGCGCCGGCCGACCGTTCGATGCTTCGGTGGTCGCCGAATGATGGCGCAGCTCCCCACGCCTCTTCCCGCACCGCACAAATTACGCTATGCGCGCCCCCGAACCCGCCTTCGGGCGCTCCAATCAGGATATCTCATGAGCCTCCGCAACGTGGCGATCATCGCCCACGTCGACCATGGTAAGACCACGCTCGTCGATCAGCTTTTCCGCCAATCCGGCACTTTCCGCGACAACCAGCGCGTCGAAGAGCGCGCGATGGACTCGAACGACCTCGAAAAAGAGCGCGGCATCACGATCCTCGCCAAGTGCACCAGCGTCGAGTGGGACGATCATGCCGGGCACAAGACTCGCATCAACATCGTCGACACGCCTGGCCACGCCGATTTCGGCGGTGAGGTCGAGCGCATCCTGTCGATGGTCGATGGCGTCATCCTGCTGGTCGATGCGTCCGAAGGCGCGATGCCGCAGACCAAGTTCGTCACCGGCAAGGCGCTCGCGCTCGGTCTCCGCCCGATCGTCGTGGTCAACAAGGTCGATCGCCCCGACGAGCGCATCCAGGAAGTGCTCGACGAAGTGTTCGACCTGTTCGTCAGTCTCGACGCGACCGACGAACAGCTTGATTTCCCGGTGCTTTATGCCTCGGGCCGCAACGGTTACGCGAACGAGGATCCGAGCTTGCGCGAAGGCACGCTCACCCCGTTGTTCGAGAAGATCGTCGAGCATGTCCCCGCCCCGTCGGCCGATCCCGACGGGCCGTTCAAGTTCCTCGTCACTCTGCTCGACCGCGACAATTTCCTGGGCCGCATCCTGACCGGCCTGATCTTCTCGGGCTCGGTCAAGACCAACCAGCAGATCCACGCGCTCGATAATGACGGTAACGTCGTCGAGACCGGCCGCGCGTCGAAGATCCTGACCTTCCGCGGGCTCGAGCGCGTGCCGACCGACGAGGCGCAGGCAGGCGACATCATCTCGATCGCGGGCCTGACGCACACCACGGTGTCCAACACGATCTGCGACCCCGAAGTGACCGAGCCGCTCCACGC
Organism: Sphingomonas asaccharolytica NBRC 15499; assembly: GCF_001598355.1. Lineage (GTDB taxonomy): Bacteria > Pseudomonadota > Alphaproteobacteria > Sphingomonadales > Sphingomonadaceae > Sphingomonas > Sphingomonas asaccharolytica. The sequence continues at coordinate 45,054 of NZ_BCYU01000011.1, forward strand.
GCAGCCGATCGATCCCCCCACCTTGTCGATGCGCTTCGCCGTCAACGACAGCCCGATGGCGGGCCGCGAAGGCACCAAGGTGACCAGCCGCATGATCCGCGACCGCCTGTTCCGCGAAGCCGAGAGCAACGTCGCGATCAAGGTGACCGAAGCCGCCGACCGCGACAGCTACGAAGTCGCCGGCCGCGGCGAACTCCAGCTCGGCGTGCTGATCGAGACGATGCGCCGCGAGGGGTTCGAGCTCGGCATCAGCCGCCCGCGCGTGCTGTTCGGCGAGGATGAGAGCGGCAAGAAGACCGAGCCCTACGAAACCGTCATCATCGACGTGGACGAGGAATATTCGGGCACAGTCGTCGAGAAGATGGCGATCCGCAAGGCCGAGCTGACCGACATGCGCCCGTCGGGCGGCGGCAAGACTCGCATCACCTTCTCGGCGCCCAGCCGCGGCATGATCGGCTATCACGGCGAGTTCCTGTCGGACACGCGCGGCACCGGCATCATGAACCGGCTGTTCGAGAAATACGGCCCGCACAAGGGCAATATCGAGGGCCGCAAGAACGGCGTGCTCATCTCCAACGGATCGGGCGAGGCCAACAGCTACGCGCTCGGCCCGCTCGAAGAGCGCGGCATCCTGTTCGTCGGACATGGCGAGGCCCTGTATGAGGGCATGATCGTCGGCGAGAACGCCAAGCCGGATGACCTCGAGGTCAATCCGATGAAGGCGAAGCAGCTGACCAACTTCCGCGCCTCGGGCGGCAAGGACGACGCGATCCGCCTGACCCCGCCGAAGAAGATGACGCTGGAACAGGCGATCGCCTATATCGACGACGACGAGATGGTCGAAGTGACGCCCAAGTCGATCCGGTTGCGCAAGCGCTATCTCGATCCGCATGAGCGGAAGCGCGCCAGCCGGGCGAAGCAGGCAGCGTAAGGCTGATCCTTCGATCCGACCTGTCGGTCAGCAAAGCCCCGCGCGGTTCGCATCGCGCGGGGCTTTTGCGTTTCACTTCATCCCGGCGAACAATTCCCACACTTTCGGGCGGCCGGTCGGTTTGGGCGTGCCGTCGAGCCGTTGCGCGCGGATGATCGTTACGGACTTTAGCAGCATCTGGCCTTTCATCGCGCCTTCGCCGCCGGGACTGGTCGGCATCGCCAGGATCCGCTTCACCACATCCATCCCGCCGACGATGCGGCCGAACACGGCATAGCCGGGCGATCCCGGCCGCGCGTCCATATTGGGACTGGCACCGACCATCAGCGAGAAATTGGCCGTCCCCGAATTGGGGCTGTCGTAGCGCGCCATCGAGATTGCGCCGTCGACATGGTGCAGTCCCGTCTTGCTGGTCGGCTCGAGCGGCACGGGCTCTAGCCGGCGCCGCGCATCGGTATCGATCCCGCCCTGGACGAAACCGAGATTGGGCGCCCCTTTGCGCCGCGCCGCGCGATAGAAACGGGTACCATCGAGACGGCCGTCATCGACATAAGCGAGGAAATTCGTCCCGGTCTTGGGCGCGTGCCGGACGTCGATCGCCATCGTGATCACGCCTGCCGAGGTGGTCATCCGGACACGAACGATCGGCGGCTCTTTAGGGGCGGCCGCTTTCTGCGGCGCCGCCGCCGACACAGTCGCGCCAAATGCCAAAGCCAGAACCGTCAGCTTCGCGAACCGCACATCACGTCTCCAAACACGCAGGAGCCGCCCGATAGCGTATCCGGCGTGCTCGGAAACCCCCGTTCGCCGCTAAAGTCGTTTGCAGCTTAGCTGAGACGGTGCCGGCCCGCTCCCCCACCCAACCTCCAATCAGGATATTCTATGGGAGGTCGGGTGGGGGAGCGGGCCGGCACCGCATGAGACTTCAAACGAGCGCATTGCGCCGGATCAGTTCACGATACCAGGCAGCGCTCAGCTTAGGGATGCGCTTCTGCGTCGCGAAGTCGACATAATGGATGCCGAACCTTTTGCCGTAGCCGTCGGCCCATTCGAAATTGTCCATCAGGCTCCACAGGAAATAGCCGGCCAGCGGCAATCCCTCCGAGGTGGCGCGTTGCGCTTGCCCGATGTAATTGCGCAGATACATCACCCGGTCGGCGTCATCTATCCGACCGTCGCTCACCGGATCGTCCGCCGAACAGCCGTTTTCGGTGATGTAGATCGCTTTCGGCTTCCACAAATCGGTCGTGTTGCGCACTGCCCAATATGCGGATTCAGGTCCGACGCGCAGCCAGGGCGAGGCCATGCGCGGCGACGACGCCAGCATCGGCAGGACCGAATAGCCCTGCGCATTATTGTCTGCCCGGACGAATTGCGGCGCGTAGACGTTGATCCCGACGAAATCGAGCGGGCTGCCGATCGCCTTCATGTCGCCCTCCTCGACCTTGGGCGCGGCCGCGCCCTGCGCCGTCAGGTAGCTGTCGATATAGCGCCCCTCCATCACCGCGGTCAGCGCGGCGGCATTGACCTCGCGCATCGCCTTGCGTGCCGCGTCGATATGCTCGGGGGTCTCAATTACCGGCACGGTGATGGAGGGATTGTCGGCGAGCCCGACCTTCGTCCCCGCCTTGGCGATCGCGCGGATCGCCTGGACGCCTAGGCCATGCGCCAGGACGCCGTGATGGCGCACCTGATTGACCCCGGCCGGATCGAGCTTGAGGCCGGGCGCGTGGATACCCTCTCTGTGGCCGAGATCGGTGAAGCAGGCGAATTCATTGGTCGTCATGAAATGCTTCACGCGATCGCTGAGTTTGCCCGCCACGAACCCGGCATAATCGGCAAACGCCTTGGCGGTGTCGCGCGACTGCCACCCACCAGGCAGCGCCGAGGGCAAGTCCCAGTGGAACAGGGTGACGTAGGGCGTGATGCCGTTGGCCAGCAGGTCGTCGATCACGCGGTTATAATGATCGACCCCGGCCTGGTTGGGCTGGCCGCGTCCTTCCGGGAAGATGCGCGACCAGGCGAGCGACATCCGGTAGGTCGAGACGCCGAGGTTCTTGAGCAGTTGGTGATCGTCGCGATAGCGATGATAGCTGTCACAGGCGACGTCGCCGGTGTCGCCATTCGCGACCTTGCCCGGCGTGTGCGAGAAGATGTCCCAATTGGTTTCGCCGCGACCATCTTCCTTGGCGGCGCCCTCGACCTGATAAGCCGCGGTCGCGCATCCCCATTTGAATCCCTTGGGGAAACGGCGCTCTTTCACCGCGCCGGCAGCCAGCGCCGGGTTGGCGGCCGCCATCGTTGAGAACGTTCCCAATATCGCGCCGATCTCACGCCGGGAAAACTCTGCCACGCGCCTCTCCTATTTCTGGAATCGCGCGCAGCTTAACCATGGCTGGCGGCAAATGCCAGCGTCGGCAGGGCGCCCGGCGAGCGGGCGCCCGTCCGGTTCAGACCAACGCAGGTTGGCGATAGCGGTCCGCCACCGCGCGATTGCTGAGCTTGCCGCCCAGGGCCACGCGCGATTCCTGCATTTTTTCCCATTGCGGCAAATCGGCGTCGGCGAGCGGCGGGATCGTCACGGTCTCGCGACGGTCGAACCCGGCCAGCGCCGCGTCGACCAGATCATCGACATCCATCACCCATTCGGGCGGAAACGCATTGACGTCCTTGCCCGACCGTTCCCAGATTTCGGTTCGCGTCGCGCCCGGCAGCACCGCCTGCACATAGAGCCCCTTGGCGCCATATTGCGCAGCGAGGCTCTGGCTAAGATTGAGCAGATAGGCCTTCGATCCCGAATAGACGCCGTCGAACATCTCGGTGACCAAGGCGAGGACCGAGGCCAGGTTGACGATCGACCCTTCTCCACGCGCGACGAAGGCCTTGCCCGCGGCGCCGGCCAGCACGGTCGGCGCGGTAATGTTGAGCGCGACCAACCGCTCGATCTCGACTGGATCGACCGAGATCGCATCCCCGGTCATCGACAGGCCGGCATTGTTGACCAGCAAGGTGATCGTGGGATCGACGGCGAACCGGCCCGCCACGCGCGCCAGGTCGGCGCGATCGGTGAGGTCGGCGCGAACCACCTCGATCCCGCGGCCGGTCTCGCCGCGCAGGCGCTCGGCCAGCGCCTCCATCCTGGCCTGGTCGCGTGCCACCAGGATCAAATCGTAGCCGCGATGCGCTAGGCGATCGGCATAAACCGCGCCGATGCCGGTCGACCCGCCAGTGATGAGCGCGGTCTGGTTGAGAGCTTGTGTCATCGAATTCCTCCTTCGCGCCCGGCACCGAGTCGAGCGGCTTGCATTTTGATAGTAACGTGACTATCATTTTGCAATGGACGCTGAGAAATTATCCTGGGGCATCTGCCCGGTCGGCCGCGGACTGGCACGCGCGGGCGATGCGTGGAGCATGCTGATCCTGCGCGATGCGGGGCTTGGCCAAACGCGGTTCGACGATTTTCAAAAGGGCCTGGGGATCGCCCCGAACATCCTGACCAAGCGACTGGCGGCGCTGGTCGAGGCAGGCCTGCTCGAGCGCCGACGCTATAATGACCGCCCGCCACGCGACGAATATGTCCTGACCGAAGCGGGGCGCGATTATCTACCGGTGCTGCAGGCGCTGGGGGGCTGGGCGCGCAAGCATTTCGGCGAAGGCGCGATGAGCGACCTGGTTGACGCGAACAGCGGGCGGACGGTCACGCCGCTGGTGGTCGACGCCGAAACCGGCGTGCCGCTGTCCGAGATCGCAGTGACTCTCCGCCAGCCGAGCGACGCCTGATCCGAAGCCGGCGACGGAGCTGCCGAAATTGGAGGAAGGCAGCCCCGTCTTTGCGTTCAACGCTCGGGCGCGCTTTGCCCTTCGTCGGGTCGATCGCCAGGCAACGGTTGGCCGGATCGCAACCGCATCGCGCGCCGCTGCATCCACCACTGGCGCCGCGCCTGGCGTCGTTCGAATCGCTCTTGCGGCGTAAGGGGATTGGCCATCGCCGCGTCGGGCCCGATCGTGCGGCCGGGAAGCGCGGCGTCCGGCTTGATCGGATCGCCCGCGGACGCCGCCAGCGCCGACCTCGCCTCCAGCCGTCTTTCCACTTGCGCGGCGACGCGCGGGTGGGTCGCGAGATAATCGGCCTTGAGCTTGGCGATCTCTGCCTTGCGTTCGGGCGGAGGCAGCGCCTTGATCCGCCGCCATTCGGCAACCGCCGCCTGACGCTGCGCGACAGGCATGGCGCGGAACCGGGCCATTAGCGCACGGCGCACCAGCGGTCGGTTTATCGGCAGCCCCGCCGCGATGCGCGCTTGGCGCTGCACGCGCCATTGCGGGAGCGGCGCCGATTCCAATGGTAAAACCGGTGCGGCCTCGGGTACCGCAGCCGCTACCTCAGCTTGCCCGACCGGCGCCTTGGGTTTTTCCCTGTGCACCAAATGCTTGGGCTTCTTCACCTCGGGCACGACGACGGTCCGCGTGATGCCGGGGATCGCGATCGGCAGCTTGCCGAACCAGCCGGTCGCCGCCGCGGTCGCGCTCGCCAGTACGAGCGCGCCGGCGCCGATCAGCATGCGGCCATGCGCGCGCCAGCCGCTCCGCACGGGCCGTCGCGGTGGCACACGGACCCCGGCGGTTGCCGCCGAGACGATCTCAGCAGCGAAACCGGGCCGCATCGCGGGCACCGAAACGCGGTCGAGCGCGGCACGTTCGGCGGCAGTGAAATCCATCTCGTTCGCGTTCATGACGCGACCTCCCCGGTCAACGAGGTCAGTCCCCGCGCCGCCAGCGCCGCGCGCATGGCACCGCGTGCGCGCAACAACAGCGACTCGAACGCCTTCAGGTTCAGCTCCAGCGCGTCCGCGGCCATCGAATTGGGTAACTCCTCATAATAGGTCAGCACGATCGCGGCGCGATGCCGTTCGCTGAGGTCGCCCAGCGCCGCCCTCGCCGCGCCGCGCAAGCGTCCTTCTTCGACCAGATCCTCCGCCCCCGGCGCGTCGTCGGCGCGTTCTGGCGGCTCCTCCTCGCTGGCGAAACGCCGTCGCCTGAGGCGATCGAGGCATTGGTTGACCGCGACCCGCGTCAGCCACGCCGCGATCCCCGCTTGGCCCGGCCGCCAGCGTTCGGCCGATGCCCACAAGCGCAGCAACGCTTCTTGCGCGACGTCCTCCGCCTCCGCCGCATCGCCGATCATGCGATAGGCAATGCGATGGAGCATCGCGGCATGCGCGTCGACCACGCGGCCGAACGCCACGGCGTCGCGTCCGGCGATGCGCGCCATCACCGCATCGTCGTTGTCAGCCGCCGCGGCCTCCCGCGCAGCGCTGGTGAACCTCATCAGCACGTCATCCAGTCTGGTCCTTGCCAGCTTAACGCGCGATGGCGCGATACCCTTCGCGCATCAGTTGAACACGCTGGTCAACCCTGGCCTCCCGGTGCGAGGATCAAGCCCATGAGCGTTGGGTCCACGCTTGCCGGGCAAGAGCATCATCGCCATCAGAATGAGCGAGCCGACCAGGGGCAGCGCGTGGAGAAGGACAAACCAGCCGCTCAGACTGAGGTCGTGCAACCGCCTGACCTGCACGGCGAGCATGGGCAGGACGAACAGGACGACCACGATCAGCATCGACCTGATGGCCCAGGTAAAGATTGGGTCCCGACGAGCTTCAGTAATCATCGGAGTCACGAATGCGGCGACTACAGCTGAACCGACGAAGATGCCGACCTGTAGCGTCGCGAACAGCAGGGTGAACGCCCACAGTTCACGGCGCGTCGCACGGCTGCGAAAATACATGCAACGCCGGAACGGGCCGAACAGATAGGTCATACCGCCGCTGCCTTTCGATCAATCGGCCGCGTATCGAACGATCCGGAAGCCTTCACTCCCTTCTGGCTGCGCGAAATGTGCCGTGAACTGGTCGAACTCGGCATCGCTCGCCTGGTAAGCGTGCGTCCCCGCCGCGTTTCGCGCATGGAGACGGGCGCGGCAAATATCGTCGGGCAGATCGAGGAAATGCAGCGTCGCAGTGATTCCCGCCGCATCGGCCAATCCGCGCATCCACGTCCTGCTGGCGACAGTGTTCGCCGGAAAATCCAGGATGATCGTCAGGTCACGCCGCAACAGATCGACGATCAATGGCGCGATCGCTGTCCGCAACCGCCCGCTATCGCGTCGATAATCGTCGAGCGAGGTGATCTGCGCGGGATAGAGCGTCGGCAGCCAATAGTCCTCGGCCAGCACCAACCCGCCCGTCTCCGCCGCCAGTTTCGCCGACAAGGTCGATTTGCCCGCAGCGATCTTGCCGGTGATCAGATGGAGGGCGCCTGTGCTCACCCCTGCGCCATTTCCGTCAGTACCGCCCATTCGTCATCGCGCACCGGCGTCACCGACAGTCGCGACTGGCGCAGCACCTCGATCTTGGCGAGGCGTGGTTCGGCCTTCATTTCGGCCAGCGTGACATGGTGCTTCAATGGCCTGACCGGCTTGACCGCGACCGACGCCCAGTCGCCTTTTTCGCCATCGGGTTTCCAGGTGCGCGTGATCTCCATGATCCCGGCACAGGCCTTTTCGGTGTTGGAATGATAGAGGATCGCTTGATCGCCGACCTGCATGTCCTTGAGGAAATTGCGCGCGGTGTAATTGCGGATGCCGTCCCATTCGGTGCCGCCGTCACGGATCAGATGATCCCAGCCATAGACTTCGGGCTCCGACCGCAGGAACCAGTACGCCATCCGATATCTCCCTACCTAAATCCCAAGTGAACGCCCGTCTCAGCGGCCATTCAGACCGACTCGCATAGAAGGATGCAACAGGCTCGGACAGTCTGCGTTTAGTCTGTCGGAACCGAGTGATGATTGGAGGTTCGAAATGAACAAGCTTCTGACCAAGGCCGTCCTGGGCACGACGCTCGCAGCCACCGCGCTGACCGCGGCAGCCCCGGCCGATGCCCAGCGTTATTATCATCGCTGGCACCGTGGCGGCGACAGCACCGGCGCAGCGATCGCGGGCGGCGTTGTCGGTCTGGCACTGGGCGCGGCGATCGCGTCGTCGGCGAATGACCGCTACGACCGCGATTATTATTATCGTAGCCGCGGCTATCGCGCTGATTACGATGACTATTATTATCGCGAGCGCGGCTATTATCCGACCGACGGCTATTATGCCTATCGCTATCGCGACTATCGCCATTGCTGGGTCGAGCGCCGCTATGACCCCTATTGGGATCGCAGCGTACGGGTACGCGTCTGCAACTAAGCAGCCGCCGAACTGAGCGGAACGACGCGGGAGGCTTCGGCTCTCCCGCGCCGTTTGCATTTTGGGCGCGGTCGCGGCAATAGCCCGCGCCATGACCGATACGCCCCCCGATCATTTGTCGAGCAATCCGCGCAGCCCGTTCTTCAACCAGGACGCGTTGCAGCGCGGCGTCGGCATCCGCTTCAAGGGTGCCGAGCGCACCGATGTCGAGGAATATTCGATCTCGGAAGGCTGGGTCCGGGTCGCGCTCGGCAAGAAAGTCGATCGCCACGGCAACCCGCTGACGATCAAGCTGTCGGGCCCGGTCGAGGCCTATTTCCATACCGGCGCGGACTCAGACGAGGGCTCGGACGAAGCCGAATAGGGCTACGTCATCGAAGCGTAGCAACCGCGTCCTATCCGCCCCGGATGAACGGGAGACGTGAATGAGGATGCGCGCGCTAATCGGACTAGTCGCCGGGCTTGGCGCGGCGGCATCCGCGCAGCAATTGCCGACCGGCCAGTCGCTCACCCCGCTCGCCGCGCCCGGTGCGGTGTTCCGTCCGCTGGTGTCGCGGGTCGGTCCGCATCCCGATTATGTCGCCGACGGTGCTGCGGCGATCGCGGTCAGTCCCGATCGTCGCGAGATGCTGGTGCTGACCAGCGGGTTCAATCGTTTCAACGGCCCCGACGGCAAGATCGTCGACGCCCAATCCGGCCAATATGTCTTCGCCTACCGCATCGGCCGGGCCGGCGCGCGGCTGGAGCAGACGTTGGTCGTGCCCAACGCCTATTCAGGCGTCGCCTGGATGCCCGACGGGCGAGGCTTCGCGGTCGGCGGCGGGGTCGACGACGTCGTTCATCTGTTCCGCCGCGGCAAGACCGGGTTCGCGCCCGCGAGCAGCCCAATCAAACTCGGCCATCCGACCGGCAACGGCGTCGACGTCAAACCACAAGCAGCCGGGGTCGCGATCAGCCCCGACGGCAAGCGCTTGCTGGTCGCCAATTATTATAATGATTCGGTCACGCTGATCGACCTCGCGACCCATGCGATTATTGCCGAACAGGATTTGCGGCCCGGCAAGATCGACCCAGCCGCGGCGGGGCAGCCCGGCGGCGAATTCCCCTTCGCGATCGTGTGGCGCGATAACAACCGCGCCTATGTCTCGGCACCGCGCGACCGGCAGATCGTCGCGCTCGATGTCCCCGGCCGGTCGATCCGCGTCGTCAAACGGATCGCGACGACCGGCGAGCCGACCGCGTTGCTGATTGCGCCGCGCACCCGCCGCCTCTACGCCACCGAGGACAATGCCGATCGCCTGGCGATCGTCGATCTGGCGACCGACACGCTCGCCGGCGAGCCACGGCTCGGGCTGCCCGACAGCTTGTCGTCGGGCCAGCTCGGCAAGGGGCTGAACCCCAATGGCCTCGCGCTCACGCCGGCTGGGACGTTGCTCGTCACTTATGGCGGGATCAACGCACTGGCGATGGTCACCCCCGGCGCATCGACCGCCGAAGTGGTCGGCGTCGTGCCGACCGGCTGGTATCCTAGCGCGGTTGCCACCAGCGCCGACGGCACGCGCGTCTTCGTCGTCAACCGCAAGAGCCCGCCCGGCCCCAATCCGCGCGGCTGCGCGCCCAAACTGGCGGTTGAGAAGGCGCAGCCGAGCGCATGTGGCGCGGCCAATCAGTACATCTTCCAGCTCGAAAAAGCCGGGCTGCTGCAGTTCGCGATGCCCGATGGCCGTGCGCTGGCGAAGACCACGCTGCAGGTCGCCGACAATATCGGCCTGTCGAATGCCACTGCCCGCCGAGCCGCCGAAGCGCGGATGGTCGAGGTCGCCAAGCGCATCAAGCATGTCGTCTTCATCGTGAAGGAAAACCGCACCTATGATCAGGTGCTCGGCGACCTCGAGGTGGGCAATGGCGACCCCAGTTTGGCAATCCTGGGCGAGGCGCTGAGCCCGAACCATCACGACATGGCGCGCGACTTCGTCACGCTCGACAATTTCTACGATTCAGGCGAGCAATCGAGCACCGGCTGGACCTGGACCACCGCCGGACGCGTCCCCGATCTGCTCGAAAAGACCGCGCCGGTGAACTATGCGGCGCGCGGGCTAGCCTATGAATCGGAGGAAGCGGATCGCAACGTTGCGACCAGCCTGACCCTCGCCGAGCGCCGCAAGGCCGATCCCCGCCATCCCGACGATCCCGATCTGATGCCAGGCCCCGCTCTGCTCAACGCGCCCGATGCCGATGACGACAAGCTCCCGGGCCAAGGCTATTTGTGGAACGCGGCGATCCGCGCCGGGCTGACCGTGCGCAATTACGGTTTCGCCGATGCCTCGGTGTACGACAGCGAGTCGCCCGGTTTCGTCCCGCTGTTGCGTGAGCCGTTCAAGGACAAGCGCACGATCTGGACCCCCGCTGACCGCGACCTCGCCAGCCGCAGCGATCCCTATTTCCGCGGCTTCGACCAGAAACTCCCCGATTATTGGCGCATGCTCGAATGGCGGCGCGAATTCGACCAGCAGGATAAGGCGGGGACGATGCCTGCGCTGACGCTGCTGCGGCTCAGCCACGACCATTTCGGCGACTTCAAGGAAGCCGTCGACGGCGTGAATACGGTCGAGACTGAAATGGCCGACAATGATTATTCGCTCGGCATGGTGCTCGAACGCATCGCCAACAGCTCGTTCAAGGACTCGACCCTGGTGTTCGTGATCGAGGACGATGCCCAGAATGGCGGCGATCATGTCGACGCGCGGCGCAGCATCGCCTTCGTCGTCGGGCCGTATGTCAAGCAACACGCGCTGGTCACCACCCGCTACACCACGGTCAGCATGCTGCGCACGATCGAGGCGGTGCTCGGCCTGCCGCCGCTCGGGCTCAACGACGCGCTAGCGGCGCCGATGGCGGATGTGTTCGACCTGAACCAAAAGGACTGGGACTTCCGCGCGCGCGCCGCCGATGTGCTGCGCGGGACCAAACTACCGATCCCGGCCGACCGCTTCGCCGCGAAGACAACCGCCAATATCTGCCCGCCGCGCGATGCCGGCTGGTGGGCGGCGGCGATGCAGGGCCAGAACTTTACCAGCGAGGACCGGCTCGACACGCCGCGCTTCAATGCGGCGCTGTGGCGCGGGCTCGCGGATGGGCCGGAGCCGCAGGCGCGGAGCGGCGCGGATTTGCGGGCGAACCGCGCCGGCTTGCTGCAGAAGGGTCTGGCTAAGCGAGCGTGTCCGGTGTCTTAAGTTAGAGCCCCTCTCCTGAAGGGGAGGGACTAAACAGCCCAAACGCCTAATCCGGATTCCGCAGGAAGATCACATACCCCCGAAACCACGGATTGGCCTCCAGCCCAGGCGGCGGCTGCCACTCGCCCCCCTGAAGCAACCCAATCCGAAACGGCAGCTTCAGCCGATCAAGCTTGGCGAGATACGCCTGATACCCAGGGATGACGTGGCGTCCCTGATAGATCTGCAGCACCGCCTCATCGATCACGCCGGCCAGCGCATCGAGCCCCTTGGGATCGCCGTTCGCGCTCCAGTCGAGCAGCCCAGTGATCCCCAGCCGGCAATCGCGCGGCAGCCGCCCGCGCAAGCCCCGTAGAAACGCGGCATAATCTTCCAGATGTCGCGTTCGTGCGTCGAAATCGATCTGCACGCCGACGACGCGATTGCCCGCCGCGCGCCACCGCCCCAGCGCCGCGAGCAATTGGTCATAGATGGCGGGCGACCAGGCGAGTGTCTCGACCCGCACCACCATCCAGACCTCTCGATTGCCCAGCCGCGGGATTGCCGCGCGTTGCGCTGCGTAGCGAACCGGGTCGGTCGCCTCGATTTGGCCCTGCAAAAGATACAATCGCTTGGCCGTCGCCAGCGCGGGCTGGGCCCTCACCCCAGCCCATAGCCACACGGCGTCATAAGCAGGCGCCTCCGCCCGCTCGCGCGCGATCGGGACCGGCAGCAGCGCGGTGCCCAGGGCCACGATCGCGATGACGGCGCGGATCACCGCCTACCAATAATAACGCAGCTCGCTCGCCCAGCGCGACTTGGGGTAATCGCTCTTCAGCCGCGCGAACCACGCCTTGCGCACGTTCTTGTCGACATCGACCCCGCCGCACGAATTGTTCCCCGAGGGTGCATAGCAATTGACCGCACGGAACAAGGCATAGGCCTTGTCGTCACCGGGCGCCTTGGGGTCGGCGACGATCGACTTATACACCTCCAGCCGCGAATAGACCGGCCCGGCGAAGAGCGTCTTCGTCCCGCCGAGATCCTGTTTGGGCGGCTGGGTGTCGAGCACAAACTGGTCGAACCCATTGGCGCGGAAGAAGTCGGCCAGGCACAGCCGGGCATGTGCACTACCTGGCGTCGCGGCGAGATCCGATGCGACGCGCTTGAGCGTCGGGCAGTCGATGTCCGTAGGCTGGGTCGGCTTGAGGAACAGGCCGAGCGGCAATGCCTGCGACCCCAGCAGATCATAGAAATTGGTGTCGGCCGCCGCACCCGCCGGCACCAGCGCGACGTCGGTGCCGAAATCGCGATATGCGCCGCGGCTCAATTCCTTGTAAAGCAAGGTGAACAGCGCAAGCTGGCGTTCGTGCGGCGCCTTCGCCCCGGTCGCCTGTTTGCGAAGCAGCCCGGCATCGGCGACGTTCTTCAGCAAGATACCGCGCAACATCGCGTCGTCGACTGGCGAGTCGGGTGCGAATACCCGCGTCAGCCCGTTCGTGCGCTCGTCATGCCAGGCAAGCGCGAGTTCGAGCGCCGAATGCTGCGCATCAAGTTTCGCGCCCGGCAGCATTTCAAGCCAGAAACCACGCGCGTTGCGATCGCCGACCGCCTCCAGCGCCATGCCGCGCAGCATCTGGCGGCTGAACTGGACCTCATTGAAGCTCGATTGCCGCGCCGCGTCGGGGATCAGCTTGAGCACCTCGGCCGGCTTCTTGCCGACATAGAATTGGTGCGCGGCGACAAGATAGTCGAACAACGGCTGGTTGCCGGCGAACGCGCCGCGCTGGCCAGTGATCTCGTCGAGCGTGATCGGATGGGTACAGCATCCCGCGCTGACCTCGTCGTCCGCCATCCGCATCCGTTTGAGGTCAAGCACCGCTAGCAGAGTCGGATCGCGCGTGTCACCGATCGTCAGATCGGGAAGCAGCTTGGTGTCCATCTCCTCGGCGAGATCGACGTCGTTGAGCCCGCGCGACGCCGCAGGCTGCACGAACAGCGCGACATATTGCTGCGCGAGCAGATCGCGCTTGCTGCCGAACCAATAGACTCGCCGCAGCAATCCCCGCGCCGATGCAGCATAGAGCCCCTTGGGATAGTCCTTGAGATAGGCGTGCAAGCCGGCATCGGCCGCGGCGACGACCTTCTGGTCGACCGTCTTGAAGTCCTTGGGATTACCATATTCGTCGAACAGTCCGACCTGGATGCGGTTCACCTCGACCCGCGCCGCCATGTAGCGCGCGGTTTCGCGTAGCCAGCCGTCGCGCGCGCCGCCAAGGCTGGCGAACCGCGTTCCCGCCGCGTCGAAATCGCCGTCGTAAAAAGCCTGTGCGCCGGCGAGATAGGCGGCGAACGCCTGGCCCGCGGGCGACTTCACTTGCCCGTCGAGCGCAGTGCTCGCACTCGCGCCGGACTTGGCGCAATCGGGGCTGAGCGCCTTGCGCGCCGCGATCAGCGCGACGCCCTCGCCAGCCGGCAATTTGGCCGCGTTGACCGCCGTCTCGAACGCTGCCGCGCCGCTGCCATTGGTCCGGCAGCGCGACCCTTCGCCCGAGGAATAATCGCTGTCGCTATTGTCCGGGCGAGCAGCCAGCCAGCCCGACAACGTGCGCCAATCGAACAAGGCGCCGAGCGGTTGCGGCGGCGCGCCCTCGCCCGGCCTGGGCAGCGACCCGCGGCGATCGAACAGCAACATGGTGAGGTTGGTTCGCGTGTCGTTGCCAGGCCCGAGCATCGCCATGTCGTCGCAGCCGGTCAGGTTCGCGTGGCTCAGCCGCCAACTCGGCGAACACCCGAAATCGCCGCTGGCATCGGCGGGCAGCGGCACGGCGAAACAGGCTGCGAGCGCGGCAAGCGAAACGCAAAGACGACGCATGGTAAAACCCCCGGCGAATGACCAAGCGGCAAAAATGACACGCGGCCAGCGCCTTGCCTAGGCGATTTGCGTCATCGTAAGCACTTTCGCGCAATTCTTGGCAGGCGCCTTTGCACTTGTCGCCCAGGAGCGCGATCGCCATATCCACGATGCGCTTCCCAACCCAGCACGGCAGCGCAGCTTCCCTTTTCGTTCCCCATCCGCTAAGGGCGCCCGTCACGCGGCGCGCCCGCATACTCACGAGGCATTGTTTGGCTAAAGAAGAACTTCTCGAAATGCGTGGCCAGGTAGTTGAACTGCTGCCCAACGCCATGTTCCGCGTCCGGCTGGAAAACGACCATGAGATCCTGGGTCACACCGCCGGCAAGATGCGCAAGAACCGCATCCGCGTGCTGGTCGGTGACGAGGTTCTCGTCGAACTCACGCCTTACGACCTGACCAAGGGTCGCATCACCTATCGCTTCATGCCGGGCCGCGGCGGACCGGGGCCGCAATAATGCCCCGTCACCCCAGCGAACGCTGGGGTCTCTTGCCGCAGCTCGTCGCAATGAAGCTCGTTCTCGCCTCGACCAGCCCTCGCCGCCGCGAATTGCTCGCGCGGATCGGGATCGTGCCTGCGCGCCTGGCCGCGCCCGATATCGACGAGACGCCGCTCAAGGGCGAAGCGCCGCGCGCTTATGTCGCGCGCCTCGCCGAGAACAAGGCGCTGGCGGTCGAGCACGCGCCCGATGAGATCGTATTGGCCGGCGACACCACCGTGGCGGTCGGGCGCCGTATCCTGGAAAAGCCGGTCGACGAGGCCGATCTGCGCCGCATGCTCGGGCTGATGTCGGGGCGGCGGCACCATGTCTTTTCAGGCGTGTGCGTGATTGGGCCCGATGGCCGCCCGCGCGTCCGCGTCGCCGACACGATCGTCGCGTTCAAGGCACTCTCTCCTGCCGAGATCGACTGGTACGTCGCCAGCGGCGAAGGCATGGGCAAGGCTGGCGGCTATGCCATCCAGGGCAAGGCGGAAGCGTTTGTCCGTTACCTGGCGGGCAGCCATTCCAACGTCGTCGGCCTGCCGATCTTCGAAACGCGCGCCTTACTGACCTCGGCAGGCCTTCCGCTTGGCTGAGTGGCTGTATGAGGCCGGGATCGGAGAAGCGCGCGCCGCTTTGGTCGACGATGGCCGGATCATCGAGGCGCGGATCGAGCGGCCGGGCGGGCTCAAGCTCGGCGCGGTGCTGAAAGGCCAACTCATCGAGCGTGTCGCGACCGGCCTGAGCCGGGTCGAAACGCCGCACGGAGCTGCAATAATCGAGCGCTTGCCGCCCGGCATCACGCTGGGCGCGCGATTGACGGTCGAGGTCGTGCGTGAACCGATCCCGGAGCCCGGCCGCCTCAAGCTCGCCAAGGTCACGGCAAGCGAGGCCGAGCCGCGCGAGGCCGACGATCTGCTGGCACAGTGCCAGGCAAGCGGCTCTCCGGTCCGCCCGTTGCGCGCGCACGAACCCGATGCGCTCGAGGCCGCAGGTTGGTCCGAGGTCCTCGACGAGGCGGAGGCTGGCGAGATCGCCTTTATCGGCGGCGCGCTGCGGATGTCACCGACCCCGGCGATGACGCTGTTCGACGTCGACGGCCCCGGCGCCCCTGCCTCGCTCGCGCTCGCGGCGGCGCGCGCGGCGGCGCTGGCGATCGTCCGGCTCGATATCGGCGGATCGATCGGGATCGACTTTCCGACGCTGGGCAACAAAGCCGAGCGCCGGGCGGCGGCCGAGGCGATCGATGCCGTCTTGCCCCAACCGTTCGAGCGTACCGCGATCAACGGGTTCGGCTTCCTTCAGATTGTCCGCCCGCGCCGCCGCGCCTCGCTCCCGGAATTGCTCCGCGCCGACCCTGTCGCCGCCGCGGCACTGGCCCTGTTGCGCGCGATCGAACGCACGCCGCCGCCGGTGCCGCCGGTCCAGTCCGCCGGACCGCGCGTCGCCGCCTGGCTGGCCGCGCATCCCGAGCTGGTCGCCGAGTTGTCGCGGCGGACCGGCGTCCCCATCTCGTTCACGTCATGACCAAGGCCAATAGCTGCCCGCTCTGCGGCAACATCACCGACCCCGCACACAAGCCGTTCTGCAGCCGGCGCTGCAAGGACCGCGACCTGCTGCAATGGCTGGGCGAAGGATATCGTATCCCGGCGGGACCTGCCGACCCGGAAGCACTGGACAGCGGTGTTTCGAGCGATTAGAGGCCGCGTCTTCCGCGCTTAGCCGGATATGCCCAAGTAGCTCAGTTGGTAGAGCATGCGACTGAAAATCGCAGTGTCGGTGGTTCGATTCCGCCCTTGGGCACCATTCCCTTCCAGTCTCCAGAACACAATAATCGTGTCGTTTCGCGCATGAGAGGTGAACTTCGCTCCCATAAGCGGTCAGCTCGGCATCGCGCCTTGTTGAGGCGTCAAAAAACCCGCCCGCGAAATCGCGCCTTATGGGAAAGACCTGTGCGCGGTGATTGCAGGCGATCATAAACCCGAATCCGGAGACGGTCGCGAAGCGGCGGCTTCGCGCCCTAATATCGGCCGTTCATAGACAGTTCCGACATGCCGAAAAGCTGCCAATCTTGGTCGAATCGTTAGGCTGAAGGCTAGCGCGAACGTTTGAGCCGCCCGGCAACCGCCCTCCGGCCCGACGGTGTAATGCACATCATAGGAGTCTGGCCGAAGCAGTGTTAGACATTGCGGTCCAACGCTCCGCGACAGTCCTGTCTGCGCGACCGTTCATCGGCTCGGAGCCCAATATGCCTGCGATTCCTTTCGCCGACATGCCGGACAAATCCCCTGTCCTGTCGAACAATGAGTCCGACATCGTGTCGCGGCTGAACGCTCGTTTGGTGGGCCAAGGCACCAAGACCATGATGTTTGCGCACGGGTTCGGATGCGATCAGAATATGTGGCGGTATGTCGCGCCCGCTTTCGAAGCGAAGTTTCGTACCGTTGTGTTCGACTATGTCGGAGCGGGCGGTTCGGACATTGCAGCCTATGACGCCGCAAAATACGCATCGCTGAACGGCTATGCCGATGACGTTATCGCACTCGCCCACGCGCTCGACATACGCGGCGGGATCTTCGTCGGGCATTCCGTCAGCGCAATGATCGGGATGATCGCGGCGCGGCGGGCGCCCGAACTCTTTTCGGAGCTCGTGCTGGTCGGACCCTCACCCCGCTACGTCGACGATGGCGAATATGTCGGAGGCTTCAGCGAGGACCAGATCCTCGAACTGCTGGACTTTCTCGACAGCAATCACATGGGCTGGTCGCAAACGATGGCACCGGTGATCATGGGCAATCCCGATCGCCCCGAGCTTGCTGAGGAACTGACCAACAGCTTCTGCCGGACCGACCCGGACATCGCCAAGCGCTTCGCCCGCACCACCTTCCTGTCCGACAATCGCGACGACTTGGGCGCGGTCGATGCGCGCGTGCTGATCCTCCAGTGCCGCTATGATTCGATCGCGCCGGTCGCGGTCGGAGAATATGTCCATCGGGCGGTGCCGGGCAGCAAGCTGGTAATGCTGGATGCGACTGGGCATTGCCCCAACCTGAGCGCGCCGGACGAGACGATTGCCGCGATCAAAGCCTTTGTCTGAACGTGCCTCGTCCGAGGGCGCTGCAGAAGCCGCGACCGACTTCGAGGACCTCTTCGAAAGCGCGCCCTGTGGATATCTCTCCACCGACAAGGACGGCCGCATCATCCGGGCGAACCAGACCTTCGCAAGCTGGACCGGTTTCACTACTGAGACCCTCGCCACCAAGCGCCTGTCCGACCTTCTGACCGTCGCCGGGCGGATCTTTTACGAAACGCATTTTGCGCCGATGCTGCATATCCAGGGCAGCTTCAACGAAGTAGCGCTCGACCTGCTGACGTCGCAGGGACGCAAGCTTCCCGTGATCGTCAACGCGGTCGAGCGTCGCGATGACGCGGGACATCCTGCTTTCATTCGCTTCACGCTGTTCGTCGCCGCCGAACGCCGGTCGTACGAACTCGGCCTGCTCGAAGCGCGCGACACCGCGCAGGCGACGGTGGCCGCCGAACGCGCGGATTCAGAACTGCGCGAACAGTTCATCGCGGTGCTCGGACATGACCTCCGCAACCCGTTGGCCGCGATCGCCAGCGGCGTGAGAATGCTTGAGCGCGAGAAATTGGGGGAGCGTGGGCGCACCGTCTTGTCGCTCATGGAGGGCAGCGTCGTGCGTGCCGCCGGGCTGATCGACAATGTCCTCGACTTTGCGCGTGGTCGCTTGGGCGGCGGTATCACGCTGTCGCGCGACGCCAGTGAACCGCTAGAGCCGGTGCTGCGCCAGGTCGTCGCGGAACTTCGTGCCATTGCCCCTGATCAAGAAGTCGAAGCCCACTACTCGATAAACGATCCGGTAAATTGCGATCGGGTCAGGATTGGCCAGCTCCTCTCGAACCTTCTGGGGAACGCGCTAACGCACGGCGCAAAGGACCAGCCTGTGCGGGTCGAGGCGACGACAAACGCCGACACGCTGACGATCGCTGTGACCAATGGCGGCGCCCCGATACCTGCATCCGCCATGGCGCGCTTATTTCACCCATTTCAGCGCGGCGATGATCGGGTCCGCCACCAAGGGCTGGGATTGGGCCTGCATATCGCCTCCGAGATTGCCAACGCGCATGGCGGGTCGCTCACAGTACGGTCGGACGAGACCGACACTCGCTTCACTTTTACGATGCCGCTAATCGTTCCATGAAAGTATTTCCGAAATAATCGGCCAGCTTCTGAACATCGCATCACGTCAAGCATTCTTTCATCCCGGGCTGACCCGGCGGGAGAACCTGATGTCGAGCGCCCGGTGCGAGACCGTTGTTTTGGTCGTCGAAGATGAAATGCTTGTGCGGATGCATGGCGTCGGCATTCTGGAGGATGCGGGGTTCAAGGTTCTGGAGGCCGCGAATGCCGATGAAGCTTTGGCGATACTCGATAAGCACGACGACGTTCGACTGCTGTTTTCGGACGTCGATATGCCCGGCACCATGGATGGGCTCGAACTCGTCCGTTTGGTGCATAACCGCTGGCCGGCTATTCGGTTGCTACTGACATCGGGCCATCGTCATCTAAAAAACGACAGCCTGCCGGATAACGGCGAGTTCGTGCGAAAGCCGTGGTCGGAATCCGTACTAATCCAAAAGGTCCAGAGTGTGCTTGAGCCGGCGTCGTCAAACTAACGGCGGCCGTTCAGATTAAAAGGCTGGGCCACAGGTCGGCTTCGCACTCCTTGTTAGCCGCTCACGCCGCTGCGTAATGGCCTTGGAAGCCGGCACAGTTCTGAAGTCACGTCCAAGATCAGCATCGGTTTATGCCAAGCTCCTGACACTTGGCTCCCGTGCGTAAAACCTCCTCGTCGCCGCAGTAATAAACGCAGCGTCCAATCCGGTCACGCCCTCGTCCGGCATAACACCGGCCTTGTCGAGCAACGGCTGGGCGGCGTCGCTGGCACCGATCGCCTTAAGGTGACCGAATGCGTCCATCACCCATTGCACCGCCGCCGCCTCCTTGAGCAACGCTGCGCAGCCTGCTTCGGACAATAGCACGACCACCGCATCGAAGATCTGCGAAGGCGACCCGGCGAGCTGACCGTCGGCCTTCCTCATGCTGCCGTCCGACAGCTTTGCTCCGCCGATCTTGGGCGCGACGACCACCGCCTTGCCCTTGGCCTTGATTACTGCCGCGACGAGCGATTTGAGCGCGTCGGCGTCGGTCCCGTCGGCGATCAAGATGCCGATCGCGCGGCCTTCCAGCGTGTCCTTCATCTTCTTGTGGATCGACAGCGCGTCGGACGGCGCCATGTTGACCGGCTCCCGCGCGGCCTTCGCCTTCTTGGGGAGAGGCAGGCCGAGCCCATCGGCGACGCGTTTGGCGAATTCCTCATCTACGTTACGCAGATTGGCGAGCATCCGCAGCGGCACCTGGTCGAGCAGCCCGACTTTCGACAGCTCGAACACGAACGAGGAAGCGATGTGCGCTTGCTCGCTCTCGGTCTGCGATTTGAGAAACAGCCGCGCCTGGCTGTAATGGTCGGCGAACAATTCGGGACGGATGCGCAGTTTGTCGCCGGTTTCGTCAGGGCCGGTCGCGGCATTAGCCGTGGCGAAACCCTTTTCAGCGCTTTCGCGGGGACCACCGTCCTCGCCGTGGTCCGCCAGGCTGTTCGGTTCGTAATTGCCGCGGCCCTTAGGAACCATCGTCTGCATCATGCCGTCGCGCTGGAAATTGCCGAACGGGCAGCGCGGGGCGTTGACTGGGATCTGATGAAAATTGGTAGTGCCCAGCCGCGACTTCTGCGTGTCGAGGTAACTGAACAGCCGTCCTTGGAGGAGCGGGTCATTCGAGAAGTCGATCCCCGGCGGGATGTTGGTCGGTAGGAATGCGACCTGTTCGGTCTCCGCGAAGAAATTGTCGACATTGCGGTTGAGCGTCATCCGCCCGATCACCCGAAGCGGCACATCCTCCTCGGGGATCAACTTGGTTGCGTCGAGCACGTCGTACGGCTGGGCCTCGGCGAATTCCTGGTCGAACACCTGGATCGCCAGCTCCCATTGCGGGAATGCACCAGTGTCGATCGCTTCGAACAGGTCACGGCGGTGATAATCGTTGTCGGCGGCCTGAAGCTTGAGCGCCTCGTCCCAGATTGTCGACTGAATGCCGAGCGTGGGGCGCCAATGAAACTTGACGAAGCTGGCCTCGCCGGCGGCGTTGACCAGCTTGAAGGTGTGGACCCCGAACCCTTCCATCATCCGCAAGCTTCGCGGTAGCGTGCGGTCCGACATCGCCCAAAACAGCATGTGCGTAGTCTCTGGCGTCAGCGATGCGAAATCCCAGAACGTATCGTGAGCGCTGCCCGCCTGCGGATAAGCGCGGTCGGCTTCCATTTTCACCGAATGGACCAAGTCGGGAAACTTGATCGCGTCCTGGATGAAGAACACCGGAATATTGTTGCCAACCAAATCCCAATTGCCCTCACGGGTGTAGAATTTGACCGCGAAACCGCGCACGTCGCGCGGCGTGTCGACCGATCCCGCGCCGCCCGCCACGGTCGAGAAGCGCGCGAACACTTCGGTTTTCTCACCCTTGGTAAAGACGGCCGCCTTCGACAGGTCGGAAATATCGTCGGTCGCTTCAAACACGCCGTGCGCGCCCGAGCCGCGAGCGTGAACGATGCGCTCTGGAATACGCTCATGATCGAAGTGAAAAATCTTCTCCCGAAGGACAAAATCCTCAAGCAGGGTCGGACCGCGCACGCCGCTCTTCAAGCTGTTCTGATTGTCGGAAACCGCGACCCCGTGGTTCGTCGTCAGAATAGGGGTAGCGCCATTAGCTGTCTGGTGGGTTTCGCCGCCGTTACCGGTCGCACGCTGAGCTTTATCGGCCATGAAAATCCTTCATCGCCGGGAGTCGGCTTGAAGTGTCAACGCGGCTAGTCCTCTTGAGGGCCCGAGTTACGTCGCCGACATACAGACAATCGTGCTGATCCCGATCAGGCTAAGGGCGGCCCAGCGCCCTAATCACGGCCGTTCAGTCGTTTCTCGTTGGCACCCCCAAAGGCACCGGTTCGACGAACGCTCCCCGATGACCGCGTTGGATGGATTCCGGAATCTCGGCTTTCCGGAGCATTGCGCGTTGCTTTGGCTATGCTCCTGTTCAGTCCCAAGCGGTCGCCGAGCGCGTTGCCGAGGAAGGCGGAAGGTGCCGGCGCTCAGCCTCGCAGACCGGCGCGCTGGATTTATCAAGCCGTTGAAGCATCGCGGTAAATACCTAGGATACCGGTACCAGCCCAGTAACCGCTGGTGGACGAAGATAGCGGGGAACAGTCTCCGCTACGTAAGTTTCCCGAGCCGACGGTCTTATTTCGGCTCGCTAGCCTTTCGCAGCACCCTTCTATCTGGATGTTGCCGTGCCTCTGGATCTCGTCGTCCTGCAAATCTCCGAAGATGATCTGCGCAGCGCGCTGACGGCCAAGCTGACGATGATGGGCTTCAATGTGATCACGCTGAGGCGCGGTCAGTTGACCGGTGGGCTATCCGGCTCCACGATCGAACAAGCGGTGCTGATCACCGACGACGAAGCTTTAGCAGCCTGCAGCCCGCTGCCGGGTTGGCTTCAGGTCATCCTCCTCAACGGATCGTCGGGTGATGTTACCGAACGGCCGTTGCGATTGTCCGGGCGCGACGCGACACGGAGCGTCGGCGAAGTGCTGGCCCGATGGCACAATTCTAGCCGGCTGAAATGAGGCCCGCGGCGAATGCCACGCGCAGCGCCTCGGACAGACTCCTCACCCCCATCTTCGTCATCAAATTCGCGCGATAAATCTCGACGGTCCGAGGACTGATCGCCAGGTTGTAGGCGATGACCTTATTCGACCGACCTTCGATCAGTCCGGTCAGCACATCGCGTTCTCGGGGCGAAAGGACGTCTACTTTGGCGCGCGCGCTTTCGATCTGCGCCGATCCCGCGCTCTCATGTTCAATCCGGTCGAAGGCCTTGTCGATCGTTTCGAGCAGCGCGTCCGCCTTGTATGGCTTTTCGAGGAAATCCAACGCGCCGGCCTTCATTGCCTGCACTGCGACGTCGATATTGCCTTCCCCGGTCAGAATGATGGTCAGAAACCGCCCATGTGAAAGCGAGCCGAGTTGCTCCAGGACCTCGAGTCCGTTCTTCCCTGGCATATGATAATCGAGCAGCAGCACGCCCGATTCGAGTTCAGGGGCCCGCTCCAGAAATTGATCGCCCGAGCGAAAATTGCGCACGACGAGATCGGAGCGCAGCGAAAGCAGGCCGTGCAGCGACGCCCGCACGGCATCATCGTCATCAATCAGATAGATGTTCCGGATCATCTTCCAGCTCCTTGAACACCGGCAGGGTAAAGCAAAACGCCGCCCCTCCCTCCGGTTGGTTCTCCGCCGTCAGGACGCCACCATGCGCCTCGACGATACGTCTCGAAATGGACAGGCCGATCCCCATTGCCGTGCCCGACTTGGTGGTCGAGAAACGCGCATAGAGTTGGTCGCTCAGCGCATCGGGAAGGCCGGGTCCTGTGTCCTTGATTGAGAGCATGACCATGTCGTCGTCGCAGCATCGCGACTTGATCACGATCCGACGGGGCTGGCCCGCGTCAAGCGACCGCAGAGCATCGACGGCATTGCGCAATAGATTGACCAGCACCTGCTGGATTTGCACGCGATCGGCGAAGATCGTGTCGCAAGTCGGATCGAGATCGTAGCTGAGGTCCATCTCCTCGCGCCCGCTACCGAAGAATACCAACGCGACCGCGCCCCTGGTTACATCGTCGAGCGATTCGGGGCGCATTTCGATATCGCGCTTGGCCAGGAAGTCGCGCAATCGCCGTATGATGTCGCCCGACCGCTGGGTCTGGTCCTCCGCCATGTGCAGCAGGTCGGCGACGCGCTCGCCGCTTGCCCCCTGTTCGATCAGCATTCGCGCCGCGGCGATGAAATTGGACGTCGCACTGAGCGGTTGATTGAGTTCGTGCGCCAGATCGGCGGCGAGCTCGCTCATCGCACGTTGGCGCGAGATATGGGCCAGTTCCGCGCTGAGTTCCGACAATTGCTGTTCCTCGAACAGGCGCTTGGAGACGTCGCGGATGATTCCGGTGAAGACCCGCTCTTCACCGATCCGGGCTTCTCCGACATTGAGTTCGATCGGAAATTGCGTGCCGTCGGCGCGTCGCGCGGTCAGTTCGCGGGTCATTCCGATTACCTTGCGCTCGCCGGTTCTGAGGTAATCGGCAATCGCCGTGTCGTGGTTTGACGCGAGTATGTCGGGCATCAGCATCTTGACGTTGCGCGCGATCATCGACGCGGCGGAATAACCGAACATCACCTCGGCCGCCGGGCTGAAACTCTTGATGATGCCGCGGTCGTCGATGACGATCGTCGCGTCGGGCACCGTCTTGATGATCGATTCGAGCTGCGTCTCGGCCTCGCGCCGGCTGCGCTGCGTGACGTCGACGATCGACCCGACCGATCGTACCAGATTGCCGAGCTCGTCGTACAGACAGCGCGCCGTTCCCTCGAGCATGCGCGGCGGCCCCGATTCGGGGATGAAGTGAAATTGAAAGGCGAAACGATCGCGCCGATCGGCGACTGCACTATCGATCGACGCAATCACATCGGAAACTTCCGCGGCATCGACATGATCGCGCCACATATCGAAGGTGTCGATGGCACCGGCAGGCAGGCCGAGCCGCTGCTCGGATCCGGGCGACCAGTTGATCCGTCCGCTGACGACGTCCCAATCGAACACGCCGATCTCGTTGACCTCGGCAGCGATCGCCAGGCGGTTCTCGCTGACGCGAAGTTCCTCCTCGGCTTCGACCCGCGTGGTGATGTCGAGTATCTTTAAGACGACGATGTCGTCGCCCCCCGCGCGATGCAGCGAACGACGGCGTTCCAAGACATGCAACCGGGTGCCGTCGCGCCGCTGCTCGACGAACTCGGCCTCTTGCTGGTTGGAAAACGGGCCGCCGCCCGGCGCGGCGTCGGTATTGTAGCCCTCGACTTCTCGCGATCGCAGCAGATCGTGCTTGTTGCTTCCGATCGCTTCGTCAGCCGTCCAGCCGTAGAGTTCGGTACATCCCCGCGTCCAGTGGAGGATCGTGCCGTCCGGTTTGACCAGAGCGATAGCGGCGCTGTCTAGCGCGTCGCTGAGATCGCCCAGCGCCGTCCGCTGGCGGGTCAGCCGATCGGATACCAGCAACAGGATCGTGCCCATGATCAGCATATTGATCAGGATCGCGATCAGGGCGGCGCCTTCCGGCGGGGCGCCGCTGGCCCTTATCGACCATTGTTCGAAGACAATGGGGATCGCCGGAAGAACGAACAATATTGGGAAGACCAGCCAGCGCAGGGGTTGATTCATCCGATCTGTCGACAGCAGCCCGGTCCATCCCGCCTCATGCTTCCACCACAGAAAGGAACAGGCGAGCGACAGCGATGCGACGCCGGCCGGCAACGGCGCGATGAAGAATTGGTTGAGCGGGGCTCCGGCGCCGATCCACATCAACGCTATCGTCGAATAGAGCCCGAGACACAGGGCCAGCGCGGCGAGCACGTTCCCCGCCCGATCCAGCAAGGGCGACTGCCGCTGAGCGAACAGGATCGCCGCCGCGAGCAACACGAACGACAGCAGCGAATTGAATCCTGGCCGCCCGGGATTCGGCGCCACCGCGCGTGCCAGTTGATCGGAAAAGAGCAACTGATCGATACCCGGACGAATGCCCGATACGCTTTCGCCAATCACCAGCGCGGCCAGAATAAGCACCGCGATCGTCGCCACTGTCGCGAACCGTCGGCCAAGGATGACCGCGATCATCGCGAAGGACAGGAACAAATATCCGGCAGTCGTGAGCGGCCAGGCCGGCGCGTAACTCGCACCGAAAGAGGCGAGCGCCGGCATTTTGAATATCCAGCCAAATAATGACACAGATGCGGCCAGGGCGGCAATTCCAGCCAACACCAATGCAACTCTATCTCGCCTAGATGCGTCGTTCCCGCGACGCATTCGACCAGGCATTTCTTCCCGTCCTTATGCTACCCGCCATGCGAGACAGCCGCATTTTACTAGCCTATTTGTAGCATCACGGAATATTTACGGCAATTCAATAACCTTGCCGTGTTTATCGAGATAAAAATAATCCATTTCGGACGGAATTACGTCGCCAGCGACGCCTGCTGCCGCGATAGGCAATCATAGAATGACGCCCGAAGCCCAGCCGAAAGGTTATCGAGCGAAATAAGCCCTTCACCGCGTTGGATATCTGCTCGACCAGACTTGTGCGCCTGGGATCCTCCAATTGAAAATCGCCAAGCCAGAGTTCGTCCATCGTGCAGGTCTTGAGGTTGCCCGCCGCGGGCGCCTCGCCGCGTGGTTGCGCAGGCGTTTGCTGCTCTGCCGGCCGCGGCAACCGCTCGATCAGGTCGAGCAACGGCGCGTCGCTCGCCGCCGTTTCGATCAGCGCCGCGGTGAGATCGCCAGGACTGCTCGCCTGCTCCGTGCCGATTGGCAGCGCAGGCGGCTGGGCTGCGATAAAGGGGATAGCGGCCGCCGGCGGCGCGATATCCACTAGTTCCGCCAATGCGGCCACCCGCGTTGCAGCTATTGGCGGCTCGAATGAAATGATCATGCTCGGCACGATGGCGACTGGTCCCGGCGCGGCAACCGACGAGCAGAATGCCGCCATGGGGGCCAATGCGGCGCGAACGAACGCCGCCTGCGGGCGCATTTGGGGGCGATGGCCCTGGGCAATGAGCGCGACGCGGACGATGCCGTCGAGCGCTTCCGACACCGACGCTCCCCACGCGAGCTCGACATCCGGCGACGCCTGGTCGGCGATCGTCGCGACGATCGCGTCGAGTTCCATCAGCGACATGTCGGTGCCGCCGCTGATCGAGATCATCAGCTTGCCCGCACCGGCAATCTCGTCGTCGATCAGCGGACAGGCCATTGCGCGTTCCGCCGCGAGCACCGCGCGGTCGGTGCGCTCGGTCGCTTCGCCAAACCCGATCACTGCGCGGCCCATCTCGGCGATCACGTTGCGCATCTCGGCGAAACCAATCTGCTTGAGCCCCGGGGTCACTAGCAGATGGGCGATCCCGCCGACCGCATCGGCCAGCACCGCGTTGGATTCCAGCATCGCGGATTTGAACGTCATCTCGAGGTCGCCGATGCCGAGCAGCCGCTGGTTGGGAACGACGATCAAGGCGTCGACCAGCGGCTCGAGCGTGGCGATGCCCTGATCCGCCCTGCCCGCCCGCCGCAGTCCTTCAAATTCGAACGGGCGAGTCACCACCGCGATGGTCGGAATGCGCCGCAGCCGGGCGCGCTCGGCGAAGATCGGTGCCGCGCCGGTTCCGGTCCCGCCACCCATCCCGGCGGCGATGAAGCAGAAATCGACATCTTCCAGTGCCGCATCGATTTCATCCATGACTTCCTGCGCGGCGGCGCGGCCGACTTCCGGCCAGGCGCCCGCCCCCAGCCCGCGGGTCGCCATCCGTCCGAGTTGCAGCTGCTGACGGACTCCCAACATGCGCAGCGCCTGGGCGTCGGTATTGGCGACGATCAATTCGACGTTGGGCAGGTTCTCGCCGATCAGCCCCGCAACACCGTTCCCGCCTGCGCCGCCGACGCCGAAGACGGCGATCCGCGGCATCACCGCCTCGATAGTGCCCATAAAGCTCATGACCGTTCCCCGACTCGCTGCATCCTGGGGACTCGTATCGCGGCATTAATGGTTAACGCGCCACGCTGGGAATCTACTATCGTAGAATCCCTCAGCGCTTTCGCAGGCGGGTGTGCAGCGACATTGCCGGGAGGAATCCGCCGCCCTAGGTTGGGCGCGGGGCCGAAAGGATCGCATGCGCAAGGGTTGGATCATCGCAATCGGCGCCGCGTTCGCCTTATTCGCGCTGGCTTATGGCGCGTCGCCTTATGTCGCGGTGCGCGGCTTCGTCGCCGCGGCGAAACAGGGCGACGCGGAGAAGCTGCGCGGCTCGGTCGATTTTCCGGCGGTGCGCGCCGACCTGAAACCCCAGCTGGCCGCGGCAGTGACGACGCGGATGGAGCGCGATCCGGCGATGCAGGGCAATCCGCTCGCCGGGCTTGGCAAGATACTGATGCCCTCGATCCTCGACCGGATGATCGACAGTGTCGTGACTCCCGAGGGGATCGCCGCCTTGGTTCGGGCCGGCAAGGTCGGCCACGCCGACACGGAATCCGTGGCACCACGGCGGGTCGACTACGGCTTTCATTATGTCACGCTCAATCGTTTCGACGTCACCTTGCGGCGCCGGCGCGCGGTCGGTGACCCCGTGAACCTTGTGTTCGAACGGCGCGGCCTGTTCGCGTGGAAACTGGTGCGCATCGCGCTGCCGCAGAGCAGCCTGACCGGCCCCGCGGACGCGGCACCGGCCTGACCTATTCTCCCGGGCGGTAGCGCCGCTCGACATGGCCCTTGAGCTCGTCCGGATAGAAATAGACCGGACGCAGCCGTCCCTCGGCATAGCGGCCGATCTGATCGGCGAAGTGGCGCGAGGCGGGATCGCCGCTTTGCCCGCCAGCCATCACCGCCATCGCCTTCACTCGCGGGCCGAATTCGACCACCGCGACGAAGCTGTTGCCGCTGGTGCCGTAATAGCGCTTGGTCCCAGGCCAGGTCTTGGCGCCGAACGAGGCGAGACTGCCCCATTGTGCCGAAGTGAAGGGCGCCGGGGTCGAACCGCCGCCATCGTCGAAATGCGGCGCGATCGCGTCGTCGAGCCGCTGGAAACGGTTGATATCGCGCCACGGCACGCGCCAATCGCCGAAATCGCGTTTGAGCCGGTCGGTTGCCGCTGTCAGCGCGTCGAGCTTGTCGCTCGGTTTGACTCGCGTCGCGATGTAATCGGGCACGTTCATCCGTTCGGCCTGCGCGAAACCGCCGACCTCGCGCCAGAGTTGATCGCCCCAGAACACCGCCAGGCTGGTCGCGGTCGAATCGTAGCCCCAGCGGCAATCCCAGCCGCGCAACAAGGCGACCGGCTCGGCCAGTCGGGCGCGGCGCGGGTCGTCGGCGGGCAGCGCATCCCATGCCTTGACCAGTCCGGGGATCAGTTCGGCGAAGGCGGGCAGATAGCTGTCGAACGCCGCGACGCGCAGTTTCTCCGGCGTCCAGCCATTCTTGCCCTTGAGTAGCAGGTCGGCATGGGTACCGCGCGCATTAGGCCCCGTCTGATCCATATAGCGCGGATAATCGGCCGCCTTGGGACTATCGGGCCCCGCCGCATCCCACGGCCAGTCATTGGTGTTGTGCACCCAGCCGACGCGCGGGTTGAGCACGCTCGGCAGGCTGGGCAGCGTGTGCATCCCCTTCCAGTCGGTCGCCGGATCGGCGCCATCGACCGGCCGGGTATAGTCGAAGCGGTTGTCGCGCAGCGGCATGAATTGCGGCATCAGGAACGCGATCTCGCCCTTGCTGTCGGCGAACAGGGTATCGTTCGATGAGTTCGCCCGGCGCGACGCGACTTGAAGGAAGCTCTTGAGGTCGCTGGTCTTGGTTCGAAGCCAGCTCTGCTCGAGTGCCGGCACCGGTTTCCACATCAACGCCTCGGCGATCCAGCGTCCGTTCTTCGCGGCGACGATCGGGCCGTGATGGGTTCGCCATGTGGCAAAACTCCGTTCCCCCAGCGATCCGTCCGGTTTGCGGTAGCGCAGGGTCACCGTTTTGCTCGTCACCGGCCGTTCGGCCGTACCGTAGCGATAGACATAGCCCTCGCCGCGCTTCGTCACGCGCTCGGCGAACTCGTCGACATTGTCGACGGTGGACGAGGTGTGCATCCAGCCCGCTTTGGCGTTGAACCCCTGGTAGATGAAGAACTGCCCCCAGGTCGACGCGCCATAGGCATCCAGGCCCTGCGCGCTCGACATCTGTGCTTCGGAGCGGAAGTAGAAACTGGTGTGCGGATTGATCAGCAGCAGCGCCTTGCCGCCAGAGGTCAGGCGGGGCGCGATCGCGATGCCGTTGGAGCCGGCAGGCTCGCGCGGCACCATGCCGAGTTCCTCGGGGGTCGGCGGGGTCGGCTTGCCGTAAAAGGTCTTGAGGTCGCTGAGCGAAATCCGCTCGATATCGCCGCCGATACTGCCTTCGGTGAAGCTCAGCGCCATCCACGGTTCGAAGTGCGTGAGCACCTTGGGCTTGGTGCCGGGATGCGTCGCCAGGTAGAAATTGAGCCCGTCGGCCCAGGCGTTCATCAGCGATTTCAGCCATGGTGCGCTGGCGGCATATTGCGCCTTGAGCTCGACGGGATCGACATAGAGGCGCTGGCGCAGATCGCCCCAGATCGCGTCCTCGCCGTCGGCCTCGGCGGTGCGGCCGAGTGCGGTCAGGTAATTCGCCTCGACGCGCGAGAAGTCGTCCTCGGCTTGGGCATAGATCATCCCGAACACCGCATCGGCGTCACTCTGCCCGCGGACGTGCGGGATGCCCCAATCGTCGCGCGTGATCGTGACCCGCGCCGCCTCGGCTCGCCAGCGTGCCATGTCGGCGCTCGCCGGGCCGGGCGCGGTCGGCGCCATGGTGAGTGCAGCAAGGGCTAGGAGCGGGAAGCGGAGGGCTCTATCCATATCGGGAGCGTAACGCGACACCGGGGAGAAAACCATGCGCTGGCTGGCTCTTATATTGGCAATGCTGCTCGGGCCGGCGGCCGCCCTCCCCGCCGCCGAGGCGCCGAAGCAAATGGTCCTGCTGAAACCCGCGCGCGTGTTCGATGGGATGGACGGCAAGACGCATGCGGGCTGGCAAGTGCTGGTCGAGGGCGATCGCATCACCGCGGTCGGACCCAATCTGTCGGCGCCCGCCGACGCCAAGGTGATCGACCTGCCCGGCGAGACGCTGATGCCCGGGATGATCGAGGGGCACGGGCATCTGTTCCTCCACCCCTATAATGAGACGAGCTGGGACGATCAGGTGCTGCACGAACCGCTCGCGCTGAGGACCGCGCGCGCGGTGGCGAGTGCCCGCGCGACCCTGCTCGCCGGGTTCACCAGCGAGCGCGACCTCGGCACCGAAGGCGCGGGCTATGCCGATGTCGGGCTGAAGGCGGCGATCGACCAGGGGATCGTGCCGGGGCCCCGGCTCAACGTCGCGACGCGCGCGATCGTTGCGCTAGGCGCTTACGGGCCCAAGGGTTTCGAGCCCGGCGTCGCCATCCCGCAAGGCGCCGAGGAAGTGTCGGGAGTCGAGTCGATCGTCGCCGCGGTGCGCCGCCAGATCGCGGGCGGCGCCGATTGGGTGAAGCTCTATGCCGATTATCGCTGGCGCCCCGGCGAGGACAGCCGCCCGACGCTCAGCCTGGAGGAGATGAAGGCAGCGGTCGCCGCCGCGCACGACGCCGGCCGCCCGGTCGCGGTTCATTCCGCCACGGCCGAGGGCATGCGCCGCGCGATCGCCGCGGGAGTCGATACGATCGAGCATGGCTATGGCGGCACGCCCGAAATCTTCGCCGATATGGCAAAGAAGGGCATCGCGCTCTGCCCGACGCTCGCCGCGTCGGATGCGACCTCGCGCTATCGCGGCTGGAGCGGGGCCGAGCCGGCGCCCGAGGCCGTCCTGATCAATCGGCGGAGCTTCCAGATGGCGGTCAAGGCCGGGGTCCACATTTGCATGGGTGGCGATGTCGGGGTGTTCGCGCATGGCCAGAACGCGCGCGAGATGGAATTGATGGTCGCTGGCGGGATGAGCCCCAACGACGTGCTGATCGCCGCCACCTGGGGCAATGCGCGCTGGTTCCACCTCGACTCCAAGCTGGGCGCGGTCAAAGCGGGGCTGCTCGCCGACCTGATCGCGGTCGATAGCGATCCCACCGCCGACATCGCCGCGGTCCGCCATGTGCGGATGGTCATGAAGGGCGGCATGGTGGTAACGGGTTGATCGTAATGGATATGTCGAAACCCGTCCGCGTCCGCGACGAACCGCTCGACGCGCTGCGCGGGTTCGCCATTTTCGGGATGGTGCTCGCCAACCTCCAGGGGTCGGAGGAGCACGCTTTCTGGTGGATCAACCATGCGCCGTGGAACGGGCTGACCTTCGCCGATCTGGTGTTCCCGATGTTCCTGCTCGCGGTCGGGCTCGCCTTGCCGCTGACGATGGACGGGAAGATACCGCGGCCGTCGATCGCGAAGATCGTGCGGCGGTCGGCGTTGCTGTGGTTCATCGGTTTCGCGATCAGCATGATTGTCCATTTCAGCCTCAAGCTGGAGGAGATCCGCTTCACCGGCGTGCTCGAGCGGATCGGCATTGTCTATCTGATCTGCGCGATCACCTGCCGCCAGACGACGACGTGGAAAGCCCCCGCCATCGCCGCCGGCGTGCTGATGCTGGTCCATGGCGTGCTGCTCCATCTGCCTGCGCCGGGCGACCTGATCGGCAGCATGGCGCCGGGCGAAGGGATGAGCGGCTGGCTCGACCATGCGATCCTCGGCGGCACGCGGCTCTATGGCCACCCCGATAACGGTCCGCCCTTCGATCCCGAAGGGCCGCTATCGACACTATCAGCGATCGCCACGACGATGATCGGCATCGCCGTCCAGCGCATGTCGGTGCGCCGCAAGAAGCCGGTGATCATGATCGCCGCGGTCGCCATATTGTGCCTCGGCCTGACGCTCGGCGCGGCATGGTTCTGGCCGATCAACAAGAATTTATGGACGCCGACCTTCACCCTGATCAACGCCGCGATCGGGCTCGGCCTGCTGGCCTTGCTCAAGATCGTCTGGCCGCGGATCGGCGCGTCGCGGATCGCGCAGACGGTCGCCGCGCTCGGTGCGGTGTCGCTGACGCTCTATGTCGTCCATGATGCGGTGGCGATCATGCTGATGATGGTGCCGGTCGGCGGCGAGCATCTGGGCGAAAAGCTGTTGGCGGGCATCGCCGCGACGGGGTTGCCGCTGGATTGGACCTCGATGCTGTATGCAGTGATTGCGGGGGGTATTTCGATCGCGATTACGCTGTTCCTGCGGGCGCGGGGGTGCGTGTTGAGGGTTTGACTCACCCCTTTGCGGTGGGTGCTGAGGGGATGAC
>NZ_BCYU01000012.1 GCF_001598355.1 Sphingomonas asaccharolytica NBRC 15499
CCCGCCGTGGTCGCCGTGCCCTTGATCGTCAAGGCGGTGCCGAGGTCGCGATGGACGATGCCGGCGGTCGCGTCATTGGCGGTGAAATTCAAGCCGGTCGTCACGACGCCGCCGGTCGATGAGGTCAGCTGGCTGACATTCACCGCATCGGTCGGGTTCACGCCCGGCCCGACATTGGTGATCGTCGCCCCACCCGCGTTGATCCCGGCGGTGGTCACGCTGGGTCCACCGGTGATGGTCAGGCCGTTGGTGTTGAGCAGGCTGTTGCCGGTGGTAACGCTGGTGAAGGCCGGCGTTGCCGAGGTTGCGATCTGCACTTCCGCGCCATTCTGGGTAATCGCGATATTGTTGCCCGCGGTATAGGTCACGGTCCCGCCGGGGGCGACGTTCTGCACGCTAGTGCCGGTGACCGTGCCCGTGCCCGTTGCCGCCGTGGTCGCATTCCATCCGGCCGAGGCAGTGGTGTTCACCGCCGTCAGCGCCGACTGCACATTGTTGTAGGTCGTGCCGCCAACCGCCAATCCGGCCGTCACCGTATCCGTCGTCGGATTGTAGACCGACGTCCCGCCCAGCGAGGTCGCGACGCTCTGGCCCAGATTGTCGAGGCCCGTCCCGACCGCGCCGATCGCCTGATTTGTCGCGAACAGCTGCGATCCATTGATCGCGTCGGTCGAGCCGCCATTGACCCGTCCGGCCGCGACATTGGTGATCGTCCGCTCCGCACCGGGCGCACCAACACTCACCGTGCTGGTCGGCGTCGTCCCGGCGAAGGCGTAATTGGTGCCGTTGATCGTCGTACCCGTCGTCCCGACGGCCGCCAGAGTCGTGCTGCCCGAGCCGAGGGCGACATCGCCCGCGCTCGCCGCGGCGATGGCGCCATTGCCGAGTGCGACATTGCCGGCCAGGCCGGCGGCGCCCGCGGTCGAGCCGTTGCCGAGCGCGACGCTGCCCTGACCGATCGCCTTGTTGCCGTTGCCGATCGCGACCGCGCCATTGGCCTGGTTCGCGGCCGTTGCCGTCGCGGTCCCGTCGCTATTGGCGATGTTGTTGGCGCCGCCGGTAAACGCTCCGGTGCCGCTCGCGAAGCTCGGGTCGCCGATCGCCACCGCGCCGTCGCCGAACGCGGTGTTGGAGCGTCCGATCGCCACCGCGCCGCCCGTGGCGGTACCGGCATTGGCCGTGCTCAGATTGCCGATCGCGACGTTCACGCCGGTCGCGCCCGTGCTAGCGGAGTCGCCCATGGCAACCGAGGAAGCACTCCCGGCAGTGGCCTTGTTGCCCAGGGCAACCGATTGACTGAAATTGGCCGCCGTGTTCTGCCCAATGGCGACGGCGCGAGCTCCGGAGGCGGAGGCGGGATTCCCGGTGGGAACGGTCCCGCCGCCGCCGCCAATGGCGATCGACCCGACGCCTGAAGCGCTGGCCCCGGTTGTTGGCCCCGCGCCGATGGCGATGGCATAGGACGTGCTTCCCGACGCCGATGCCCCGAGCGCGATCGAGTTCGTGCCGAGCGCCGTGGCTTGGGAACCAATCGCCGTCGCATTGCCCTGGCCGGTGCGCGCCAAATTGCCGACCGCGACCTCCCCGCTATCGGTACCCGAGGTTTGATTGAGGGCACCATTGCCGATCGCAACGCTGTTCGTTGACGCCGAAACCGCGTTCGGCCCCGAGGCGACGGAGTTCAGGCCGGTCGCGCCATTATTGGTGTAGTTGCCGCGCACGGTACCGCCGTCATTCACGCTGTAATAATGCCCCTGCACCGCAGCGGTCGCGCTGGTCAGCTGGCTGACATTCACCGCATCGGTCGGGTTCACGCCCGCCCCGACATTGGTGATCGTCGT
Organism: Sphingomonas asaccharolytica NBRC 15499; assembly: GCF_001598355.1. Lineage (GTDB taxonomy): Bacteria > Pseudomonadota > Alphaproteobacteria > Sphingomonadales > Sphingomonadaceae > Sphingomonas > Sphingomonas asaccharolytica. The sequence continues at coordinate 1,842 of NZ_BCYU01000012.1, forward strand.
GCCGGCCGCGTTGATGCCGGTGGTGGTCACGCTCGGACCGCCGGCGATGGTCAGGCCGGTATTGCCGAGCACTGTCCCGCCTGTCGTGACGCTGGTGAACACCGGTGCGTCCGCCATCTGCAGGTTGATCGAACCCGTCGCCGGGTCGGTAACCGTCTTCAAATTGGCACCGGAATAGCTGCCCGCCGTGGTCGCCGTGCCCTTGATCGTCAAAGCCGTGCCGAGATCGCGATGCACAATGCCCGCCGTCGCGTCATTGCCGGTGAAGTTCTGACCGGTGGTCACCACCGCGCCGGTCGAGGAGCTCAGCTGACTGACATTGACCGCATCGGTCGGATTCACGCCCGCCGCGACATTGGTGATCTTCGTGCCGGCCGCATTGATGCCGGTGGTGGTCACGCTCGGGCCGCCGGCGATGGTCAGGCCGGTGGTGCCCAGCACCGTGCCGCCGGCGGTCACGCTGTTGACCGCCAGATTGTTGGCCAGGTTGAAGGTCACGTCGTTGCTGGCCGTGCTTTTGGTCACGACGATGTTGCCGTCGCCATTCTTCAGGTCGATGGTATTGCCGGTCGCGCTCGACGCGCCGACATTGGTCGCGTTGGCGCCCTGGGCGCTCACCGTCCAGCCCTGGCCCAGCGCGCCGACCGCCTGGTTGGTCGCGAACAATTGCGAGCCGTTGATCGCATCGGTCGAGCTGCCGCTGATGCGGCCGGCGGCGACATTGGTGATCGTCCGCTCGGCGCCGGGCGCGCCGACGCTCACCGTGCTGCTGGGCGTGGTGCCGACAAAGGCATAATTGGTGCCGTTGATCGTGATGCCGGCCGTCCCGACTGCTGCCGCCGTGACCGAATTGGTGCCGAGTGCGACCGCGTTGGCGTCGTTCGCCGCGGCGTTGTTGCCGATCGCGAGGCCGCCGGCGGCGGTCACGCGCGTGCCGTAGCCGACGGCGGTGCCGTCGCTGACGTTCGCTTGGACGTTCTGACCGAGCGCCGTCGAGCGAGTGCCATTGGCCTGGGCCGTCGTGCCCACCGCAGTGCCGGAGTTCCCGGCCTGGCTGTTGCGACCAACCGCCGTGCTGTTGGAGCCGGTTGCGGTGGCCAACGAGCCCAAAGCGGTGGCCTGCGGACCGCTTGCGATCGATCCGTCGCCGAGCGCGACGCTGTTCTGCGCGGTAGCGGCGGCGTTGTTGCCGATCGCCACCTGGTTGATCCGGGTGAGATCGCCCGCGTTGCCGGTCGTGGCGCCCTGACCGAGGGCGACGCTGCCGCTGCTGATCGCGTGGCTGTTGAGGCCGATCGCCACCGCACCGGCATTGTCCGCCGCCGCGACTGGGCCGACCGCGACCGAATCCGTTCCGGTCGCCACCGAATCGGCCAGGGTCGAATTGGCGTGGAAATACTTGATGCCGCCGCCGGTGGTGATGTTGGTGACGGTGGTGCCGAGGCTGTTCACGGCCTGATCAGTCGCGAACAATTGCGATCCGTTGACCGCATCGGTCGAACTGCCGCTAATTTGGCCAGCGGCGACGTTCTGGATCTGGCGGGGCGCCGCCGCTGAGCCGACGCTCACCACGTCGCCTGCCGTCGGCGCGCCACCTGCGAACGTATAGGCCGTGCCATTGATGGTGGCATTGGGTGTGGCCACGGCGCCCGAAACGGTCGAAGCGTTGCCGAACACGACCGCGCCGTTGAGGCCGGTCGGGACCGTCACGCCGCTGCCGACGACGAATGCGTTATCGGCGTCGATCGTGTTATTATTGCCCAGCGAATAGGAACCCGAGCCGGTAATGGTGCTCGGATCGCCGATGGCGACGGAATTCGCACCGCTGACGACATTACCCGTACCGATGCTGATGCTGTTGGCGCCGGTCGCCTGTGCGCCGTTGCCGACGGCGAGCGCGTTGGTGCCGATGGCACGGCTCAAATTGCCGACCGCGACCGATTGGTCGCCCGTGGCAAAGGCTGCCTTGCCGAGCGATGCGCCCGCAACGCCGGCAGCTTCCGCTCCGGCACCGAGCGCGACGGCCTGAGCGCCCGAAGCAGTCGACGTATTGCCCAGCGCGACCGCAGAATCGCCGGACGCGAGGCTGGCGCCGCCAAGCGCAACGCCTACGCGGCCGCTGGCTACGGCCCCGGCCGCCCCGGCGAATGACTGATTGCCGGTCGCTTGTGCCGAACCACCGATGGCCGTGCCGCTATTGTTGCTCGCCGCGCTGGACCCGATAGCAATATTACCGCTGACAAATCCCACGATTCGCTGAGTGCTGTCCGTCGCCCAATTGTCAGCAAGAGCCCCGGGGCCGGCCGTTCCACCGGCATTCGCCAAGTCGCCGAACGCCAATGCTCCCGCACTTAGAGCGCTGCTGGCGTTGCCGATCGCGACGCTCCCCTGGCCGACAACCTTGTTCTGATAGCCGATACCGACCGCACCCCGTGCGGCCGTACCGGGCGTGCTCACCGCCTGGCCACCGCCGCCGACCATGTTGGTGTTGCCCATCGCGACCGAGCCATCGCCGGTCGCCGTATTGTCCATGCCGCTCGCCACGGTGCCGTTGCCGGTGGCGGTGTTGGGATCGCCAATCGCTACAGCGCCGTTGCCACTGGCAACGTTGCCCGCGCCGACCGCGACCGCCTTGCCGCCCGTCGCGGTCGAGCCGGTGCCAATCGAGACCGAATCGACGGCGTTCGCGACCGAGTTCGTTCCCGCAGCGATTGCATTCTGGGCACTTGCCTTGGCGGTGTCGCCTACGGCCAGCGCGCTCGCTCCGCTCGCTGCTGCGCTGGGACCGAGCGCAGTTGCGCGCGCTAGGGTCGCACCGGCGCCATTGCCGAGCGCGATGGCGGCAGTGCCCGTGCCCTGGGCACCCGACCCGATTGCGACCGAGCCAACGGCGCTCGACACAGCGGCATTGCCGAGCGCCAGTGCGAAGTTGCCCGAAGCGTTTGCATTGGGGCCGAGCGTGGACGAACTTATGCCCGACGCTTGCGAATTTACCCCGATCGCGATGGCGAACTGGGCCGATGCCACGCTTGTGCGGCCGATTGCGGTGGCGTCGGCCACGTTTGCCGTCACATCCGTGCCGATGGCAATCGCGCTCCCGGCAAGGGCGCCTGTGCCGGCAACGGTACGCGCGCCCAGATAGACGCCGTTCACGCCGGTGGCGGTTGCTCCCAAGCCAATGGCAACGCCGTTGGCCTGGCTGGCTTGAGCGTTGTGGCCGATCGATGTCGTATTGTTGGTGGTGACGCCGATGCCGGCATTGGTTCCGATCGCGACGTTGTCGGTGCCCGTAACCAGGCTGCCTGCGGAGGCAGAAAGCGTAGCGTCGTAGGCGACGGTGCCATCGCCGGTTCCCAGGGCGACGTTGCGTGTTCCAGTGACGCCGGAACCGGCGCCTCGCATCACGCTAGCGATGCCACCGCCCATCGCGGTATTTTGTCCGCCGCTGACGAGCGTCCCCGCTGCAATGCCCACCGCAACGGAGCTAGCGTTGCCGGTGGTGGATCCGGCGCCGGCGCCCTGACCGACCGCCACCGTGCTGTCGCCGATCGCCACCGCCTGCGCCCCGAGCGCGAGCGCGCTGTTACCCGTCGCCCTGGCGCCATTGCCGACTGCGGCGGCTGCACTGTTTGTCGCCTGGCTCAAGCTGCCGACAGCGACGGCATTAGCGCTGGTTGCTTGACTCGACACGCCGAGGGCGGTGGCAGAGCCGCCGCTAGCGGTGGCGGCGTTGCCGATGGCGGTCGCGCTGGCGACGTTTGCGGTGGAGTTGACGCCAAAGGCCGATGCCCCATCCGCAAGCGCGCGGGCATTTCCTCCTACGGCGAGCGCGTTGACGCCGGTCGCGTTCGCAAAGACACCTATGCCTATGGAGTTGAGGCCATTGACACTCATCGCGTAACCGATGGCGATCGTAGCGTTGCCCGTTGCGGTGGCGCCGGTGCCGATCGCCACGCCGTCGGCGCCATTCACTACTGCGCCGTCACCTACCGCGGTTGAGGCAGAGCCGGTAGCAGAGGTGCCGCAACCGATAGCCGTGCTTTGCACCCCCGCAGCGGGATTGGTGCAGTTGGCGGTATTGACCGCAGTCCCGTTGCCGATGGCGAGCTGTGCGAAAGCCGGTTGCGGGGCGGCGACGGCGCCCAACGCGGCGAGCGCCACGCCGGCGAAGAGCCCCGTCTTTCCGGTCAGTTCAACCGCGAAACCTGATGCCGACGGCGCAGCGCTGGACGGGCTCGTCGTACCGAGCCCGCCGAGCCCGAGTTGGTCGCGCTTCAGCCCAAGCACGCGATGCGCGCGGCGCAGCACGGCCATCAGCCGCCGCCGCTGCGACCAGCTCGCGCCTTCCGCGCCGACGACCCAGTTCGCGGCAAAGCGAGTGCGACGAATATCCTGCGACTCATATTCAGACATGGCACTTCCCCTTGTTGAACTGGCCGCGGCACTTCGACCGATGGCCCGTAGCGAACACACAGCGTCCCCACCGCCCCGACGCGCGGGGACGCTTTCACGAGTTCCGAACTTCAAATTGCGGCTATTGGAGAGGGTCGGGCGATGCGCCTCGGCTCATCGCCGCCCTCCCGGGATCACCCGATGTCGGCGCCTCGCGCGATGGTCACCACCACGCAGGCGTTGCCGCTGGCGACCAGCATCGCCTGCCCCTGATTGCCACCGAGATTGTAGAGCGGCACGCCGGACAGCGCGCCCGCCGCGGTGCTGCCGGCCGGCAGCAGGGGGAGGACGTCCTTGCACGCCCGCTGGAACGGCGCGACGCGGACCAGCTGCCCCTCGCACTTGGTGCCGACCGGCGTCGCCACGACGACCCCGGCGGCCTGGGAATTATAGGCGGCGGTCTTGTAGGTCATGCCGACCACACCCACCACGCCGTGCGCATCTGGCGCCGCCTTCTCGGCCTGCACTTGACCCGAGTAATCGGAGCCGAGCGCAACCGTCTGGCCGAGCGCCGAAAAGAGATTGGCGCATTTGCGCACGCCGAGCTGGCCGGCCTGGGCCTGGAACGGATTGGCGGGCTGGGCCGGCGCCGCCGCCTGCGGCGTGGCGGCGACATTGCCGGCCAAAAAGGCCGTGCCCAGCGTGGCGAGCATCAGGCGCCGCACGCTCCGTCCGGAAACAGTCGCGCGGCGGGAAAGGGCAGAAACTGCCCTGAATTGCTTGATCACACCATTACCCCTTTTCTTTGCACCGGCTGCCCTGGAGATGATCCAGGAAGTTACCGTGCCGCCACTATCAATAGAATGAATGCGACAATCGACCCTTTATCTGACTCCTTTTGGCCAGCAATGTCAGACTAAGCAGACAATTTAAGCTATGCAATAGGTATCAAAGGGATTTTTCTTAGTTAACAGTTAGTTAATCAAGTCGGATTTAGTATGATATCGACGCCGGGATGAGAAAATCTACTAGATGATACTAATTTCGACTAAGTCTCGATTGTAAACAGTTGTAACAAAACTGTTTCGGTTGCCGCTGGTGGACAGACTCGCGGCCGGCGCGGCAAGCGAGTCGGCGGAACACAGCGTGTTAGAATTGGATGCGACCGGGTGAATCGTCACCCCAGGCTTGTCCCGGCGTCCACCGGGCGGCAAGCCCGGGAAAAGAAGCTCTTGCTATGCGCTAACCTGCACAGTGGATGCCGGGACAAGCCCGGCATGACGGCGTAACCTGATCATGCTCGACTATGACAGCGTGTTTCAGGCCTTTGTCGCGCGCGCCGATCGAGACCCGCCTATTCCCAGCACAGGCTAACGCTCGAGCGCGCGGCGCCTGTCCAATCGGAGTTGGGCCGAGAAGAGATAGCCTTGCCCGTGCACCGTCTGAATCGGCGCGGGAGATCCTGTCGCGATTTCGACCTTGCGCCGCAATCGGCGGATCACGGCGTCGAGATTCTTGTCGCCGACCGCGTCGTCCCCATAACCGAGTTCGGCCCGCAATTCCGCCCGCGAGACGACCGCTCCCGTCTGGGTCAACAGGCGCCGGACGAATTTCGCTTCGACCGCGCTGAGCTTCACCGACGGCCCGTTCGGCGCCTGCAGCCGCCAATGATTGGCGTCGAAGAACCAATCGGACGACGCGACGGGTGCCGCGTGCGCGACCCCGTTATGGGCGAGGCGGCGGAGCAGATTGCGCAGGCCATGGACCAGTTCTTCGCCATCGACCGGCTTGGTGAAATGGAGGTCTGCCCCGCTCTCGAAGCACGCGATGCGATTGCGCGCCTCGTTGCCGGTGCTCAAGGCGATGATGCCGATATTGCCCATACCGCGCAGCCAGGACACGATATCCAGCCCTGCCCCTTCGGCAAGATCGGCGTCAACGACGGCGATATCGCAGCTGCTCGTTGCCATCGAGCGATAGAATTCCAGCGGCGATGCGATCGCTTCGACGTCGAATCCTTCGCGCTGCAGGCACTCGTGCAGCACAGCGCGAGATCGCGCATCCCCTTCGACAAGGATGATGCGCATTATGCTATCGACTTCAGCTGCGGGATCGGTCGCTGGAAATCTGGTGGGAAATATAGGCGGGCCAAATGGTTGGGAGATATACCTGAGAAAGGAAATACCAATTTCACCACAACCCCCTGATAATATGTCAGAGTAATTGCTTAGGTAGGTCCGGATCGGAACTCAATACGCCAGGCAAGCATCGCATCCGATTCATATATCGCAGCGATACGGAATCGCATCCAGCGGAATACGGTGTTGAGAGCCTATTCTTCGGCAGGGCGATGGCCGCAAAAATTCGAAAAGCGGCGCGTCACCCGGTTGCGTCGGCCGCGATGGCTTGCGAGGTTGCGGCCATGACCGAGGATTGCATCCGTCCCGTTCGGCCCGACGACGCCGCGTCGATCGCGGCAATCTATGCACATCATGTGCTGCACGGCACCGCGACGTTCGACACCGAGCCGCCCGAGGTCGCGGCATGGCGCGAGAAGATCGCGTCGATCGCCGCGCGCGGATGGCCGTTCGTGGTCGCCGAGCAGGAGGGCACCGTGGCCGGCTATGCCTATGCCACCCAGTTCCGCGACCGGCCGGCTTATGCCGAGACGTGCGAGAACAGCATTTATCTCTCGCCGGATCATATCGGGCGCGGGATAGGATCGCGCCTGCTGCCCGCGCTGGTCGAGGCGGCGCGCCATGCGGGCTTTCGCCAGATGATCGCGGTGATCGGCGGCAGCGAGCCCGCCTCCGTCGCGCTGCACGCCAAATGCGGGTTTGTCCACGCCGGCAGGATGATCGGCGTCGGCCGCAAGTTCGGTCGGATATTGGATACAATATACATGCAGCGCGCGCTGGAGGGCGAAGACTAGAGGCTCGCACGCGTCACGCCGCCGGGTCGGAGCCCTCCGCGCCGGCCAGCCGCAACACTTCGCGCAGGACGATGCTGCGCGCCAAGTCGACTGATAGGCCCTGCTCGTCGCGCAGCCGCTGCCACGCCTCGAAACTCATCATCAAGTCGATCGTCTCGAACCGTACCTCGTCGCCGGTGATCGCGGGCGGCAGGAACGAGCGCAGCCGCTGCCGCATCATGCAGAGCATTCGGGCATGTTCCGCCTGGATCGCCGGCGACATGTGGCGATGCGCGTCGCCCGCACGCTTGAACGGCAGCAGGCGTTCATAAGTCGCCGTCCGCCGTTCGATCGCCTCGACGAGCTGACCTTGCCGATCGTGGTCGGCGAGGACGGCATGATGTTCAGCCTGCTCCCCGGGTCGCGCGGCGTCGAGTTCACGCGGCTGCCGATCGGGTAGTCAGCCCCAGAGCGATTTGGTGCGACTGTTGAATTGGCCGGCTGCGGGTGGGAACACCGCGTTGACGACCTTCATGCCGCGACGCCTGTATCTGCGCGGATGAGATCGTCGATCAGCGCACACAATTCCTCCGGCATATCCTCCTGAATGAAGTGGCCGCCGCCGGCGAAACCGCGATTATCGGCTGTTGACGGCACCCCCATACGGCAGGACACGTCCCGGGCTCACCAACAGGAGAAATCCATGTCCCGTTCCATGCATCTGGTCGACCCCGCGCTGCGCCCGTTGCTCGAGGCATGGCCGACCTTCTCCCTGAACGCGGAGACGCTGATCCAGATGCGCGAGCGCGAGCAGTTGCTGCCGTTCGAGATCGATCGCGAAGGATCGAGCCTGGAGATCAGGACCGTTCCCGGCCCCGCAGGCGCCCCCGACATCGCTCTCCACATCTACAAGCCCGATGGCGTCGCCGGCCCGCTGCCGACCATCTATCACGTCCATGGCGGCGGCTATGTTGGGGGCAGCGCGGCGCAGATGGAGTTCTTGCTCCGCCCGCTAGTCAAGACGCTGGGCTGTGCGATCGTGTCGGTCGAGTATCGTCTCGCGCCCGAGCATGTTTTCCCGGCAGCGATCGAGGATTGCTATGCCGGGCTGCGCTGGACGGTGGATAATGCCGAAGAGCTGGGCGTCGACACCGCGCGACTGGGCGTGATGGGCGAAAGCGCCGGCGGCGGATTGGCGGCGGCACTGGCGCTGCTGGTGCGCGACCGCGGCGAATATCGCCTCGCCTTTCAGCATCTGACCTATCCGATGATCGACGACCGCACCGCTGCCACCAGCGACACGCATCCTTATACCGGCGAGTTCATCTGGACGCCGGAGAGCAACCATTTCGGCTGGTCGTCGCTGCTCGGCAAGACGCCGGGTGGCGCCGATGTCTCGCCTTATGCGGCGGCGGCACGCGCGACCGACCTGAGCGGCCTGCCCCCGGCCTATATCATGACCGGGACGCTCGATCTCTTCCTTGAGGAGGATCTGGATTATGCCCGCCGCCTGATCCGCGCCGGGGTGCCGACAGAGCTCCACGTCCTTCCGGGCGGGATGCACGGGTTCGACATCATGCCGGTCGGGGACATCGCCACCGCGGCGCAGGCGGCGCGTCTCGCGGCGCTGAAGCGGGCGCTCGCCTGATGGCGACGAGAGCGATCGGCTAGCTCAGCGGCCTTTCCAACGATGCCAACTTCTCGCGCCGTTGCGGGTGGCGCCGATCTGGCATCGCGCGCATCCTCAGCCCGACTTCGCGCCATCCAGGGCGGCTCGTTGGTCGATCTCGCGGTACGCCACGTGCGCGACCATATCCGCGAAAACGACCTGAAGGTCGGCGACACGCTGCCTGGTGAAGGCGCGTTCGCCGAGCAATTGGGCGTTAGCCGCGCGGTGATGCACGAGGCCTTCTCGACCCTGGCTGCGTTGCACCAGATCGATGTCGGCAATGGCCGCAAGGCGCGCGTCGCGGCGATCGACGGATCGGCGCTGTCGACCTCGCTCGACCATGCCGTCGCCACCGCGCAAGTCACCGTCAACGAGATCTGGGACGTCCGCCGCACGTTGGAATTGCGCACCGCGAGCTCGCCGCGATCCGGCGAAGCGACGCGGAAGCGCGCGCGATCGTCGGTCATGCCGAGGCGATGGCGGCGCATGGCGGCGATCTCGACGAGCTGACGCGCCACGACATCGCCTTTCATCAGGCAATCGCCAAGGCGAGCGGCAACGTGCTGTTCTACAACATCATCCGCTCGTTCGAATCGCTGATGACCATCGCCGTGCCGACCGCCTGGCATACCCGCACCACCGCCGACCAGCGGACAATGGTGCTCGAACAGCATCACCGGCTGGCGGAAGCGATCGCCAACCGCGACACTGCGGCGGCGGTGGCCGAAATGAACACGCATTTCGACACCTCGCCGATTTGTTTGCGCGCTATTCGGCAGCGATCTAGGGCAATTCGCTGCAAGTTTTGGAGTCGCGCGCGATGATAGCCAGCCTGTTCGCCATCCTGTTGCTGCAAGCGGCACCCGCCACCGCCGCGCCGGTCTGCACCGCCACCGTCGCGCCGCCGGCGGGACTCGAAGCATGGAGCGTGGCGCCGGGCATGACCGGCGACGTGATCGCACCGGGCAAGAATATCGCGCTGGCACTACAACCGATCGACGGCGTCACGTTCCCGCTGCCGCTCGCGCGCAAGCCAGCCCCAGGCACGTTCGGCGGGGTCTATCACGTCACCATCCCAACCGCGGGCACCTATCGCGTGGTTCTGGAGAACAGCGCGTGGATCGACCTCGTACGCGACGGCAAGTCGTTGACTTCGGTCGCGCATATGGAAGGTGCGCCCTGTTCGGGCATCCGCAAGATCGTCGACTTCGCGCTGCAACCGGGCAGCTATGTCGTGCAACTCTCGGGCGCGAAGACCGCGCAGATGCGGATCCTGATCGCAACGAAATAGCGCGTTGCTGGTTCGCACCTGATAAAATTTGCGACAAAGCGGTGTTTGACACGCACCGATCGGGAAACCATCAGCCGCCAATGCCTTTACTTCCCCATCGTCGGGTGGCGCGGTCCGCCCTCGCCGCCCTATCGATCGGCTTGTTCGCGCTGAGCGCATGCAGCGCGCGCGACAATGAAGCGAAGGGTGGCCGGCGCGGCCAGCAGGGCACGCCGGAAGTCGGTTATATTGTCATCGAGCCGGCTAGCGTCCCGATGGTGACCGAACTCGCCGCGCGGACCAATGCCTATCAGACGTCCGAAGTCCGGCCGCAGGTGTCAGGCATCATCCGCAAGCGCTTCTTCACCGAAGGCTCGTTCGTCAAGAAGGGCCAGCCGCTCTACCAGATCGACCCCAGCCTCTATCGCGCGGCGACCAATCAGGCCGCCGCCAATCTGGCCAGCGCACAGGCAAGCGCCGAAGCAGCCAAGATCAAGGCCGATCGCTACGCCCCCCTGGCCAAGGAGCAAGCGGTCGCGGCGCAGGATTACACCGACGCCGCCGCCGCGGCGCGCCAGGCCAAAGCCGCGGTCGCCCAGAACCGCGCCGCACTCGATACCGCAAACATCAACCTGCGCTTCACTACCGTGCCCGCGCCGATCAGCGGCAAGATCGGCCGCTCGCTGTTCACCGAAGGCGCGTTGGTCGCCAACAACCAGACCGATCCGCTGGCGGTGATCTCGGCGCTCGACCCGATCTATGTCGATATCCAGCAAAGCTCCGCCGATCTGCTGCGCCTGCGCCGCGCCCTCGCCGGCGGCGGCGCGGTGCCGACCAAGGCCGAGGTCCATCTGAAGCTCGAGGACGGCAGCGATTATGGCTATGTCGGCACCGTCGAATTCTCCGAAGTCACGGTCGACCCGACCACCGGCACGGTGAATCTGCGCGCGCGCTTCCCCAATCCGCAGGGGCTGTTGCTGCCGGGCATGTTCGTCCGCGCCGACTTCGCCCAGGCGAGCGATCCGAATGCGTTCCTGATCCCGCAGACCGCGGTGACGCGCGATCCCCAGGGCAATGCCCAGGTCTATCTGCTGAGCGCCGACAACAAGGCGATCCCGCGTGCGGTGACGACGTCGCGTACCGTCGGTATCAATTGGGTGGTGACCGGCGGCCTGAAACAGGGCGACAAGGTGATCACCGAGGGGATCGGCAAGCTGAAACCCAACCAGCCGGTCAAGGCGGTACCCGCCGGTTCGCCGCAAAAGATCGGAGCGCCGCAAGGGGGCAAGCGCACCGGCAAGGGCGGCTGAGCCCATGTCGCGCATCTTCATCGACCGGCCGATCTTCGCCTGGGTCATCGCGATCATCATCATGCTGGTCGGCCTGGGCAGCATCTTCACGCTGCCGGTCGAGCAATTCCCCGACGTGGCGCCGCCGCAGGTCAATATCCGCGCGACCTATCCGGGCGCGTCGGCGGTCACGCTGGAGAACAGTGTCACCCAGGTGATCGAGCAGCAGCTGACGGGGATCGACGGGCTGCTCTATTTCAGCTCGAATTCCTCGTCGCGTGGTCAGGTGACGATCAGCGCGACCTTCCAGAAGGGCACCAATCCCGACATCGCGCAGGTCCAGGTCCAGAACAAGGTACAGCAGGCGCTGAGCCGCTTGCCCCAGCAGGTCCAGCAGCAGGGCCTGACGGTGACCAAGTCGAACCCCGACTTCCTGCTGATCGCGGCGATCTACGACACCACCGACCAGAAGACGAATATCGACGTCTCCGACTATCTGGTGTCGAACCTGCAGGACACGATCGGGCGCATTCCCGGCGTTGGCGACACCAATGTGTTCGGCGCGCAATATGGCATGCGCATCTGGCTCAACCCCGACAAGCTGCAGAGTTATGCGCTGGTCCCCGCCGACATCACCACCGCGATCACCGCGCAAAATGCCGAGGTCGCGGCGGGTGAGGTCGGTGCGGTACCCAGCGGTCCGGACCAGATGCTCGACGCGACGGTAACCGCGCAGTCGCGCCTGTCGACGCCGGCGCAATTCGCCAACATCGTCGTCAAGACCCAGCCCGACGGATCGACCGTGCGGCTGGCTGACGTGGCGCGAATCGAACTCGGAGCGGAAAGCTATGCCTCGATCAGCCGCGTCAATGGCCATCCCGGTGCCGGCATCGCGGTCAGCCTGGCGCCGGGCGCCGACGCGCTGACCACCGCCGAGCTGGTCAAGAAAGAGATCGAGAACCAGTCGAAGAACTTCCCCCAGGGCTTCGCCTACGATTTCCCCAACGATTCGACGACCTTCATCAAGCTGTCGATCAACGACGTGGTGAAGACATTGTTCGAGGCGATCGTGCTGGTCGTCATCGTCATGTTCGTGTTCCTGCAAAGCTGGCGCGCGACTCTGATCCCGACGATCGCCGTGCCGGTCGTGCTGCTCGGCACGTTCGGCGTGTTCGCCGTCGCCGGCTTCTCGATCAACACGCTCACGCTGTTCGGCCTGGTGCTCGCGATCGGCCTGCTGGTCGACGACGCGATCGTCGTGGTCGAGAATGTCGAGCGCGTGATGGAGGAGAATCCGGGGATGAGTCCCCGCGACGCCACGATCCAGTCGATGGGGGAAATCCAGATCGCGCTGGTCGCGATCGCGTTGGTGCTGTCGGCTGTGTTCCTGCCGATGGCGTTCTTCGGTGGGTCCACGGGTGTCATCTATCGCCAATTCTCGTTGACGATCGTGTCGGCGATGGTGCTGTCGGTGGTCGTCGCGCTGATCCTGACGCCGGCGCTGACCACCACCTTGCTCAAGCGCAAGGAAGAGGAGCGTCACGACGGCTGGGTCTACCGCCACACCGAGAAAGCGCGCGAGTGGTTCAACACCAGTTTCGAGCGGATGGTGAACTGGTACACCGGTCGGGTGGCCAGGGTGGTCGACCGCAAATGGCTGTTCCTGGCGATTTATGCCTGCGTCATCGCGATCCTGGTGATCCTGTTCGTGCGGTTGCCGACCGGCTTCCTGCCGACCGAGGACCAGGGCTTTGCGCAAATCCAGTTCAACCTGCCCGCCGGCGCGACGATCAACCGCACCCAGGCCGCGCAGAAGACGATCGAGGATTATTTCCTCAAGACTGAAGGCAAGAACACGGCTGCCATTTTGAGCGTGGCGGGTTCCGGTGGCGGTGGTGGTGGCGGTGGCCAGAATGCCGGCCGCGGCTTCGTCGCGCTGAAGGATTGGAGCGAGCGCAAGGGCAGCGAGAACGGCGCCGACGCGATCACCAACCGCGCGACCAAGGCGCTGGGCGGGCTGCGCGACGTCGAGTTCTACGCAACGGTTCCCGCCGCGGTGCGCGGCCTCGGCCAGTCGTCGGGCTTCACCGTCGAGCTGGAAAATACCGGCGGCCTGACTCGTGATCAGTTCCGGGCGGCGCGCGACAAATTGCTGTCTGATGCCCGCGCCGATCCGACGCTCGCCGCGGTGCGTCCGAGCGACTTGCCCGACCAGCCGACGCTCAAGGTCGACACCGACGCGCAGAAACTGTCGGTGCTCGGGCTGACCCAGGCCAGCGTCAACTCGACCCTGTCGACCGCATGGGGCGGCAGCTACGTCAACGACTTCAACGACCGCGGCCGCGTCAAGCGCGTCTATGTCCAGGGCGATGCGCCGTACCGTTCGTCGCCCGAGGACATCGCCAAATGGTATGTCCGCGGGACAAACGGGCAGATGGTCCCCTTTTCCTCCTTCGCCACGATCTCCTGGTCGAACGCGCCGACGTCGTTGAGCCGCTTCAACGGCATTTCGTCGTACGAAATCTCCGGCCAGTCGGCGCCGGGCAAGAGTTCGGGCGACGCGATGAAGCGGATCGAGGAAATGGCCGCCAAGATCCCTGGCACCTCGATCGAATGGAGCGGCGCGTCATATCAGGAGCGTCTGTCCTCGGGCCAGGCACCGATCCTCTATGGCCTGTCGCTCCTGGTGGTGTTCCTGTGCCTGGCCGCGCTCTACGAGAGCTGGACGATCCCTATCGCAGTGCTGTTGATCATCCCGCTCGGCTTGGTCGGATCGGTCTTCGCAGTGACGCTGCGCGGTCTGCAGAACGACGTCTATCTGCAGATCGGGCTGCTGACGACGATGGGGCTGGCGGCCAAGAACGCGATCCTGATGATCGAATTCGCCGAGCAAGCGGAGAAGCAAGGCAAGCGCGTGATCGACGCGGCGCTGGAAGCCGCGCGCATTCGTCTCCGCCCGATCCTGATGACCAGCTTCGCGTTCATCTTCGGTGTGCTGCCGCTGGCGATCGCGACGGGTGCGGGCGCCAACAGCCGCATGGCGATCGGAACCGCGGTGATTGGTGGGATGCTGACCGCGACGATCCTGGCGGTGTTCTACATTCCGCTGTTCTTCGTGCTCGTCCGCCGCACGGCGCGCGATGCGCTGAAACACCTCCACCACGAGCATCCGGCCCCGCCGCCGGCCGAACCGGAGGCCATGGCATGATTCGCAAGCTGACCGCCGTGACGATGATTGCGAGCCTGACCGCCTGTTCGCTCGCGCCGAAATATGTCCGCCCGGCGGCGCCGGTGCCGCAAAGCTGGCCGGTCGGCGATGCCTATCTGCGCCATAGCGAAGCGACGCTGCCGACGGTGCGTTATCAGGACATCTTTCGCGATGCCCGGTTGCAGGCACTGATCGTCCAGGCGCTGGCCAATAATCGCGACCTGCGCGTCGCCGCCGCCAATATCGCCGCGGCGCGCGGCCAGTTCCGCATCCAGCGCGCCGAATTGTTTCCCGAGATCGACTCCAGTGCCGGCGCTACTTTCCGCGGCGGCCAGGGAGAGACCGGCGCGAAGTCAAGCTTCGACGCCAATGTCGGCATCAACGCGTTCGAAGTCGACCTGTTCGGGCGTATCCGCTCGGAATCCGATCGCGCGCTCAACAGCTATTTCGCGACCGAAGCGGCGGCACGCGCGACGCGGCTGACGCTGATCGGCGACATCGCCGATGCCTGGCTGACCTATGCGTCGGACAAGAGTCTGCTCAAGATCGCGCAGGATACCGCGGCCAGCGCGCAGATCAGCGTCGACCTGACCCAGAAGCGCCTCAATGGCGGGATCGCGCCGCGCACCGATCTGCGCCAGGCGCAATTGACGCTCGACACCGCCAGGGCCGACGTCGCCAATCAGACGACCTTGCTGGCGCAGGACGTCAATGCGCTGCAATTGCTGGTCGGCGCTCCGGTCGATCCCGCCAATCTGCCCAATTCGATCGACGCGGCAGGCGCAACCCTGGCCGAGCTCCCCGCAGGGCTCGATTCGTCGATCCTGTTGCGGCGGCCCGATGTGGTCGATGCCGAGTATCAGTTGCGCGCCGCCAATGCCGAGATCGGCGCGGCGCGCGCGGCTTTGTTCCCCAAGATCAGCCTGACCGGCCTGGTCGGCTTCGCCAGCAACGCGCTGGGCTCGCTGTTCACCGGCGGCGCGTTCAACTGGCAGGCCGGGGGCGCCGCCGCCTATCCGATCTTTCGTGCCGGCGCCGGCAAGGCTAATGTCGATGTGACCAAGGCGCAACGCGACGCCGCGCTGGCGACCTACGAAAAGACCATCCAGACCGCGTTCCGCGAAGTCGCCGACGCGCTGGCGCGGCGCGGTACGATCACCGATCAGCTGGCCGCGACGCGCGACCAACTCGAAGCCGCGACGGACAATTACAAGCTGTCGGACATGCGGTATCGCGGCGGGATCGATTCCTATCTCGACAGCCTGGTCGCGCAGCGGTCGCTCTATTCGGCGCAGCAGACGCAGATCAACACCCAGCTGATCCGCGCGACCAACCTGGTCACGCTTTATCGCGCGCTCGGCGGGGACTCGCTGGTCGAGGCGACCAAGGATGGGCCCAAGGCGCCGACGAACTAGGCTGATCCAATAGAATTTAATCATCGCCTCCCCGGCGAAGGCCCGGGCCCAGTCGCGATGCTCTCACGGCGACGGGACGCCATCGCCACCTCGTCGCAGCTGGGCCCCGGCCTTCGCCGGGGAGGCACACATATCGCACGGTTCGGACACTAAGACGTCGCGGCGCCTGCCGCAGCGTCGCTTTTCGCCTTCCGAGCGGCGATGATCTGCGCCCAGGGATTGGGCACCGGATCGCTGATCCGCACCAGCGTGTTCTGGTCGCGATGCGCGAAGGGCTTGTCCTGACCGTGGACGGCCAAAGTCGTATCGGTGACGTAGCTCCACGATCCGTCGGCGTTGAACGTGATCGTGATGCGGTAATGGTCGGTGCGGAAGGCGTACTCCAGGAACGCGGTCGAACAGATGCCATATTGGGTCTGGCCGCGCTCGGCATCGACCGTGATCGTATCAGCATCGGCGGTGGCATGGCCAGCCGCCAGCGCGACCTGGCCGCGCGGGATCGCCAGCGTCTGGAGCACCAGTCCGGTGGCGGGCTCCCATAGCCAATAGCCGACCTGATCGTGGAAGGTGATGTCCTCTTCGACCGTGGTGATATGGATGTGATAGCGCAGGCCGTAGAACAATTGCGGGCCGTTGGCCTGCGGATCGATCGGCTGGAAGTCGATCCGCTCGATGAACTCGCGCCGCTCCGGCCCGTCGGCCTTGGGATTGAGGTCGACGCCCTTGCGCGCTTCCCAACCGCCCGCCAGCCGCCGCAACGGGCCGAGATTGGCGAGCGTGTTGGGGTCTACATCGGTCGGCTCGGTGAAGACGTCCGCGGGGAAGGGTGTCATGCAGGCTCCTTTCGAAACGGTACCGATACCAACGATCGGCGCTGAAGGGGAAGGGCAACGTCGCCTGCCTCCACCTCCCCTCTTGCCTGCGCCGCGAACCGGGTCCAGGTGTGTTTATGCGATAGCACAGTACTCCCTCCGCTCGAGCTTGAGCGAGTGGCGCGCGGCATGAGGATTGATACAAAAGAAGCGGGGACGATGAGCATGGATAGACGCGAATTCATTTCCGCCGCGGCGGCGCTGGGCGCGACCGCTTTGTGGGCAACCCGCTCGTCCGCCGCGTCGCGGCTCTCCTGGCGCGAAGACCGTAGCCTCTATCCGCAAGGCGTCGCGTCGGGCGACCCCGACGAGCAGAGCGTGATCCTGTGGACCCGGCGTCCGTTCGCCGAGAAAACACGCGCCGATCTGAACGTCGAAATATCGCTCGATCCCGGTTTCAAGAAGGTCGTGGCGACCGCGCGAGTGCCGGTGCTGGCGGAATCGGACTGGACGTGCCGCGCGCTGGTCGGAGGGCTCAAGCCAGCGACGGTCTATTGGTACCGCTTCACCGACGAGACCGGGGCCGGCAGCCGGGTGGGGCGCACGATCACCGCCCCGCTCGCCAAAGATCCTCGCCCGGTCCGTTTCTCCTTCGTGTCATGCCAGAGCGTCAACGAAGGCGCCCAAAACGCCTTTCGGCGGATGATCTGGGAGGACGAGCGCGCGCCCGCCGACCGCAAGCTGGGTTTCGTGCTGCATTTGGGCGACTTCATCTACGAAGTCGTCGAATATCCCGACGAAGTGCCGCATCGCTATTCGCGCACCGTCTACGATCTCGGTCGCATCCCGGACGCGCGCAAAGTAGCCAATTTCCACGTGCCGACCAACCTGGCCGGCTACCGCCACGTCTATCGCGCGCATATCGACGACCCAGATATCCAGGACGCGCGGGCGTATTTCCCGTTCGTGTGCATCGGCGACAACCACGAATTCTCGTGGCAGGGCTGGCAGAGCTTCATCAAATATGGCGGCAAGGTCGAGCCGGCGCAACCGTTGCGCGTCGCCGCCAACCAGGCGTGGTGGGAATATATCCCGTCGCGCGTCCGCAAGGCATCGGGCGCCGGGCTCGATCGGTTCGGGCCGCCCACTGTGGCGAAGGCGCCGATCGAGACGTTCGACGATCACGGCTTCGGCACCGAGCCGAACAACCGCGTCGCCGTCGGCAGCATGACCGCTTATCGCGCGCTGCGCTACGGCCGGCATGTTGATCTCATCCTGACCGACTTCCACAGCTACAAAGCGGCGGACCCGACCGATCGACCCGAGGCGGCCGCGCTCGATTCGGGCGAGTATCCGGTCCTCCCGCAGGAGTGGATGGAGATCGTCGATGGCGGGAAGGACTATGCCGGCGGCAAGCCCCCCGCGTCCATCGCGCTCGGCGACAAGAGCATCCCCAATTTCCGCAAGGATGAGCCCGCTTACACCGTGCTTGGCCGCGAGCAGAAAGCGTGGCTCAAGGACCGGCTGACCCGGTCGACCGCGACCTGGAAAATCTGGGGCGCGACCAACGGCACGCTCGACATGCGGACCGATCCTCAGAACCTGCCCGCCGGATTGATCAAGGCGCCATGGCCGGGCAAGGACTTCGGGACTTTCGGCAGCGGCGATTTTAGCGGCGCGTTCGCGGAGCGCGCGGAAATCTACGACACGGTCCGCGACCACAAGGTGACGGGATTCGTCACCGTCTCGGGCGACCGCCACAGCTTCTGGGCCGGCTATGCCGCGCCGGCCTTGCCGCCGGCCGGGTTCGCGCCGGTCGGGCTGAGCTTCATCACGGGGTCGATTTCCGCGCCGGGGCTGGGCGAAGCCGCCGAATTTTTCAAGGATTCTCCCGTGCTGCCGCTGTACGTGCGCAAAACGACGGCTGCTGCGCCCGAGCACACCATCAATCTGACGATCAAGCGCGGCGTGCGCAGCGCGCTGGAATATGCGGCGAGCGGCGATATCACCAAGGCGCGCGCGGTGACCAATCCCGACGTCGCGCCGCATCTCGAGTTCGTCGACATGGCCGGGCATGGCTATGCCGTGGTCAGCGCCGGGCCCGACGCGATCGACACCGAATTCGTCTGCATCGTCCGCCCGATCACGCGCGCCACCACGCCCGACGGCGGTCCGCTGAGGTATCGCGTATCGCACCACGCCAAGCGCTGGGCCGCGGGCGAACGGCCAACGCTGGAACAGCGCGTGATGGAGGGTGACCCTAAGTTGTCGATCTGAGCGAGAGTACGGCCAACTCTTATCCTCCCCCGCCAGGGGGAGGTGTCAGGCGCAGCCTGACGGAGGGGGAGGAAGCACGACGGCGAGTGACACGCTGTCCGCCCCCTCCGTCGCCTTCGGCGCCACCTCCCCCTGGCGGGGGAGGATTGGTCTAAATTCGCCCCTAATGCTCGATCCGCACTCGACAGAGGCCAGGATAACCGCCCTGCCCCTGATGCCATTGGCCGGTCCAGGTTCCGTTGGCCGCGCGCGCTGCTTCGGGGCAGCGCATATTGGCGTCGCCCTGGCTGGCGATCGCGCCGCCATCCACGCCGCGCAGCACCCCGGCGAGGTTGCCACCGGCGGCGCCCACGCCGTAGCGGACGGGGCTGTTGTTCCAGAACCCATTGGACGATGCGAGCGGCGGCGATGTCCGCGCAGGCGGCGTGGCGGCCGCGGCGCCGACACTCGCCGCCGATCCGGTCACATCATAGAGATCGGCATAGGATCCGCCATTTTCGGTGTAGCGGATCTTCTTGCGGTAGAGGTCGATCTGGACGCGGACGTTGCGCGCAGGATCGAACAGGAAGACCGACCATTCGTCGCGCGCGTCCTCGACGAACGCGTTGGTCGGCTTGCCCGATTTGTCGAATTCGGCCCAGGCGCGCGGGCCGGTCTGGCGATAGCTGCCCTGGGGGTAAGTGACACTGCGCACATTGGCGCCGCTGGCGGGTGCCTCCGCGGCGACCACCGGTACGCTCGCCATGACGGCAATCGCGGCGACAGCTAGCCTGAACATCGTCCGCCTCCTCTATGGCCGGGAGGACCATAAGGGAGGCGGGGCGATCGGGCTAGGCCGGTGGGCCGGTCACGCGACCGGCCGATCGGCTCAGGCGGCGAGCTTGGTCGCGACTTCGGCGACGCGGCGGCCCTGGTACCGAGCACCGTCGAGATCGACCTGGCTCGGCTGACGGCTGCCGTCGCCATCGGCAATGGTGCTGGCGCCATAAGGCGAATTGCCATGGACTTCCTTGACGCCCATCTGGCCGGCAAAACCGTAATCGAGCCCGACGATCGTCAACCCGAAATGCAGCAGGTTGGTGATGATCGAGAACAGAGTGACTTCCTGGCCGCCATGCTGGGTCGCGGTCGAGGTGAACGCCGCACCGACCTTGCCGTTCAAGGCACCGCGCATCCACAAGCCACCGGCCTGGTCGAGGAACGACGCCATCTGGCTCGACATGCGACCAAAGCGGGTCGGCGAGCCGACGATGATCGCGTCATAATCGGCGAGCTTGTCGATACCCTCGATCACCGGATGCGAGATGTCCGGCTTGAAGCCGGCGGCCTTGGCGACGTCGGCCGGCGCGGTTTCGGGGACGCGGCGGATGTCGACCTCGGCACCTGCGCCGCGGGCGCCCTCGGCGATGGCATCAGCCATCTGTTCCATATGGCCGTAGGACGAATAATAGAGAACGAGGACCTTGGTCATTGGGGGACTCCTTTAGTTGGGAATTGGCAGTTGGGGATTGGAGGCCCCCTCCCCGGGGGTCAGGGAGGGGGCTGGCCGGCGCGTTGGGAGGAACGCCGCGCCGGCTCGGGGGGAACAGGATGCCTTAGTCGGCGTCGACCAGGACGAGTTCGGCGTCGTCGAGCGCCTTGATCTCGACGGTCTGGCCGCCGGAAATCGCGATGCCGTCGCGCGCCTCGTAGCGCTCGCCGTCGATCTCGACCGCGCCGGTAGCGGGGACGAGATAGGCGTGGCGCCCCTCACCCACCGTGTGGCTGACGCTCTCGCCCGCCTTGACGGTGGCGCCCATCACCCGGGCGTCGGCGCGGATCGGCAAGGCGCCGTCATCCTCGGCGAACCCGCTGGCGAGCGTCACGAACTTGCCCGAGCGATCGTCCTTGGGAAACGGCTTGGCGCCCCAGGACGGCGAACCGCCGAGCCGCTTGGGCTCGATCCAGATCTGGAACAGCGTGGTCGACTCCGGCTCGAGATTGTATTCGGCATGCCGAACGCCGGTTCCCGCGCTCATCACCTGGACGTCGCCCGCCGCGGTGCGGCCGACATTGCCCATTGAATCCTGGTGCGTGATCGCGCCCTTGCGGACATAGGTGATGATTTCCATGTCGCGGTGGGGATGCGGCGGGAAGCCCGAATTGGGGCCGATCTCGTCGTCGTTCCACACGCGGATGGTGCCCCAGCTCATCCGCTTGGGGTCGTAATAATCGGCGAAACTGAAATGATGCCGGGCATTGAGCCAGCCGTGATCGGCATGGCCCAGGCTGTCGAAAGCGCGGCGCTCGATACGGGTGGCAATATTGGTGTCGGTCATGAGAACCTCCATTCGTTGCCGCCAAGATAGGCATCCCCGGCATCGCGTAAATGGAAACGATTGAAACCGATCGTTTCCTATTATAAGCCGTCTTGGTTGACCGGGAGGAATGATGAAGCTACCCGATTTCGAGGCCTGGGCGATCTTCGCGACGGTGGCCGAACACCGCTCGTTCAGCGGCGCGGCCGACGCGCTGGGCGTATCCAAGGCGACCATATCCAAGGCGATTACGCGGCTCGAGCAGTCGCTCGGCACGTCATTGTTCCACCGCACGTCGCGCCGGCTGACGTTGACGCAGAGCGGCGAGAGTCTGAGCGAACATGCCCAGCGCATCCTGGCCGAGGGCCAGGCCGCCGAAGAGAGCGCGCACGATGCCGCCGCGGCACCGGTCGGGCTGATCCGCATCGCTGCGCCGCTGACGTTCGGCATCCGCCACGTCTCACCGGTCATCGCCGATTTCATGGTCGAGCATCCCGGCGTCCATATCGACCTGAGGCTGTCCGACGCGAAGGTCGATATCGTCGCCGAGGGGTTCGATATCGCGCTACGCATCGCCGATTTGCCCGACAGCTCCTTGCGCGCCCGCCGGCTCGCGCCGGTCGAAACGCGCATCGTCGCCTCCCCGCTCTATCTCGACCGGCGCGGACGGCCCAAACATCCGCTCGAGCTCGGCGAGCACGACATCTTCGCTTATGCCAACGTCCCCAGCACGACCTGGACCTTTCGCGGCCCGGCAGGCGAGGAAGTCGCGGTGCGGCCCAACGGGCGCTTCACCAGCGACAATGGCGATGCCAATTTGCCGCTGCTTCATGCGGGACTCGGGATCGCGCGCCTGCCCGATTTCATCGTCGACGAGGAAATTGCCGCGGGACGGCTCGAAGCAATTCTCACCGACTGGAAAGGTCCGCCGATCGCGCTTCACCTCGTCACGCCGCCGAGTGCGTTACGGCCCGCTCGCGTAGAACTCCTGATTGAGTTCCTTGCCGCCCGCTTTAAGGAATTATGCGCGTCGCAAACACGGCATTAACCGGCGCCCGAATCGTATTGACTCCCCGCGACTCGCGGAGTCAGGCCGGTTAGCGAAGAATTAACCTTTGTCCTTCAGATGTGCTTAGGTTAATGGAATATGTCGAGTGTGGGCAGCCAACGGGGGCAGCTTGCCGCAAGTGACAGGGGATTTCGCTGATGCGCGTACTGCTGATCGAGGACGAGCCGACGACGGCCAAGGCCATCGAGCTCATGCTGACGACCGAGGGCTTTAACGTTTATACGACCGACCTCGGTGAGGAAGGTTTGGACCTCGGCAAGCTGTATGATTACGATATCATCCTGCTCGACCTGAACTTGCCGGACATGCACGGCTATGACGTGCTGAAGAAGTTGCGCACCGCGCGGGTCTCGACGCCGGTGCTCATCCTGTCGGGGATCAGCGAGATGGACTCGAAGGTCCGCTCGTTCGGCTTCGGCGCCGACGATTACGTCACCAAGCCATTCCATCGCGAAGAGCTGACCGCGCGTATCCACGCCGTCGTCCGCCGCTCGAAGGGTCATTCGCAGTCGGTCATCAAGACCGGCAAGCTGGCGGTGAACCTGGATGCCAAGACCGTCGAGGTCGATGGCGCCCGTGTCCACCTGACCGGCAAGGAATATGCGATGCTCGAGCTGTTGTCGCTCCGCAAGGGCACGACGCTGACCAAGGAAATGTTCCTCAACCATCTCTATGGCGGGATGGACGAGCCCGAACTCAAGATCATCGACGTCTTCATCTGCAAGCTGCGCAAGAAGCTCAGCCTGGCGACCGACGGCGAGAATTACATCGAGACCGTATGGGGCCGCGGCTATGTGCTGCGCGAGGCCGACGAGGTCGAGGCGGCGCAGGTCGCCTGAGCCGAAAAATCAAAGGTTAAAAGGGGGATGGGGGTCGCGGCGCCGCAAGGCACCGCGGCCCTCTTCTTGTCCGGGAAGGACGGACCGCGCCCAGGCAAAGTTCATCGTCCGAAAATGCGCCGCGCGGGACTGAAAAGCCGAGGCGTCAGGGGCAATCCCGGGCTCACCCTTTCAAATTCGGCCCGAATACGCTAGGTCGCGCTCGCTAGAGTCGCATATCGACGGTTTTCGGCGCTGCGGCACCAATCCTTCTTTCCCTGCCCCTTAAGCGGTAAGTCTTCATCCAGAAGACGGAAATCGAAGGAAATATTCATGGCCATCACTGGCACCGTCAAGTTTTTCAATGCCACAAAGGGATTTGGTTTCATCTCCCCCGATGCCGGCGGTGAAGATGCGTTCGTTCACATTAGCGCGGTCGAGCGCGCCGGCATGGCGACGCTGGATCAGAACCAGCGCGTGTCGTACGAGCTGGAAGCATCGAAGAATGGCAAGATGGCGGCCTGCAACCTGCAGAACGTCGACTGACGCCAAGTTGATACGGCGGCGCGATCCCGCGCCGCCGCTTTCCCCAAGGAGAACCGCCTTGGCGCAAAATACTTTTCGTGAAAATGCGGCCGTCGCGCAAGCGGAGGCCAATGCGGCGAAGTTGGACAATGTCCGCGATCGCTGCCTGCGGGCTGCAGCGGCATGGGAAGCCATGGCCGAACGCCAGGAACGGGTCGAACGCGCCCGCGCCCAGAACCGACCGGTCGACGCGCTGGTCGATTGACGCGATGCGGAGCCGCGATCGAGGCGACAATCCGCCCGATCCGCGGCTGCCATCGCACCCCGGCCGATAGGGCCGACTGCCATTTCCGCGGAGAGACAGACGATCGAACGCGAGTTCAAGTCGGCCGCCGAATTGAAGGGCGAACTGGACTGGGCAATATCCGTCCTGCTCGGCGCCGACGTCGCGGGTCGTATCGTGTTCGACGAACCGCTGCTCGCTACGGCCGCAGCTGCGCAATGCTGCATTGGGACGTCACTGTCCGCTGCTCGCCCGAGGATGACGGCGTCGTCCAGGCGGCGATCATTCACATCGCCGATCGCTGGGATCTGGCCTGACTCTATTGCTCGGGGGTTCTCGCCGGACGGCGCGCGCTCGACGGCAGTCGCACGCGAAGCCGATCGTCGAAGCCGCGCAACAGGCGCCGGCGCTCGCTCGCCGCGCGAAGCAATATCACCAGCATCGTCACCAGGATCGGGACGGCAATCACGATGAAGACAATAGCGAGTGCCTGGTGAGAGACGATGACGCTTTTCCAGCTTGCAAGCGGGAGCACGATCGGTCTCTCAGTCAGCGGCGCTCAAGTAGAAAACTGTCGCTGATATAGTCTCTTATCACGGCCAACCGATTCCGGCCAGCACCGATCCGCTCTTGACCATCAGCCGGGGGCCTAGCCCGTCTTGCGCACATAAATCTTGGCGCCGCCGATCCAGGTCTCCTCGACCTTGGTCTGGCGCAAGTCGCTCGGGCTCGCCAGCATCGG
Source organism: Sphingomonas asaccharolytica NBRC 15499 (assembly GCF_001598355.1). Lineage (GTDB taxonomy): Bacteria > Pseudomonadota > Alphaproteobacteria > Sphingomonadales > Sphingomonadaceae > Sphingomonas > Sphingomonas asaccharolytica. Next base: position 26,819 of record NZ_BCYU01000012.1, read on the forward strand.
ATCGCGATCGACGATGATGAAGTCGGCGAGCTGACCGGGCGCGAGGCGGCCGAATTTTTCCTCGGCGAATCCGGCGTACGAGCCTCCCTGGGTGAAGGCCCACCATGCCTGTTCGCGCGTTACCTTTTCCTCGGGCCGCCAGCCGCCGAACGGTTCGCCATTGGCGTCCTGGCGCGTGAACGCCGCCGCCCAGCCGGCCCAGGGATCGGGGCTTTCGACCGGATAATCCGACCCGAAGGCAAGCGGGACGCCGTTGCGCAGCATCGTCGCCCAGGCATAAGCGCCGACCAGCCGGTCGGAGCCCAACCGCGCCTCGGCCATCGCCCGGTCGGAGGTCGCGTGGGTCGGCTGCATCGAAGCGATCACCTTCAGGCTGGCGAAGCGCGGCAGGTCGGCGGGATCGACGATCTGGGCATGTTCGATCCGCCAGCGGCGGTCGCCTTTATAGGTGTTGGACATCGCCTCGATCGCGTCGAGCACCTGGCGGTTGGCGCGGTCGCCGATCGCATGAACCGCGACCTGGAACCCGTCCATCGACGCCCGGCTCATATAATTCTGCAGCACGTCGTCGGTCAGGAACCCTGCGCCCGACTGACCCGGCGCGTCGCTATAGGGCTTGAGCAGCCAGGCGCCGCGCGAGCCGAGCGCGCCGTCGGCGAACAGCTTGACCCCGGCCATGCGCAAGCGGTCGTTATACAGCCACGGCGTCGGGCCGCTGCCGCCGATCCGGACCGCGGTATCGACCCCGAGGCCATAGCTCATGATCCGCATGCTCAGCGCGCCGCGGTCGCCGGAGCGCCGCATCGCCAGCCAATCGTCCATCGACGTGCCCATGTCCGACGTCGCGGTGATGCCGAAGGCAAGCAGGATCTCCTGCGCCTTCGCCAGCGCGAGGTCGCGCTCCTTTGGCAACGGCTGCGGCACGACCTTCTCGATCAATTGCTGCGCGGCATCGACGAACACGCCGGCAGGCTGGACGCCGATCTTCTCGATGCGGCCGCCCGCCGGGGTCGCGGTCTTGGCGGTGATGCCCGCTTCCCTGATCGCCGCGCTATTGGCCCAGCTGGCATGGCCGTCGGCGCGCTCGAGCCAGACCGGGCGATCGCCGACCGCCGCGTCGAGATCGGCCGCGGTCGGGAAGCGGCCCAGGCCCCATTTCTCCTGGTTCCAGCCGCCGCCCAATATCCATTTCTTCTCGGGATTGGCCGCCGCATAAGCGGCGATCTTCGCCTTGGCCTCGTCGAGCGATTTGGTATCCGACAGATCAAGTTCGAGCGCGCGGAAGCCGAGGTCGATGACATGGCCATGCGCGTCGATGAACCCGGGAAGCAGGGTCCGTCCCTTCTGGTTCGACAGCCAGTCGAGCTTGTCGGGGCGTTTGTCGCCCGACTGCATCAGCTTCTTGACCTTGCCGTCTGCGCCGATCAGCATCCCGCTGAAGTGGATCACGCGGCCGTTGGCGTCCATCGTGATGCCGTTGACATTGTCGATCAGCCCGTCGGCCAAGGCGGGGGTGGCTATCATCGACAGCGCGACGGCCGCCCCCACCAGCTTACGGATCATTCGCGGCCAACTCCCGTTTCTTGCGCTCAAAACGGAGCGCTCCGGCGGGCATAAGCCGTGTTCCCCCAACACGCCAGATGGTCTAGGCGACGCCAATGACCTCCTCCGAAACGATCGCCGCCACTATCCCGGTCACCATCGAAGACGTCCGCGCCGCGCATGCGCGCATTCGCGATTCGATCGTCCGCACGCCGACCTTCATCAGCAAGACGCTAAGCGAACTGACCGGGGCGACGGTCTATCTCAAGTTCGAGAACCTCCAGTTCACCGCGGCGTACAAGGAACGCGGCGCGCTCAACACCTTGCTTCAGCTCGACGAGGCGGCACGCGCCAAGGGCGTGATCGCGGCGTCGGCGGGCAACCACGCCCAGGGCCTCGCCTATCACGCGCACCGGCTTGGCATTCCGGCGACGATCGTGATGCCGACCAACACGCCGATCGTGAAAGTGACGCAGACCGAGGGGCATGGCGCCAAGGTCGTGCTCCAGGGCGACACGTTCGACGCGGCCTATGCCCATGCCCGCCAGCTCGAGCAGGAATGCGGCTTCACTTTCGTCCATCCGTTCGACGACGCGCGCGTCATCGCCGGCCAGGGCACGGTGGCGGTCGAGATGCTCGAGGACGTGCCGGCGATCGACACCTTCCTGACCCCGATCGGCGGCGGCGGCTTGATCAGCGGCATGGCGGTGGTCGCCGCAGCGGCCGACCATCCGATCGAAGTGGTCGGGGTCGAAGCCGAGCTCTATCCGTCGATGTACAACCGCATCAACGGCACCCAATATCCCTGCGCCGGCGACACGCTGGCCGAGGGCATCGCGGTCAAGGAACCGGGCGGGATCACCTCGGCGATGGTCCGCCAGCTAGTCGACGAGATCGTGTTGGTCGGCGAACGCAGCCTAGAACAGGCGGTCAGCCTGTTGCTGCAGATCGAGAAATCGGTGGTCGAGGGTGCCGGCGCGGCTGGGCTCGCGGCGCTGCTCGAACATCCCGATCGGTTCAAGGGCAAGACCGTCGGCGTGGTGCTGTGCGGCGGCAATATCGACACGAGGCTGCTCGCCAACGTGCTGCTGCGCGACCTCGCGCGGTCGGGCCGGCTGGCGCGGTTGCGCATCCGCTTGCAGGACCAGCCGGGCGCTTTGTTCAACGTCGTCCGCATCTTCAGCGACCAGCGCGTCAACATCATCGAAGTCTATCACCAGCGCGTGTTCACCACCCTGCCTGCCAAGGGCCTGATCACCGACATCGAATGCGAAGCCCGCGACCGCGCGCATCTCGACCGGCTGGTCGCGGCGCTCAAGGCAGCGGATTACGAGGTGACGCCGGTGGAGTTGGCTTAGTCCGCAATTTGCCGCGATCGCCGACAGAGAGGTATGTTTGGCTGCCTAGCCGATTGCCTTTTCCGGGCGCTGTTCCGTCAGATGCAGCCAGACGCCGAGCGCCATTAGCAGCCCGGCGCCCAGAAGCGACCAGCTCCACGCTTCTCGCGGAACGACAAGGCTGAGCGCCGCGCCGAGGAACGGCGCCGTCGAGAAATAGGCGCCGGTCCGCGCCGCGCCGACCTGGCGCAGCGCCAGCACGAACAGCACCAGGCTGATCCCATAACCGAATAGCCCGATCAGGCCGGAGAGCGCGATCGAGCCCATGGACGGCACGGCGGCACCGGCCATCAGGGCAAGACCGACGTTCACGATACCGGCGACCAAACCCTTCACGGCCGCCAGCGCCGGCGCGTCGGCGTGCGAAATCCGCGACGTGCAATTATTGTCGATTGCCCAGCACAGACAGGCCGCCCCGATCGCGAGCGCGCCGCCGACCATTGCCCGACCCGATCCTCCGCCTAGCGACAGCAACGCCGCACCGGCGACGATCGCCATCATACCGAGGCCGATGCGGAGATTGAACGGCTCCCGAAAGACGATCCAGGCGATCAGCGCGGTGAAGACTCCCTCCAGCGTCAACAGCAACGATGCCGCCGATCCCGTCACCGTCGTCAGTCCGAGCATCAGCAGCGCCGGTCCGGCCATACCGCCGAACACCACCGCGGCGGCCAGCCAGGGCAAATCGGCCCGTTCGAACAGCCAGCCCGTCTGTCCGCTAGCGACGCGCAAGATGGTGAGGCCGATCCCCGAGCCGAGATATAGCAGGCCGGCGAGCATCAACGGATCGACATCCGACACGACCGCCTTGGCGGCCGGCGTGGAGGCGCCGAACAAGGCGGCGGCGGCAATAGCCAGCAATCCGCCTCTGCGTATGTCGCCCAGCGCGAACGGCTTTGTCACAGATATTTGGCCAGGATGGCGATGCGCGCCAATTCTTGTCGGCCGGCGTCGGTCAACGGTCCGGTCGCGGTCTCCAGATGATGCTCGATATGGTCGATGACCAGCACCTTCTTTGCAGCCTCGAGCGCGCTGACCACCGCCTGCATCTGTTGCGCTATCTCGAGACCTTCACGGCCGGTCTCGACCATGTTGATGATTGTGGCGAGGTGCCCGTGCGCGCGGCGCAGACGGTTGAGAAGCTTGGGATCGTTGGCGTGTGACATTGCGCCCACATATCCCCCCGGGGAGGATATGGCCAGTCTCGATATCGGCTCATCTCAGCTCGGCGAAGTGTCGCGGTCCGAAGAGGTCAGCGGATCTTCAGCAACCATGAAGCGGCCGGCGCGCCGCCGCGTTCGGGGTTGGCGGCGCCATCATCGCCGCGAGCCTGAACGTGCTTTCCCCGCCCGGACCGTTCACGCAACCTTAGCGAAGCGCGCGTCGGCCGACGCCCAATTCGTCGTCGCCATGAAGGCGTCGACATAGGCGGCCGCCTTTGCGCCATAATCCATGGCATAGGCATGCTCGTACATATCGAGCGCGAGGATCGGCGTGCTGCCGGCCAAGGTCATACTGTGATCGGCCGCCCATTGGTTGACCAGGCGATTGTCGCGGTGGCTGTATGTCAGCAGCACCCATCCCGATCCGCCGCCGAGCGCCTTGCCCATGTCCGCAAACTCGGCGCGCCAACGGGCATTGCTCCCGAAATCGCGCTCGATCGCGGCGGCGAGCTTCGCGCCGGGTTTCGACGGCGCACCCAGGCCGGCGAAATACAGCTCGTGCAGGATCATCGAGTTCCAGGCGATCAGCTCCTCGCGCTTGAGCCCGTTGATCTGGAATCCCGGTGCGGTCGCCGGGTCGAGCGCCGCGACTTGCTCAGTGATCGCACCGATCCGCTTCACCGCGCCGACATAATTGTTGTCGTGATGGCTAGTCAGCAACTTCTCGGAGAATCCGGTGATGCTCTTTGGATCGAACGGCAGCGGCAGCGGCAGCGGCGCATAGCCGACAGCGATCGGCGCGGCGGCAGCGGCGCTCGCGGGCAGGACGGCGGCACCGACCGACAGCAGCGCGCCGGCGGTCAGCAGATCACGACGGTCGAGGCGAGCATCTGTCATAACCTAACTCCCTTATTCGAAAGGCCGAATAGAAGGCCCGATCGACGATCACCGGACGATCCCCGCGAGGTTGAGCGCAATGCCGATCGCGGATGCCCCTCCGAGGGTAGTGAAGATGCCGAGCTTCAGCCGGAACACCGCGAGGATCGCGAGGGCAGCGAGCGCCGCTGCCCAGGGATCGACGCTCGCGAAGACCGGCGCGTCGAAATGGACCGGCCCGGCGGTAACCGGCACCGTGGCGCGAAAGATCGTGTGGATCGCGAACCAGATCGCGAGGTTCAGGATGACGCCGACCACCGCCGCGGTAATCGCCGAGAGTGCGCCCGACAGCGCGACATTACCGCGCAGCCGCTCGATGAACGGAGCCCCGAGGAATATCCACAGGAAGCAGGGGATGAACGTCACCCAGGTCGCGAGCAGACCGCCGAGCGTGCCGGCAAGCAGCGGCGGGAGCATTCCGGGATGTCGATAGGCGCCCATGAAACCGACGAACTGGAGCACCATGATCAGCGGGCCCGGCGTCGTCTCCGCCATGCCCAGTCCGTCGAGCATCTCCTTGGCGGTCAGCCAGTGATAGCCGTCGACCGCTTGCTGCGCGACATAAGCGAGCACGGCATAAGCGCCGCCGAACGTGACGACAGCCATCGTCGAAAAGAATGTCGCGATCTTCGTGAAGACGTCGCTCGGTCCGAATAGCAGCAGCAAGGCGGCGACCGGCGCCAGCCACAGCACCAGCCAGATCGACGCTTGCCGCAACGACTGACCAAGCGTCGGATTGGCATGCGCCGGCAATTCCTCGCCCAGCAGCGTCTCCGCGTCGGGCACGATTGTTCCCTTGCTCGCGCCGTGGCCGCCGCCGACCAGAAAGGCGGCGATGCCGGCGCGGCTGCCAACATAGCCGATCAGTCCCGCGCCGAGCACGATCAGCGGAAATGGCATGTTGAAGAAGAAGATCAGGATGAAGGCGCTGCCTGCCAGCATTCGCATCGCATTGTTCTTGAGCGCCCGGCCGCCGATCCGCACCACCGCCTGCAGCACGACCGCGAGCACCGCGCATTTGAGACCGAAGAACAGCCCGGCGACCAGCCCGACATGGCCGTAAAGCACGTAGATCCAGCTCAGCGCCATGATCGCCACCACGCCGGGCAGTATGAACAGGCCACCGGCGACGATCCCGCCCTTCGTGCGGTGCATCAGCCAGCCGATATAGGTAGCGAGCTGCTGCGCCTCCGGGCCGGGCAGCAGCATGCAATAATTGAGCGCATGCAGGAATCGGTGCTCGCCGATCCAGCGTTTCTCCTCGACGAGGATGCGGTGCATGACCGCGATCTGTCCGGCCGGCCCGCCAAAGGACAAAGCGGCGATGCGCAGCCAGACCCAGAACGCCTCGCCGAGCGACACCGGCTCCGGGCGAATTGCGGGCGTCGCGGTATCGAGCGCGGCCGCGGTCATGCCGGGGCCTTTCCGCGCGAAACCTTGGACTGGTGCGACACCCAGTCGTGCGTCTCGTGCGTGGCGTCGCGGCACCAGCGAAACAGCGCGTCATAGACTAGCATTCCGGCCTCGAGCTGCGCCAGGTCATCGGAATACATGCGCGATAGGCCGAGCGAGATGGCGAGCAGCCCGGCGGCCTGCGGCACCAGCTCCGGACGCCCGGTATCGGCACCGCGCACAATCTCGGCCAGTCGCGCGAGGCCGGGCAGGCTTGGCAGATCGAACCGCTCGACCATCACGTCGAACGTGCAGCGCTCGCCATCATGGCTCCAGATCACGCCGTCGCCCTCGACATCGAACGGCGCCGCCCCGAAACGCTCGGCGACACCGGCGACTTCCGACGGGCTGACGAACAGGAACAATGCTTGCGGATCGACGAAGCGGCGGATCAGCCAGGGGCAGGCGATGCGATCGACCTTGGGACGGGCCCGCGTCACCCAGAGCGTGCGGCCCTGCCCGTCGCGCTTTGGCAACACCGCATCGGGGACCATCGGCAGCCCGGCGGTTGCCCAGCCAACTATGCCGCCGTCGAGGATTTCGGCGGCGTTTCCTTCATGCCGCAGCCATGCCGCGACCCCCTCGCTGAGCGCCTGTCCGTGTTGACCGGCAACCACGATGCTGCGCCCTGCGAATTCGCGCGCCCAGTCGGTGACGGCGGCGTGATCCCGCCGCAGCGCGCCGGGCAGATAGCGCGGGTCGGCGGCAAAGTCGTCGGCCGTGCGGACGTCGATAATCGCCGGACAATTCGGCGTGCCGATCAGGCGCGCAAGTTTGTCGGGGGTGATCGCATTGATGACGGGCATGGTGCGTCCTTCGAGACAATCGGGACGCGATACTTCGGCATGCCGCCTCGTGGGGAGATCGCCGACCCCATGACCGTATTGAGCAATGTCACCGTTCGATTGTCAATGACGAAGGTCAGGTCGCCAAGCCGCCTCGCATCATGTTGGCGACGGTACGGAACACGGCGTCGGCCAACACGCCCGGTTCTTCGTACAACATCTCGTCCGCGCCAAAGCCGAGTTCGACGGTAAGGCGGATATACAGCCACAGATACTCGCGGCTCATATGCGGAAGGTGCGGCGCATAGGCCTCGACCAGCTTGCCGGTGACATAACGGTGCGAGTCGATGCGGACATGGGCGAGCCGGGGCGAACCGTGGAGCGCGCGCAGTATCCACACCGCTCCCGGTTCGGCGCGCGTGATCGCCGCATTCTCCCGCAATAACTCCTCGATATTATCCTGCAGATCGTCGAGCCCCTTGCCGGCGTGGCGCGCGATCCACGCCTCGAGCACGGCGTTCTGGCGCTCCATCAATCGCAGCCCCAGCGCCTCCAGCACCGAATATTTGTCTTTGAAGTAGCGATACAGGGCGGGGGGCGTGAGGCCGGCGCGCGCGCAGATCAGATTGGTCGATATGCGTTCGATTCCGACTTCGGCTAGTAATTCCCCCGCCACGTCGAGCAGCAGCTCATAGGTTTGCTGCGCGCGCTCCTGTTTGGGGAGCGGGCGTGGACTATCGCTGGGAGCCGCGGTCACGTCAGGCCTTGATCGGTGGTGGCGCGATGGACCAGCTCATCGCGCTGCCTGTCCGGTTCCGTCATCCTCCGTGCATGCGCCTTTCAGGCTCAGGATATAGTCGTAGATCAACCTGACGCCTTCCTGATGCTCGATGTCGCGACCCAGCTCGGGCATCATGACGCCGGGATCGGTGCTGGCAAGGCGATAGGGCAGGATCGAGCGCTCGGGATGGCCGGGCACGACATCGAACGGCCGGTCTCCGGTGCCCCGCCCGGCCGCGACCGGCGGTTTGCACATACCTAGCAGGCGCGGGTCGATCGTCGCCGCGTCGAGCCATAGTCCCGAGGTGCGCGCGGCGCCGGTCGGGTTGTGGCAATGGCTGCAATTGATATCGAGATAGGCGCGCGCCCGAGCGACGACGCCGATCTTGAGGTCCTGCCAGTTGGCGTTGCGCGGCACGGCGCCGGCGGGCACGCCGGTCAGATAGCCCGTCGCGACCAGCCGCTTCAGTTGGTTGATCTCGCCGCCTTCGCCGGGAAAGTCGCGGTTGAGGTGGCGCGCTTTCAACCCGATCGGCTCGATCGCGCGCGTGCGGAAGTCCTGGACATGGCAGCCCGCGCATTGATTCTGGTTCGGCACGGAATAGTCGAACGATACCTTCTTTCCGCCCTCATCGAGCGTCAGCGCGATATCGGCGCCGGTTCGCGCCAGCGTCGCGTCGCGTCCGTCATTATCCCAGATATACGGCAAGGCGACCCAGCCGGTCGCGCGCCGGACCAGCAATCGAGTCTCGATCAGGCGGACATGGCGGAGGTCGAGGCCAGCGACGCCGGTCTGGTACGTCGCCGGCGTCATCTTGACGACAGTGTCGCTGGTCTGGGGATCGGTCGCGCCGGCCGGCGCGGTGTAATAGAAAGTCTTGGTGACGATCGTCCCGACCGGAAAGTCGAAGGCGGTATCCGGCCGATAGGCGGCATGAACCCCCTTGGGCATCCAGATCGTCCGCCATTTCTGGGCATAATCGCTGAACAGCGGCGTCTGCAGTTCGTAGGTCACCATCCCCTGGTGCGGAGCGATGCGGCCAGCGGCAATGGTGAACAGACCCCAGGCCGACAGCTTTTCCGGATTGTCGTCGGCGTGGAAGGTCACGGCCTGCGGCGCATGGCCGCAGGCCGCGAGCAGCAGCGCCGCGCAGAACGAAACGACGAGGCGAACGATCATGACTTGGTGCCGCTGTCCTTCGTCATCGCGTCGGGCAGCACGATCGCCGGCAGCCGGCTCGGCGGCGCGCAATTGCGCCCAGTATCGATCCGCGCACCGGCGAATTTGGACGGGCCATCGGCGTTGAGCGTCTTCGCCTCGCCATTCTGGACACAGATGCCCGGATCCTTGAGCTTCGGGTTGGTGAAGCCGTCCCACAAGACATCGGGCAGCCGCCCGCCATTCACCGCCTTGAGCGGGACGAGAGTCGGGTTGCCGGGATCTTCGCCCCCACCCGAAAAGCGGTTGCCGGTGACATAGATATTCTCCGGATAGGGGTCGTACGCCGCTGCGATGCCGCGCTTGGTATCGAACCCGGTCGAATAATAGCTGGAGATGAGGACGTTGGCGGTCTTGTTGTCCTTGATGTCGTTATCGAAAATCTCGACCTGGTCGTTGGAATTGACGATCACGCCCGATCCCGCCGGGACCGAGCTGACCGCGCTGCCCTTCGCGCCGAAATTGGCGTGATTGTTGGCGACAACCTGGTTCTTGAACACGCGGGTCTTGCTGCCCGGCACTGGCAAATTGGGCATGTTGAACACCAATATGCCGCCGGCATTGCCGGTGGCGGTGTTGCCATAGACGTCGGCGTTGTTCGAATTCTCGATCTCGATTCCGGCGACATTGCCCTCGGCGCGATTGTCGCGGACGATGATGTTGTTCGATTGCCCGACATAGATGCCGGCGTCGGATGCTCCCTTCACCACGCTGCCTTCGATCAGCACGTTGGTGACCTGCACCGGATAGAGGCCATAGGCGCCGTTCGAGGTCTTGCCGCCGCCGGTCCATTCGGCGCGAACCCTGCGGATCACGGTGTTCTTGACGCCGTTGATCTTGAGCGCGTCGCCCTTGGTATCCTCGAACGCCAGGTCCTCGATCGTGAAGTCGTTGCCGGTGACCAGCATGCCTTCGGCGCCCGAACTCTGTCTGGCGAAGGACAGGATGGTCTTGCCCATCCCCGCGCCGCGGATGGTGACGCCGTCCACCGTCAGGCTGAGGCTGCGGCTCAGCGCATATTTGCCCGCGGGCACATCGATCACGCTGCCTGGTTTGGCGTCGAGCAGCTTCTGTTGCAGGTTCTTCTCGAAATCGGGATCGACGGTGAAGCCCTGTTGGTCGACTTTCGGTCCGCAGCCGCTGACGAGCGCAAGCATCGCGGCGCAGCCGACGAGCGCAATTCCTTTGGTCATCCTTCTCTCCCGTTCGATCAGAATTTTAGTCCGAGCTCGATGCCGTAAAAGCCGGGCTGGTCACGCCGGACATAGGGCGTCTGGAACGTGTCCGCGGTTATCGTATTCAAGGTGCGCAGATATTTCTCGTTGAGCAGGTTCTCGGCGAACAGCGCGATCGAATAACGCTCGCCGGGAGAGCGCCAGCCGATCTTGGCGTTGATAATGTTGCGCGGCGCCCACAGCTTGTCGATCTTCGACAAATCCACGCCGGCGCCGTGGTCCGCGACGGGGGTGGCGATGAAGGCGTTGATCGCGCGCGCCGCGTCGTTGAGCCGTTGGCGCGAAGTATAGCTGTAGCTGGCATCGCCGAAGATCGTGCCGTTGCCGGTGTCGTGCTTGTAGTGCAGCCCGATTATACCGCGAAACACCGGCTCACCCGTGGGTTGGCCGGAAATGTCGATGCCCTGCTCGACCCGCTTCACCCATTTGGACTCGATCAGTCCGGCGGTGCCGGTGATCGAGAAATCGCGCGAGACCACGAACTGCGTGTCGAGATCGAGGCCGTACGCCTCGGAGTCGCCCGACAACGTGATATATTGCGGCACCGCACCCCCGGTATTCTCCAGGCTGAGCGCCTGGCGATTGCTGTATTTGAAATAATAGCCCGAGAGGTTGAACCGCACATGGCGGTCGAACAGTTCGGACTTGATGCCGCCTTCGAAATTCCAGACCTTTTCCGGTTCGAAGAAGGAATTGACCTGGACCGAGTTGAACCCGCCGGCCTTGTAGCCGCGCGAGGCCGAGGCATAGAGATGGACGTCGGGAGTCGCATCATATTGCACGACGAAGCGCGGTGAGACGTCGTTGAAGGCTGCCCGTCGCGTGAACTGCACGCCTTCCAGCGCGCCTTCGTCGAAAATCAGGCCGTTCGGACCGATGGTCGCGCCGAAGAAGTCGGACGCACTGAACATGACGTCATCGGGAAAGGCCGGCACGCCGAGGATCGCATTGTAGAGCGCGCCAGGCGCCTTGATCGCATCGAGCCCAGGTGCGGAGAACGGGCCGTTGAACCAGCTGAATTTCTTCAGATCGTGCGTATAGCGAATGCCGGCGGTCAGGCTCAATCGCGGCGTCACCTTGAAGGTCGCGTCGCCAAACACCGCATAGCTGTCGTTGGCCGCGCGGTTGCTCATCGTCTCCTGAAAGGTGTTGCCGAAGACCGGCAAGCCAACGCTGTCGAGGATCGAGAAGATCGGGAACTGCCCGGCGGTCGCGTCGCTGATCAGCCGGTTCACCGAATCGGTCAGCGCCGTCACGATGCTCTGCTGGCGGCCGCGCTCGTGATAATAGCTGGCTCCGGCAATCGCGCTGATCCGATCGCTTTCATAGCCCAGCCGCACTTCCTGATAGAGGCTGGAATTCCGCTCGGCATTCTCGGTGTCGAGATAGCGGGTGGGATCGTTGGTCCCATCCTCATCTTCGCGATTGTGCGTCTCGAAATGCTTGAACGAGCTGATGCTGGTCAAGGTGAACGCGCCCATCCGCTGGGTCGCGGTCAACGAGACTCCGTTGAGGAGGCGGGTTTCCTTGTTGCCGATCACGTCGTTTGCGAACGGGCCAAACGGATCCTTGCTGAGCGCAAAGGCACTGATCCCGACCGCGGCCGGGCCGTCCTTGTTGGTATCGTCGTGATCATAAGCGAGGACGAAATCGGTATTGGCGCTCGGCGCCCAGCGCAGCGCTATCCGTCCCGAACTGCTATTCTCGCGCTCGCGATCGTCGTGGGTGATCGCGTCCTTCATAAAGCCATTGCGGCGATTGATGACGCCGTCGACGCGCAAATACAGAGTGTCGGTGATCGGCACGTTGCCCATCACGTCGAGCTTGGTCTTGGCATAATTGCCGAACTGCGCCGTGGCCGTCATTTCCGGATCGGGCGACGGTTTGTTGGTGATGATCGAGATCGCGCCGGCGGAGGTGTTGCGGCCGAACAGCGTCCCCTGCGGCCCCTTCAGCACCTCGACCCGATTGATGTCGTTGAAGAAGATCAGCGACGATCCCGAGCGGCCGGAATAGATACCGTCGATGAAAATGCCGACCGACGGGTCGGTCCCGATCCCGAAATCGTCGGTAGACACCCCGCGAATGGTGAAGCTGGGCTGAGTCACCGACGAATCGTTGATCGTCAGACCCGGCGTGAAATTGTCGAGATCGCCGATCGATTCGGCGCTGAGCGCCTTGATATTGGCGGCACTGAACGCGGCAACGCTGATCGGCACTGTTTGGAGCGACTGTTCGCGGCGCTGGGCAGTGATGATGATGTCGCCCAATTGACCCGAATTGTCGGCGGCTGCGGCCGGGGGCGTCTGCGCCTGAGCAGGGTCCGGTTGCGGCGCTGGGGCGGTCTGCGCGCCCGCCGCCATCGACCACAACATCGCAGTTCCCGCCAGCAGACCTCTTTCGATCACGCTCTTCATGGGCTGTCCTCCCGCTATTTTCGCCGATTGGAGGTCATAATAAAATGATAGTCAAGGCTATATTATGCGGACTTCACGGTCTGTATTTGGGAAGCTCTGCTTTCGGAGGCAGTGCGGGGATCAATGCGCGTAGCGATCATGCCGAAAGGACCACTGACCTCGAATGCCTCGATTGACTTGTAAATCTACATATGTTGTATTTCGCATATGACTATCGGTCGCTGCCGTTTTCGAAATTTGCGTTTCAGCGCGGGACGTGACCCCGGTCGTTAGTCGCCTGGCGGTGAGCAACCGCGCCTTGTGCTGGGGACGGTGACGCACGCCCGTTGCGCGACGGCGCTGGCCTTGTCCGATCGATCAATAAGGGAAAAGATGATGCGCAAGAAGCACAGGCTCATATTGCTCGGCTCGGTCGTGATTGCGGCGCTCGCCAGTCCCGCTGCCGCGCAACCGGACCGCTGCCCCGCCCCGGCCGAGGCGGCAGGCGGACCAAGCAACGTCCATACCCGCAACGTAGAGGTCAATTTGCGACCGCCGGTCATCAAGCCGGACGACAAGCCGTTCAGCCTGGCCGAAGAGATGCGCCGGTACGACGTGCCCGGAATCAGCATCGCGGTGATTCATGACGGCAAGCTCGCCTGGGCGCGTGGCTGGGGTTTTCGCGATGTTGCTAGCTGTGCGCCGGTGACGCCGGAGACCGCCTTCCAGGCCGCGTCGATCAGCAAGGTCGCGACGGCGATGCTGGCGCTGCGGCTGGTCGAGCAGGGCAAGATCGGGCTGGATCAGGACATCAATAACGGGCTTCGCTCGTGGCAATTGCCAAAGGATCCGAAGCTGGCGCCCAATGGTGTCACCCTCCGCGAGTTGCTGAGTCACACAGGCGGACTCGGGGTTCATGGTTTCGCCGGTTATTTGCCGGGCGCGCCGCTGCCGACCCCAGTCCAGATCCTGGACGGCGCGCCGCCAAGCAACAGCGCGCCGGTGCGCAGCGTGCTTCCGGTCGGCGGACAATATCAATATTCCGGCGGCGGTTACGTTCTGACGCAAGTCGCCCTCTCCGATGCGAGCGGGATTCCCTTCGCCGAACTGGCCGAGCGTGAGCTGTTAGGCCCGCTTGGCATGACGCGCAGCGCCTATGCGCAGCCGCCTTCCGCAACGATCCGCGCCGACATGGCATTCGGTCACGCCAATGGCGTGCCGATCCCCGGCAACTATCATGTCTACCCCGAACAGGGGCCGGCAGGATTGTGGACCAGCGCGAGCGACCTCGCGCGATTGCTGATGGACATTCAAGCCTCCGCCGCAGGAAAAAAGGGCCACCGCCTTTCGCCAGCCATGACGCGCGAGATGCTGACGCCGGTCAAAGACAATTGGGGGCTCGGAACCGCGCTCTACACGACCGGCGCCGCGCGATTTGGCCATGACGGCGTGAACGAAGGCTTCCAGTCCTTCATGATTGCCTATGTCGGCAAAGGCGAAGGCATCGTCGCGCTGACCAATGGTGGCCAGGGCCGGCGGCTGATGGACGAAGTCGTTCGCGCCGTCGCAACCGATTATGGCTGGACGGACATTGCGGCGCCGGCGACCGGGGAGAAGATGCTGTCGCTCGCAGAGCTCTCCAAAGCTGCTGGGTATTTCGAGGGCACCGGGCTCTCGGTCGTTCTGGAAGCGAGGCCGGAGGGACTGTTTGCGTATACCGGCGGCCCCACCCCCGAACGTCTGATCGCACTGTCCAGTACGCGCTTCCTGTCCACAGCCATAGGCGCCACGATCGAGTTCGCTCCCGATTATTCGAGCTTCACCATCGTCGAAGGCGGCCCACCGATGAAACTGGTGCGCTCAAAGGCAACGCCGCCCGCCACGAAATGAGGCGGATCGCAAAGGAGAATAGTTGGCTCAGCGGAGCCCCATGTCCGCTCAGGCGCGGCGGACCTTCTTCGCCAAGTCCTGCAGCCCCAGCCGCTCCACGCTCGTCTTGCCCAGCGCCATGGTACCGTCGAACCCCGCCAGCGCGGCGACGGCGAGGCAATTGGCCAGGGTCGGTCGCAGCAACAGCAGGTCGCAGCAATCGACGCCGCCGGTGGCGAACTGGCGCTTGTGCTGGCCGTCGCCCTCGGTGAAATCGAAGCGGCGGCAGGCGGAATCGGCGAACAGGTCGCGCAACGCCTCGACCTGAAGCACGGCGCCGACCGAGAGATCGCCGAACCGCGGATCATGGCCGACAAATTCGTAGATGACGGTGCCGTCATGGACGGGACAATAGAGATAGGCGGCCGGCTCGCCGCCAACGTACAATAGCCAGGCGCGGACATTGTCCTCCGCCGCCATGACATACATGCGCTGGAGGAAATCGGGCGTGTCCGGCAGACCCGCGCCCATCAGCTTTTCCTGATAGGTGGCGAGCGCGAGGCGGCGGGCGACTTCGTGGAACTCGCGCAATTCGGCGGGGGTCGCGTAGCGGCGGACGTCGAGCTTACCGTCCGAGGCGGCGGCGACTTTCTTCGCCTTGCGCTTGATCCCCGAGCGCGTGTTCGATGACAGGCGATCGAGATAGGCTTGGAACCCGATCGTCAGATCGGCGTAGCGGCGCGTGTAGCGCTGCCGCATGAAGGCGATCGCCGGGCTGGCCGCGTAGGCTAGCGCATGGCGATGATGCTCTGCGAGCGAAGTGACGAGATAGCCGTCGGCAGCCGGATCGAGCGCCGGCAGATCGGGCAGGTCGCCATCGAGCGCGTCGTCGAGGCTGAGCGGCACGCGGACGAGATCACGGCGGATCGCGCCGAGCGTGCGCGCCCCGATCTGGAATTTGAGCGGCAGCGGGCGCGCAGTGGTCACGCCGCGCGTTCCTCGACCAGGTTGGACCAGAGCTGCTCGGCCTGGCGCCAGCGCGTGCGCAGCATGTTGGGCGCGAGCGGCGTCGCCTGGCTCGCGCTGGCGAAGTCGGGCAAGTCGCGGAACCAGGTGGTCGGCAAGGTCGATCGCGCATCGGCCAGCATCGCGCAGAGCCCCTCGAACCGCGCGACATGGACTCCGTTGGCGCGCGTGCCGGCGCGATTGGCGAGTTCGAAGCCGTGGCTGACGACGGTCACCGCCTCATGCTCCTCGGCCACCGCATGATCGAGCGCGGCGCGCATCTCGCCCTGCGACAGCGCGCAGATCTGGAAATGGCGAAGGTTGCCCGGCACGTCCTCGATCACCGTCACCGGCACTTCGGTCACGCCATTATGCGCGACGGGCGCGATCTGGCGTTGCGGCAAGCCGATCTGGCTGGGCCAGGGCGCGTCGGCGCCGTTGTGGCTGCTGTCGTAGCGGAAGCCGAGTTCGGCGAGCGCGACCAGCGTGCCATCATTGGCGGCGTAGCTGCCGGCGCGGAACGCGACGGGGTCCGACGCACCGCACGCCTTGAGCAGATCCCGCGCGCCCACGATCAGCGCACGCTGTTCGTCGAGACTATAGTCGATCAGCTCGAACCGACCCGAGCTCTTGCCGGCGTCGTCCGCCTTCGCGCCCGCCCAATTGGGGTGCATGTGGAGCTGGACCTCCTGCCCCGCCGCCAGGATCGTTTCGACCACCGGGCGGATCGCGTCGAGCCCGAACACCATGGTCGGCATGGGATCGACGAAGAACGTGCCCTTGAGGCCGTGGCGGCCAAGCATGTCGAGCTGATAGCGGATACCGACTCCCGCCGGCTCGAGCGAGCGCTCGATCTGGGTCGCAAGATCGCAGCCGGCCGCGTGATGGCGCCACATCAGCTCGGTGTCGATGGTGAGAAAGACAGCTGTCACGCCGTCGGGGATTAGCGGCAGACGGTGAAGATTTTGCCAATCCCGCCGCAATGGCCCCGGCGGGGTAAGCCGGGGCCGATGGCAGGTCAGGCGTGCTCGACGACCGAAAGCCGGACGGCGAGATTACCGCGGGTCGCTTCCGAATAGGGGCAGACGATGTGCGCGGCGTCGACCAATTCCTGCGCGGTCGCGGCGTCGATTCCCGGCAGGTCGACCGCGAGCGCCACATCGAGCCCGAAGCCGCGGCCGTCGTCGCGCTTGCCAATCCCGACACTGGCAGTGACGGTCGCCTCATCGGCAATGCGGATCTTGCGCTGCCCGGCGACGAAACGCACCGCGCCGAGGAAGCAGGCGGCATAGCCGACGCCGAACAATTGCTCGGGGTTGGTGCCGCCGCCGGCGCCGCCGAGTTCCTTGGCGGTCTGCAGCTCGACATCGAGCAAGCCGTCTTCGCTGCGGCCATGACCCGTGCGGCCGCCGGTGACGGTGGCGCTGGTGCGATAGAGAATGTCCATTGTCCTGATCCTTATATATATCGCGATAACTGTTATCGCGAGTTGCCAAATAGGTCGGGCAGCTCTCTTGTCAAGACAAAACTTATCGCGATATATATCGTAACCAGATTTTAGCGCCGGATGTGACCGATGGATGTGATGAAACTCGACGACCAGCTCTGCTACGCGCTCTATTCCGCGAGCATGGCAGTGCAGCGCGCATACAAGCCGCTGCTCGATCAGATGGGAATCACTTATCCGCAATTCCTGGTGCTCAACTTGCTCTGGCACGACGGGCAGCAGAATGTCGGCGGATTGGCGGAGAAGCTCGCGCTCGAGTCGAGCACGCTGACCCCGTTGCTCAAGCGGCTGGAGGTGGCCGGGCTGGTGACGCGGACGCGCAACCCGAGGAACGAGCGCGAAGTGCTGATCGAGACGACACCAAAGGGCGAGAAACTGAAGTCGGAAGCCGGGTGCCTGGCCGAGCGGCTGGTCGAGGCGTCGGGCGCGCCGGTCTCCGGGATCATCGACCTGAACAAGCGCGTGAAGGATTTTCGCGACCGGGTTTATGCCGGACTGTGATGCCCTAGCTACCGATCGCTCGATTGAGCGGCCATGAGCGATCGGATGCGGTCCGCACCCTCGGACGTGACGGGATTGTAGACGATCATCCCCAGGTCGGGGCGCCCGTCCACCGCGAAGATCGAGAATTCCAGTTCGATCAGCCCGATTTTGGGGTGACGGATGCGCTTCACCCCCTCCCCGTGACCGACGACGTCATTAGCCCGCCACAAGGCCGCGAATTGGGGGCTCGTCTGCGACAGCTCGTCGACCAGCTCCGCGATCTCCGCGCGCGCGCCGGCCCTTGTAGCCTCCGCACGGAACGACGCCACCACGAACCGCGCGACGCTCAGCCAATCGTCCTGGGCCGCCTGCACCCGTTCATCGGAAAACATCATCCGCAGGATATTGCGCTGATCCGGGGGCAGCTTGGCATAATCGGTGAGCAACGCCGCCGCCGCGTCGTTCCACGCCACCACGTCCCACGTCGCGGTCTTGATCAGCGTAGGGCTGGGCGACAAGGCGTCGAGCACGCGCTGCAGCCGCGGCGTCACGCCCTCCGCGCCTCGGTATCGCGCCTCGGGCGGGCGGCCCAGGCCGAGAATGAACAGATGCTCGCGCTCGGGCTCGGTCAGCATCAATCCGGCGGCGATGCGGTTGAGCACGTCGGCGGACGGCGCGCCGCCCCTGCCCTGTTCGAGCCAAGTGTACCATGTCGGGCTGATATTGGCGCGCTGCGCGACTTCCTCACGACGTAGGCCGGGGGTGCGGCGGCGGCCTCCACCGAATCCGAACGCCGCCGGATCGAGCCGGGTACGGCGATCGCGCAGGAAGGTGCCGAGCGGATTGGCGGGTTCGGCGGGCATGGGTGATCCTGTTGATGATTATACCATGATAAGGTCACTACTTTTACAGGATGGAGGATAAACCGACATAGCCCATCGAACAATATCGAAAGGCTGTTCCATGCGTGTCTTCCTCACTGGCGCCACCGGCTTCATCGGCTCCCGCATCGTCCCCGAGCTGCTCGCGGCGGGACATGAGGTGCTCGGCCTGACGCGATCCGATGCCGGCGCCCGCGCGCTCGAAGCGGTCGGGGCGCAGGTCCATCGCGGCGATCTGGAGGAGCCCGACACACTCCGTGCCGGCGCGGACCAGGCCGATGCCGTGATCCACACCGCGTTCGATCACGATTTCACCAACTTCGTGGCGAATTGCGACAAGGACCGCCGCGTCATCGAGGCGATGGGCGCGGCACTCAAGGGATCGAACCGCCCGCTACTTATCACCTCGGGCACCGGCATCGGCAATCCGGATTCGGGCGGGCCGGCGACCGAGGACGTGCTGAACCGCAACCACCCCAACCCGCGCGCGGCGTCGGAACTGGCGGGTCAGGCATTGCTCGACGCGGGCGTGAACATCGTCTCGATGCGCCTGCCGCAGGTCCATGACACCGAGAAACAAGGCCTGGTTTCGCCCTTCATCGACCTTTCGAAGGCGAAGGGCGTTGTCGCCTATATCGGCGAGGGTACCAACCGTTGGCCCGCAGCGCATGTGCTCGACGTCGCGAAGTTGTACGTCCTCGCGGTCGAGCGGTCGGCGCCCGGCGCGCGCTATCACGCCGTGGCCGAAGAGGGCGTCCCGGTCCGCGACATCGCCAAAGTGGTTGGTGCGGGGCTGGACCTACCCGTCGTTTCGCTGACTCCCGAAGAAGCTCCGGCGCATTTCGGCTGGCTGGCAATGTTCGCCGGACTCGATCTTCCCGCGTCCAGCGCCAAGACGCGTGAGCTGCTCGGGTGGAATCCCACCGAGCCCGGGCTGATAGAGGACCTGAAGCGAATGGATTATTCGCGAGTTACGTCAGTCGCCTGAAGCCAAGCGGAGCTCATCGTTCAACGCCACGTGCGCGCGGCACCCAGAAGGCTCCCCTCCTTACAGGAACGGGAGCCTTCTGGGTTACCGCGAATGGTAGAAGTCATAGACCTGTTGCGCGACCGCGGCCGACACGCCGGGCGCCTTCTTGAGGTCGTCAAGACTCGCCCCCCGCACCGAGCGCGCGGTGCCGAAATGCATCAGCAGCGCCTTCTTTCGCGCGGGGCCGATACCCGGAACCTCGTCGAGCGGTGATGCGCCGATCGCCTTGGCGCGTTTGGCGCGGTGGGCGCCGATCGCGAAACGGTGGACCTCATCGCGCAGACGCTGGAGGTAAAACAGGACCGGCGAATTGACCGGCAAGGTCAGCTCGCGGCCATCCATCAGGTGGAACACTTCGCGCCCCTCACGGCCGTGATGCGGCCCTTTGGCCACGCCGACCAGGCAGACGTCTTCGATCCCCATGTCCTCGAGCACGCCCTTGGCCGCGTTGAGCTGGCCGCGGCCGCCGTCGATCAGTACGAGGTCGGGCCAGTCGCCGGCGTCGCGATCGGGATCCTCCGCCTGCGCGCGGGCGAAGCGGCGGCCGAACACCTCGCGCATCATCGCGAAATCGTCGTCGGTCGCCGCCTGCTTGATGTTGAACTTGCGATACTGGCCCTTGCGGAAGCCCTCCGGCCCCGCGACGACCATCGCGCCGAGCGCGTTGGTGCCCTGAATGTGGCTGTTGTCGTAGATTTCGATGCGGTTGGGCGGCTCGGCCAGCTCGAACAGGTCCGCGACCTCGCGCAGCAATTTCGCCTGCGTCGTCGATTCCGCCAGCCGCCGGTCGAGCGCCTCCACCGCGTTGCGCTTGGCCTGTTCCATCAGCCGGCGGCGGTCGCCGCGCTGCGGCACCGACAAGGCGACCTTGTACCCCGCGCGCTCGGCCAGTGCCTCGCTCAACAGCGCGCCTTCGATCAACTCGCGGTCGAGCAGCACGTTTCTTGCTGGGGGGACCTCCTCATAGAATTGGGTGAGGAAGCTGGTGAGCACCTCGTCTTCGGGCACTTCGTTGGTGTGCGCCGGGAAGAAACTGCGATGTCCCCAATTCTGTCCGCCGCGGATGAAGAAGGCCTGGATGCCCATCACCCCGTCTCGGCAGGCGAGCGCGAACACATCGGCGTCCCCGACCCCTTCGGCGTTGATCGCCTGCGTGCCCTGGATGAAGGTCAGCGCCTTCAACCGGTCGCGCAGCACGGCGGCGAGCTCGAAGTCCATCGCCTCTGCGGCAGCCGTCATCTGCGCGCCGAGCTTGGTCTGCACCTTGGTCGATTTGCCCGCCAGGAAGTCCTTCGCGTCGCCGACCAGCTCGGCATAATCCTCGACCCCGATCCGCCCGACGCACGGCGCCGAGCAGCGCTTGATCTGGTAGAGCAGGCACGGCCGGTCGCGGGTCTTGAAGAAGCCGTCAGTGCAGGAGCGCAGCAGGAACAGTTTTTGCAGTGCGTTGAGCGTGTTGTTGACCGATCCCGCGCTCGCGAAGGGGCCATAATAATTGCCTTTGGCGCGGCGCGCTCCGCGATGCTTCTGGATGCGCGGGAAATCGTGATCGGCGCGCAACAAGATGAACGGGAAGCTTTTGTCGTCGCGCAGCAGCACGTTGTAGGCAGGGCGGAAGCGCTTGATCAGCTGCGCCTCGAGCAACAGCGCCTCGGCCTCGTTATTGGTCGTGACGATCGTCATCGACCGCGTCTGCGCGACCATCCGCTGGAGCCGCTTGGGCAGGCGGTCGACCTGAGTGTAATTGGTAACGCGGTTCTTGAGCGCCCGCGCCTTGCCGACATAGAGCACGTCGCCGCGCGCATCCTGCATGCGATAGACGCCGGGCCGCGCCGGCAAGGTCTTCAGCACATTGCGGATCGCCGCCACACCCGCGGCGAGATCGGGCACCTCCCCACCGCCGCGGACGGTGTAGGTGGCTTTGTCTTCGTTGAATCGGGTCGGGGAATTGGGGTCGGACATGCCCGGCGAATCTAGGGACTCGCCGGGCCTGAGGCTACCCCGTGTTACTTGATCGCAGCGAGGTCGGTGGCGATCTTCTTGAGCACGTCGTCGGTGATCTTGCCGCCCGACATCGGCGCGACCTGGTTCAGGCTCATCGATTTGAAGCTGTCATAGGCCGGGTGCTGCGCGACATCCATGCCGAGGTCGGCGGTGAGCACTTCCTTGGCCTTGGCGTCGGCTTCGATCGTCTCGATCGGGGTGTCGAGGGTGAACTTGCCGGCGGCGGCCGGAGCAGCGGCGGCGGGCGCGACCGGCGCGGGCGCGGCGGTAGGAGCCGGCGCGGTCTGGCCGGCGAGCAGGGCGATAGCGATCAGCGACATCATGTTTTCATTCTCCCCTAAAGAGCGTGGCCGGTGTGGCGGCGATTGGCGTCGGAATTATGGCAGCACTCTGCCATCAGGCGCGATGTTGATCCCAGCGATCGAATTCGTAGGCGATCGAGCCTTCGACCAGCCGTTCCCACAGCTCGCCGACAAGCTGAGGCGGTACGCCCGCGGCTTGGGCGGCGGCTTTGGCATTGGCGATGACTTGCGCCTTGCGCTCTTCGTCGCGGACCGTGCCGCGATCCTGCTTGATCCGCGCCGCGGCGGTCATGAATCGGAACCGGATCGCCAGCAGATCGACGATCTGACAGTCCACCGCATCGACGCCGGCACGTACGTCTGTCATCGTCTGGCAGTCTTCGGGGAGGATCATGACGCGTCCCTAAGCCGTAAGGCAGTTAGCGGCAATGGTCGGGGGACCGCGCCTCTCTTCCTCCGTCATCCTGGCCTCGTGCCGGGATCTACTGCGCAGCAAGCGCAGGACAAGAGGCTCGAGCTTCCAGATCGCGGCCCGGTGGATCCCGGCACAAGGCCGGGATGACGTTGGAGTGATGGACGGTGTGACCCGCCTACGCGACGGGAAAGCTCAGTTGAGCCGCGACAGGCCGGCGATGGTCTTGTCGACCAGCTTGGCGTCGGCGGCAGCGCCATGGGTATCGGCGATGATCGACGCGGCGGCGCGGGTCGCGACATCGGCAGCCTTGGCGCGGACCTCGGCAACCGCGGCGCGCTCGGCGGCACCGATCTTGTCCTCGGCCATCTTGCCGCGCCGCGCGACCAATTCGGTCGCGTCGGTTTGCGCCTTGGCGACCAGAGCGGCAGCTTCCTGTTCGGCATGCGCGACGATCGCCGCGGCATCGGATGCCGACGAGGCATCCCGCTTCTTGGCCTCGGCAAGCAGCGCCTCGGCCTCGGCACGCAACGCGGCGGCTTCGTCGAGTTGCTGGCGGATCGTCGCGATCTTGCCGTCGAGGATACGGCCGATCAATGCCGGCACCTTCTGCCAGAGCATGATGCCGATCACGCACAGCATCGCCAGCGCCACCCAAGCCGGCGGGGTCAAGCCCAGCGCAGAGGCCTCGTGATGCAGTTCGGTGGTGCCGGTTTCCTTGGCCAGCGTGGTCGCCTGGAGATTAGCCATTGGCCAGTTCCGCCTTCACTCGTGCCGCCACCGTCGCGCGGTCGGGCGAGACGCCCGACAGCTTGGCGACCATCGCCTCGACCGCGTCCACCGTCGCATCCTCGATCCCGGCGAGCGCGGTCGCCTTGGCCGTGGTGATGCGCGCGGTGGCGTCGGCCAGCGCTTTTTCCTGGTCGGCATTGCCCGCCTTGAGCGCTTGTTCGGTCGACGCCGTGGCTTGCGCCTTGGCATCGCCGACCAGCTTCAGGGCCTGGCTGCGCGCGCTGTCGAGGCTGGCGGTATAGCCTTCCTCGGCGGCGCGCGCGGTGTCACGCGCTTCCTGAGCCGCGGCGATGTCGGCCGAGATGCGAGCGTTACGATCGTCGATCGTCCGCTCGATCTTCGGCACCATCGCCCGGCCGATCCCGAAATAGACCGCCGCGAACACGATCGCGAGCCAGAACAGCTGCGACGCGTAGATGGAGGCTGCTTGGGATATCTGAGGCATCGGAAGCGCTCGTTTTGCTGCTTACTTGACGACGAACAGGATCAGGATCGCGACGACGAACGCGATCAGACCCAGAAGCTCGGCGGCGGCGAAGCCGATGAACAGGCGGCCCTGCTGGCCGTCGGCGGCCGACGGATTGCGCAGCGCGCCCTCGAGGAACGAGCCGAACACGTTGCCCACGCCAAGCGCAGCCGCGCCGACGCCGATCGCCGCGAGGCCGGCACCGATGTACATCAAACCATGATCAGTCATTTTAAACTCCCAGAATAATCTACAGCATTGAAAACAGGACTTAGTGCAGGTGCACCGCGTCGTGGAGATACAGCGAGGTGAGCAGCGCGAACACGTACGCCTGGATCGCGCAGACCAGCAGTTCGAGCGCCGAAACGCCCAGGATCATCAGGAAGCTGCCGACCCAAACGACGAAGCCGATCGGGCTGCCGCTGAGGCCGGCATTGAGCCCCTGAACCGCGAAACTGCCGAACACTTCGAGCAGGATGTGCCCCGCGGTCATCGCGACGAACAGTCGCAGGCCCAGCGAGAAGGGACGCACCAGGAACGAGATCAGCTCGACCGGGACAATCACCGGCAGCAGCACCAAAGGCGCGCCGTGCGGCACGAACAGCGAGAAGAACTTCAGGCCATGCTTCCAGAAGCCGACCAGCAGCACGATCCCGAACGAGAAGAACGCCAGCACCGCGGTCACCGTGATATGGCTGGTGACGGCGAAGGTGTGGAGGTGCGGGATGATCGCCAGCGGCAGCACGCCGACCAGATTGGCGAACAGGATGAAGAAGAATAGCGAGAAGATGTACGGCGCAAACTTCTTGCCGCCCTTGCCAATGTTCACGTTGACCATCGAATCGATGAACGACACCGCGCCTTCCGCCGCGACTTGCCAGCGGCCGGGAATGAGCTGACGCTTGAGCCCGCCCGCCATGAACACGGCGAGCAGCACGAACACGACGACCATGAACAGCGCCGAGTTGGTGAACGAGACGTCGTAGCCGAAAAGCTTGAGATCGATCAGGTGACCGACCTCGAACTGTTCCATCGGGTTGATGTCGCCGGCCATTATTCGGCTCGCTCCTTAGAAATGCGGTAGATGTTACGGAACGCGACGATGATCGCGAGCGTGAGCAGGATTAGCAGGAACCACGGGCTGGTATTGAGCCAGTAATCGAGCGCCCAGCCGATGATACCGCCGCCGAGCGGGGCGCCGATCAGCTCCATCAGCACGCGCGAGCCCTGACCATAGCCTTTGCTTTGAACCGGCGCACCGCCCGTACGCGCCTCTTCAGCGGCGCGCGCTGCGGCGATCCGGCTGTCGAGGTCAGTATTCTGGCGATCGTCGGCCAAGGTGCTGAATAATCCTGATAAAGAAACGCCGCCACGCTCTGGCAAGCGGGCGACGATCGGGGCAGCGGAAAGCCGCAGCCCCCGTTTGCTGAGCGCGCGTTTAGGAAAGCGGCCGGACCGAGTCAACCGTCCGAAGGGATAAGCTCAGACGCAGCGCGGATCCCGCTTCGGCGCGGCGGCGGTGCGCGTCTGCCAATTACCGGCGGGATCGCGGTATTTCTCGCCCGGCGCGGTCTTGAGGATCAGGTTGCAGCCGGTGGTGAAGGCCATTTCCTCGACCGTCGAGCCGCTCGCCGCGCTCTTCTGGGTATAGACCGCCTTGCGCTGGATGTTGATCTTGTTGACCAACGCCGAGAGCTCCTTGGTCGCGGCGCCGACCACGCCGATATAGCCATCGGGCAGTTCGCCGATCTGGCCCGCCGCGCGCGCCGCGGCATAAGCGGGGTCGCGGTCCTGCGCCGTCGCCGGCAAGGCGATCGCGATCAGGGTGCCCAGCAGCAGGGCAGAAGCAGTCATGGTCCGTGTCATCGTCAGAATATCCCCGGATTCTCGTCGATCAGCGCCTTGGCCTGGCCGTCCAACTTGTACACCACTTGCTGGGTGATGTTGATGTTCAGATTGATCTCGATCGGCTTGTCGGGCGCCGTCACGTTGACGCAGCCGCCGAGCAAACCAGTGGCGCAGCTCGCGCCGATCAATATCATCCGTCGCATCTTGCTGGTGGTCAGGCTCAATCGCTCCATCGTCAATCCTAATCGTATCATGGCTTGGTCTCGCTTGCGGGAGGCTGAACGGGTCGCGCACCCGGCTGGGCCTTGTTCTGCTCGCGGATCAGCGCGGGCAGGTTGCGTTTTATCAGCAGTGTGGGGTCGTAGAAGCTCTGCGCCGAATCGAGCAGCGAGCGGAATGGCGCGCGGATCTTGACGTTGAACACGAACGGCAGCCGCTGCAACCGGCGGATCAGGAAGTTGGACTTGGTCCCTTCCCCCTGGCTGACCCCGGCGAAATGCGCTTCGGTGATGACTTCGCCCGCCAGTGGACCGTTGAGCGTCAGATCGAGGTTGCGATAGCGCAGCGACTTGAGCGCCTGGAATGCCAGATTGCCCCAGGTGCCGACATCCTCCTTGGTGACCTGACCGACATAGGCCAGCGTGCCGCCGCCGGGGCGGACATGCAATTCGCCCTTCTCGATCCGACCACCGCTGGCATCGAAGATCATCGGCAAGGTGCCGTCGAACACGCCGGTCGCGTTGAGATTCTTGAAGTTGAATTGCTGGAGGAATTGCGCGGCATCGACCGCCGTCAGCCGGAACGTCAAATGCCGCCCGCCGGGATCGGCGAAATCGAGTAGAGTCGGGGCAAGATCGAGCCGCCCGCCGGCGAACGGCCAGCGCGCGTCGGTGACCTGGATCTGTTGCGGGCCGAGCAACTGGTAATGGACCACGCCGTCCGAAACCGCGATGCCGGTATCGACCGTCTTGATCGTCGCGACCTGATCGGGCGCCGACACCATGCCCAGCAAATCGGTGAATCGAATCTCGCCCGACAGGCCGGTCACCGGGCCGAACGCGGCGGCAAGATTGGCATTCTGCGTGCGGAACACGCCATTGCTGGTCACAGCCTCCCGCGTCCAGGCGATATGGCCGTGGCCGGACACCGTCCCGGCAACATCGGCGATCACGCCTTCGGTCACCGGGGTCAGCACGTCGGGCTGGAAGGCCTTGGTGAAGGTCAGCCCGGTGACGTCGAGATCGGCCGAGCCCGAACCGCTCGACAGATCGTGTGCGATCGCGACATCGGCGACTTTCACCGCTCCGTTCGTCGTGGTCAGCTTGCCGGTCGCGGCGATGCGATTGTCGGCGAGCGTCAGCGCCACGTCGCGACCGGCAAGCTGATGGAAGCGCGGATCGTGCGCGGCATCCGCCACCGTCAGTCCGCCGCCGACCAGCAGCCGACCCTTATCCATCCGCCAGGTTCCCGTCGCTTGCGACAGGATCAGCGGCACCGCGCCGATCTGGCCGCCGGCATCGTCGAACTTGCCGCCGATCGACTGGCCGAAACTGCCGTCGAGCGCCGCGATATCGAGCCGGGTCAGCCGCTCGGGCGCGCCGAGCCGCACCGCTAGGCGATCGAGCATGAAATGGCGATCGCCGAGCCGCAAGGTCGCCTGGGCTGCGGCGAGCGACAGCGGATTGCCGCCGAGCGCGCCGTTGATCCGAAGGTCGCGCGCCATCGCGCCGCCGCCGATCCGCCCGCCCGCGATCCGGACCATCGCACCGTCGACCGGGCAGAGCTGAGTCCGGAACCCGCGCGCATCCAATCCGGAGAGACGAAGCCGCGCGATGGCAACAGGCGCGCAGGCAGGATTGACCGCCAGGTTGCCGCGACCATCCCATTGCGCGAGCAGCGGCATGCGCAGCCCTTCCATTGCGCCGCCGGGAAGCGGGCCGGACAGTGTCGCATCGCTCTCGATCCGCGTCCGCCCGTCGAGCCCGGCGCTGAACCTGACCGGCGCGAGCGCGAGCCGCGCGCCGCCGGCTTCGTAAGGCTCCATCGTCGCGGTGCCGGTAATGGGGGCGCCGGCGCGTTGCTGGTCGAGATGCGCGCTGAGATCGGGCAATCCGCCACCGCCGGCGACCACATCGCCGCGCAGGATGACGCCTCCGTTCGGCCAGACGATCTGCGCGCCGTTCCGGCTGGTCAGCGTGACGCTCGCGCCGCTATCGGCGACCGCGAGCAGCCGCGACAGCTTGACCGCGCCTCGCCCGCCATCGCTTGCCGCCGACAGATCGGCGGACAGGGCGAACTCGCGCGACGCATCGTCGATCGCCCGGGCAAGCCGGGCCGCCAGTGGCGCGAGCGGCGTGCCCGCACCGGACGATCCCCATGACCGGAAGGTGACGCGCATCGCCTCGGGCAAAGCGGCGCGTCCAAGCTGCGCCTTGCCGGTGAACGCGCCCTTCGCATCGGCATAACGATAGGCGCCATCGATCACCGCCGCCTGGCCGGCAATGCCGCCGCCGCTCAACCGGTCGGCGGTAAGCCGCACGCTGCCCTGGATCCCGCGCGCGGTGCCGGCAAAGCCGAGCGATCCGGCGATCGCTTCGGCGTTCAGCGACGGCGCGGTCGCGTGATCCGCAGCGAGATTGGCGTGGCCATTCCAGCGATCGAACGTCTGGGCGACCGCCGCGTCGATATCGGCACGAAGGCGGATGGCGCCGCTGCCGTTGCAGCTTGCCTGGCCCGCGCGCACAGGGCCGCGGAAATGGATCGCATCCGAGCGGATGTCGATCCTGAGCGCGGCGACCGCCTTGTCGGCGGAGCACGCGCCGCTCGCGATCCGCGCGCTGATCGCCGCCACTTGCCCCTGGAACCCGCCATCGAGCCGACCGCTGCCCGACGCCTTCAGCCCGACCACCCCTTGCGGCGCTTCAAGCCGCATGCGGCCATCTTGAAGGTCCAGCCCGATCGCCGGCAGGCGGAATGCGCCCCCTGCCCCCTTGGGAATCAGCCGGTCGAGCGCGCCCAACGACAGCGCCCCATCGACGATCCGCGCCCGGGTCCGGACATGCCCGGCACGGACACCTGTCACATGCGCGCCGCCGAAATCGACCGAGGTCTGCACTTCCACCCAATCGGCGACGAGATCTGGATGCGCGGGATCGCCGATGACGATATCGGTCAGCCGCTGATGCCCCAGCGCGAGGTCCTCGATCGTATAGCGTGCCGGCACCTTCGCCCGCGACAAGGTATCGTCGATGAAATGCTCGGCGACCGGCTTGCGCACCAGCCACAGCCCGGCGAGCACGACCAGCAACACCGCGAGCGCGACGCCCAGCCGGAACCGGATGCGGCCGGCGCGCGACGGGCGGGCAATATCTGGCTCGCTCTCGTTCATCGGCGCCTTATTTATACTCATTACTGGCGACGCTACACGCCGCGACGGCTTCAGGGCAATTGCGCAGCCCCTTATCGCCGATTAACCCGTAACGGATGGGGGACGTTCCGGAACCGGATCATCTTGGTCACCGCGCGCGGTTGCGGCAGCGGCTGCTCGCCGACGCCGACGGGCTGCTCGACCATGAATTGATCGAATATCTGCTCGCGCTCGCCATCCCGCGGCGCGACACCAAGCCGCTGGCCTATGCCTTGCTGCGCGAGTTCGGCGGGATCGCCGGCTTGCTGACCGCAGCGCCCGAGGAACTGGCGCGGGTCAAGGGCATGGGCGAGACGTCGGTCGCCGCGCTCAAGATCGCCCAGGCGACCGCATTGCGCCTGCTGAGGGCCGAGGTGGCGGAAAAACCATTGCTATCCAACTGGCAAGCCGTGCTCGATTATCTCCGCGCCGACATGGCGCATCACGGCAATGAGCGCGTGCGCGTGCTCCACCTCAACACGCGCAACATGCTGATCCGCGACGAGCTGATGAACGAAGGCTCGATCGACGAAGCGCCGGTCTATGTCCGCGAAGTCATCCGCCGCGCGATCGATTTGAAGTCCGCGTCGATCATCCTGGTGCACAACCATCCCTCGGGCGATCCGTCGCCGAGCCGTGCCGATATCGACCTGACGCGCGCGGTGGTGGAAGCGGGGAAGAAGATGGGGATCGCGGTGCACGATCATATTATCGTGGGAACCAAGGGATTCGTGAGTTTACGGGGTCAGGGGTTGATTTAGTCCGCCCGGAATGCGGGCCGCTCATTCTGGCCCATAGTCGCATGAGGGCGCTCGATGTGCTAAACTGAGAGGCCCGTAGGACCGCAAGGGCAATACGAAACGGAGCATGCAGGTGACGGATAGTCGGACGCCGAAAAAGAGCGAGACGATCGAAATCCGGTTGTCATACGAAGCCAAATCCACCTTCGTCCGTCGCTGCCGCGACGATGGCGTTTCGGCGAGCGAGGCGATCAGAACCCTGATCGACGCCAGGATAGCGGACCGCGACGGCCGGCCGGCCGGGCGGCGGGCGCGCCGGCACACCATCGCCGCGATAATCGCCGGCATGGTGCTCGGCGCGGGTGTCGCCGTCCCCGCTTTGGCGCATGGAAACCAGACCAGCCACGCCGCCTTCGATCAACTCGATAGCAATCATGACGGTATGTTGAGTTACGACGAATTCAGCGGCCGTTGAGGCGCCAGCCCGACTGTCCGGACCAAATTTAGGGCGTGTCCGGACACGGCATCGCTGGCGTTGAGCACCGTCCTGCGGCTTCCTCGGGGCATGACAGACGCCGACACCAATCCGCCGCGCCGCTTCCGCTGGTACAAGGAGATCCGTGACCTGACGGGCCTCATCCTTCTCATCGTGGCCTTTCAGAGCCTCGTTGCCAAGCTCTTCTATATTCCATCGGAATCCATGATGCCGACGCTGCTGGTCGGAGATCGGCTTGTGGTCAGCAAATGGCCATATGGCTGGTCCTACACATCGCCGATCCTGCACCTACTCCCATTCATGCCGGGGCGGCTTTTCGGCCGGCTGCCCGATCGTGGCGACATCGTCATCGTGACGCCCCCGGACGCCGGCCGGCGCGGAGAAGACTTGATCAAGAGGGTGATCGGACTGCCCGGCGACGTCGTCCGGATGACCGGTGGCCGCCTTTGGCTCAACGGGCGGCCGCTCCCCGTACAGGATGGAGGCGATCGTCTGATGCCGATCGACGGGAACTTTCACTGCGACGCGCACGATCCGGATCCCGAGCGATCGTTCCCCGGCTTCGCGGCCGCGAGGATCACCGGCGCCGATGGCCGGGCCTATTGCCGGCTCCACATCGTCCGGGAAACGCTCCCCAACGGCCGCTCCTATGACACGATCGATTTCGGGCCTAGCGCAGAGGACGATTTCCCGGCCTATAAAGTACCGGCGGCGCACGTCTTTCTGATGGGCGACAACCGCGACATGAGCGCGGACAGCCGAGTCCCTACCGGATTGAACGGCCTGGGCGGCGCCGTTCCGATCGAGAATATTGGGGGAAGAGCGGAATTCGTCACTTACTCGCTCGACGGGAGTGCGACGTGGAACCCCGTCACCTGGCTCTCGATGTTCCGTGGCGGCCGGAGCGGCATCTCGCTCCGTTGACAGGCTCAACACCATCCCCGATACTCCCGCCCAGAGCGCATCTGGAGCGCCACCTGTCCGCGGCAAGGGAGCTTCTCCCATCCAGCTGAAAACGATACTTACGAACCCTTCTTCCGGCCTTTCGTAAGCGGACGTCTGGCATTTGGAAGGAAGGTTTCCGATGCGCCGTACGCTCACGCCCAAAACCAATCTCGACACCCTGCGCAAGGACGCCAAGCGCTGGCTGAAAGCCATTCGCGCGGGCGATGATGCCGCGATCGCGCGGCTCCGCGAGTCCGGGGTGAAACTCTCCGGTGATCCCGCGTTGCGCGACGTGCACCAGGCGCTGGCGCTCGACTATGGCTGCGAAAGCTGGATCGCGCTCAAGGCCGCGATCGCCGATCTCGCGCTCGATCGCCAGAGCTATGCCGAGCGGCTCGACCAGGTCTTGCGGCATGGTTGGGATGGCGATCCAGCCGTCGCGCGGCGGATCGTCGATCGCCACCCCGTCGTTGCTCGCGACAACATATTCACCGCTGCGACGTGCGGCGATGTCGAGGAGGTCGAGCGGCGATTGGCGCGCGATCCCGGTGCCGCGGTCGCGGAGGGCGGTCCGAAGAATTGGACCGCGCTCGCTTATGTCGCTTATGGCCGGCTCGACCCCACTAACGGCGTGGCGATAGCGCGGCTGTTGCTGGCGGCGGGCGCGGACCCCAACTTCTCGTTCAACGACGGTTGGGACAATGCCTTCACCCTGGTGACCGGCGCGATCGGTCTGGGCGAAGGCGCCAAGCCGAGCCATCCGCAGGCGGCCGAGCTGGTCGACTTGCTGGTCGCCGCCGGCGCGTCGCCGTTCGACACCCAGGCGCTCTACAACATCTCGATCGTCGGCCACGACGTCTATTGGTACGATCTGCTGTGGCGGCATTGCGAGGCGCAGGGCATTACCGAACGCTGGCGCGATGCGGTCAGCTATCGCATCGGTGGGAACCGGCCGCTCAACCCGCTCGACTATCTGCTCGGCAACGCGGTCGGCCAGAACCATCTGGCGCGCGCCGAATGGCTGCTCGTGCGCGGCGCCAATCCCGATACGCCGCATGCTTATACCGGACAACCGGTCCATGCGCTGGCGCAGCTTTCCGGATTCGTCGACATGGCCGCTCTGCTCGAGCGTCATGGCGCGATGCCGGTGGCGTTGAGCGGCGCGCAGGCGTTCCGGGCCGCCTGCCTGCGCGGTGACGAAGCGAGCGCGCGGACGCTGCTCGCCGGCGACCCGCGTCTGGTGACCAGCCCCGCTTTGCTGCTGGCCGCCGCCGAATTCGGCAACGCGCCGGCCATAACCTTGTTATTGTCGCTGGGTGCCGAAGTCAGCGGATGCGACCATGAAGGTATCACCCCGCTGCACCGCGCGGTGCAGTCGGGTTCGCTGGAGGCGGCCAATTTGCTGATCGCCGCGGGTGCCGAGATCGACCGCCGGGAGCGCAAGTGGAACGGGACGCCGCTCAGCTGGGCAGTGGTGCTCGGGCGGCCGCGGATGGTGGATCTGCTCGCACCGTTGAGCCGCGATATGTGGCCGCTGGTCCATCTCGGACTGACGCAGCGGCTCGATGCCGTGCTCAGCGTCGAGCCCGAACTGGCCAATCGAGCGCGGGTGAACGACGATACGCCCACGCCGCTGTTCAATTTGCCCGACGACGAGGACCAAGCGGTCGACGTCGCGCGCATCCTGCTGCGCCATGGCGCCGATCCGCGGATGCGCAACAAGAGCGGCCAGACCGCGATCGACGCGGCGCGGCGGCGCGATCTCGACGAAGCGGCAGAAGTGATGGAGGGCTGGCGCCATGACGGCTGAAAAATCGGAACTCCCGCTGCGCATCGTGGTCGACCAGCCGATCCCGGGCGTCGCGCTCGCGTTGCAACGCGGCAGCGGTGCGAAATTCGACCTGGTCGGCCCGGTCCAGGCGTCCGTCGACGCGCTCGTGTTCGATCTCGACATTAACGTGGACGGCAGCACTGCCGCGGGCGGACCGCGGTTGCTCGGGCCGTTCGTCCAAGGACCGCCGACCGCGCGGTTCGTCTATATCAATGTCGGTGCGAGCGCCGGACAGATCGGATCGCCATGGCAGCGCCGGGTCAAAGTCCCGCTCGGCGCGATTGGCTGGCAAGCGATCGAGGCGCTGGCGCCGGGCGAGCGCCTGACCGCGCATATCGCCAGCAGGGGCCGCGACGGCACTCCCGCCTGCGCGACCGTGCCAATCCTGCCGCCGGGCTGGATGCCTAGGCGATCGTCTGCGCCCGGATGACTTTGAAATTATCCTTGCGGATGGTCAGGCGCAGCACCGGGCCTGGCCTTGGCGGAGGCTCGACCTCGACCACCCAGGTATCCGCGGCATCCTGGATCGAATAATGTTCGCGAGGCTCGGGCGACAGGCAGTCGCCGGCCATCCCGACCTTACGCGCGAACAACTGAGCTGACGCCAGCGCCTTTCGGGTCTCGGGACCCAGCGGCGCTGAGGGCTGAGGCTGCGGCCGAGAACACGCCGTCGCAACAAGCAGGACAAGGGGGAGGAGCCGAGTCACTCAGATATGAGATCACATTACATTTTGTTGCACAAGCTGGTTTGCGCTATCTGATCGCTAAAGCCCTCTCCCGCTGCGGGAGAGGGTTGGGTGAGGGTCTTCTTTCTTCTTCCAACCGAGGTGCGAAACAAGAAGAAAGAAGACCCTCACCCTCCCCCCCGCCTGACGGCGGCGGGCCCCTCCCTCTCCCGCTAGCGGGAGAGGGAAAAAGGCGAAGGGATTTGTAACGAAATCCCCGTGGCCGCGCGTGGCGCAAGATCTAGCCCGGCCCTGACTGCCCCGCGATCACCTTCAACCACGGCGCCGCGTGGAACACGCTCATCAGCAGGTACATCGGCACCATCCCGCCCAACGGGAAACCTGCCGTCCCCGAACATAACACCATCGGACCACCGCCGAGGCTCGTAAGCACCGCCATCGCCGCGAAGGTCGGCGATGCCGCCAGGCCCAGCCATTTGGCGAGCCCGGCGCCGCCGGCCGTGCCTGCGGCGATCATGCTTGGTCCTCCTTGCGGAACGCCGCTTCTCCTGCATCCGATATCTCGACCCATTTGGGATCGGGCGCTTCTTGCTCGGCCTCGTAATTGTCGTGCCAGTTCCACCACTTATAGGGCGGCGTCTGCGGATAGCCCTCGGGCGAATCCTCCCACATTTCCTGCCGACCCAGCGGCGTGATGTCGAGAAAGTTCCAGGTCGTGCCCATCGCCTCATCGCCGCGATTATTGATGAAATAGGTGCGATAGATCTGCCCGTCCTCCCGGATGAAAACGTTATGGCCATGCCATTCGTCCACCCCGAAATCGGCGTCGAAACTGTCGGTGATCGTGTACCAGGGCATGTCCCAGCCCATCCGCGCCTTCAGCCGCGCGATATCGGATTGCGGCGCGCGCGAGGCATAGGCCAGCGTGGTGTCGCGGGCATTGAGATGGGCGAGATGCGCAACCTGATCGGCACCGAATGAGCAGCCGCGGCAGCCATGATCCGGCCAGCCAAACACGCCGGGCTCGAAAAAGGCGCGATAGACGATGAGCTGGCGCCGGCCCTCGAACAGATCGAGCAGGCTCACTGCGCCATCGGGTCCTTCGAACCGATAATCCTTGTCGACCAGCATCCACGGCATCCGCCGGCGCTCGGCGGCGAGCGCGTCGCGGGCGCGGGAGAAGGCCTTCTCCTTGACCAGCGTGCGCTCCCACGCCGCGGTCCAATCGGAAGCCGGGACCGTCGGCGGGCGGTTCTCGAGCTTGCTGTCCTGTTGCATGACATTCCTCCTGATCAGAAAGGTTTGCGCTCACCGCGCCTTGGTCGACGCCTCTTCTTCGGTCACCGCGCCGATCCGGCCGATC
This sequence comes from Sphingomonas asaccharolytica NBRC 15499, assembly GCF_001598355.1. Classification (GTDB taxonomy): domain Bacteria; phylum Pseudomonadota; class Alphaproteobacteria; order Sphingomonadales; family Sphingomonadaceae; genus Sphingomonas; species Sphingomonas asaccharolytica. The sequence continues at coordinate 61,790 of NZ_BCYU01000012.1, forward strand.
ACCTGGCTCCAGCCGCCGCTCATGTTGCGATAGGCGGTCTCGTTCCTCGGCAGGACGAAGCCCGAATGAACGACCCGCAAGCGGGTGCCGCCATCGACCTCTTCCAGCGTGAAAGTGACGATCGTGTCGAGCCGCGATCCATAGCCGACATTGGCCTCATCGCCGCCCTTCCACGAATAGGATAGGCGCTCGCCTGGCACGACCTCGAGCACTTCGCACTGGATCGTCCCGTCCCATGCGCCGGCCGGTGAGGTCTTGTAGGTGAAACGATTGCCGACCACCGCCTCATATCCGGTCGGCGTCATGTTGAGCCAACGCCCCATCAGGTCGCTGGTGGCCAGCGTCTTCCACACCGTGGCGGGCGCATGGGGAAACACTTCGTCGATCACGATTTCTCGCGCATCGGCGGACAAAGCAATGTCGGTCACGAATCGATCTCCTTGAGCAAATCACGCAGATTGGCGAAGCGGTCGCGCCAGAAGGCGTCGTAGTGACTCAGCCAGTCGAGCAACGGCGCGAGCCCATCCGGCGTCGCGCGATAGAAGACATTCCGCCCCTGCGGGCGTTCGGCGACGAGGCCGGCCAGCTTGAGCGATTTGAGATGTTGCGAAATCGCACCCTGGGTGACGCCGCTGGCGCGGGTCAGCTCGGCGACATTGACCTCTCCGCCGCGCGCGAGTTGCTCGAACACGGCCCGGCGGGTCGGATCGGCAAGAGCGCGCATGACGGCGTCGACGGGTAGAGCGGGAAGCATGCGAATCGATTAGTTCATGCTAATCAATTAGTCAATACTAATGTTTCTGGAGGTGGGAGACGGTCGCCGCGATGGTCGCGCTGCCTTACTGAACGATTGTGCCCTTACCGCTTCGCGCGATATCCTCGGCAATGGCCACCACGGCGCGATCGGCGCGCGCGCGATCGCTCTCCTCGTCGGTGGGGAGAATGGGAATGTCGGGCGTGATGCCGGCTTCCTCGTTCGATCCATCGGCGCGGAGGCGCATGCAATTGGGCATGCGGAAGCGCAGATGCGAATGGGTCAGCACGAGCGGCGGCGCATCGGTCATGAACCCACATCCGTCCTGCCCAGTGCGAACGCCGACGATCTTGGCGATGCGATTGTCCTGCATCACCGCCGCGAACATTTCCGCCGCCGAATAGGATCGCTGATCGGTGACGACATAAGTCGGTCCGGTCCAGGCCGCATAATATTCCTCGATCATCGACGCCGACGACAGAGTGCCGGCGAGGTCCTCGTCACCGAACGCGCCTTTGGTCAGCCCGGCGCTATATCCCCCGGCATAGCCGGCGGCGAGAAGGCGATTGCATCCGGTCGGCGACCAGGGACGCTGCTCGCGCCACGACCAGGAAAGGTCGCAGCGTTGCTGTCCGATCGCCTGTTTCTGCCGGGTGAAGAAGGCCAGGGCTTCCGACAGCGCCTTCTTTCCCTCCGCCGACGATTTGCCGGCCAGTGCCTTGCCGAGGCCGTCGATCTGCTCGTCGAAATAGCCCGCCGACACCAGCGCATCGACCATCAGCAGCCGCGACGACCGCACCGGGCGATCGGTGAACAGCCGCGCCGCCCAGTCGCCGCTATCGTCTCCGCCGCTGTTATTGCCGATGTCGATCACCAAAGCAGTAACACCCGCCTGGCGCAGCGCCCGGATCGCCCCGAACAGATCAGCGAACCATTGGTTGGCCGCAGCATCAGTGACCGCATCGGCGGTGACCGGCTTGCCCTTGCGCCACAATGCCGCCCAGCTGCGGAGGCACGCGTCGGGAAAGGCGCGGGCACGGAAGGCCTGGATGCGGATCACGCCGATCTGTGCACCGACCCTCGACAGCGTTCCGGTCCGGAACGTCGAGCCGAGTCCGTCCGACACCAATCGGAACCCCGGCAATTGCTCGAACGGCAGCGTGAAGGCGACCGACCCGGTCGAGGCGAAGCCGAGCGCGGCGCATCCACCGGCCGCATCGTCGGACGTCAGTTTGGCATCGGCCGGCTCGGCGGCCGGTCCTGTCGCCGCGGCGCGATACGGCAGTTCGGAAAAATGCCCGTCATGGAAACCCGCGACGAAAGCACGGATCGCGTCGATGGCCTGGGCATCGCTCGTCGCGCGCGCCAGCGCTTCGTTGGTCGCGCGATCGAGCGCCGGCAGATCGACGCCCCCGGCGCCCGACGCTTTCCAGGCGAGATTGGCGTAACCCCGTTCGAGCGCCTGTTTGAGCTGAGCATAATCCTGTTGCCATGCGGCGCGATCGAACGGCGCGGCCGATGCCGGAACAGCCAAAGCGGCGAGCGACGCGGCGGCGATCATCAGGGAGAAGCGCATGTGTCAGGTCATCCGTCGTGGAAGTCCAGGCGGTGCTACGATGCGGATATCCGCCTGTCTTGGACGCAAGCCGCGATTGGGACGTTACGCGCGGCGGCGATAGTCCGACGGCGTGCAGCCCAGCACGTGGCGGAACGACCGCGCGAGATGCGACTGATCGCAAAAGCCGCACGCAGCCGCAACGTCCGCCAGCGGCATCGCGGTGTCCCGGAGCAGGCGCACCGCCCGTTCCACCCGCAGGCGTCGCTGATAGTCTCCCGGCGTACAGCCGAGCTCGCGGCGGAAGGCGCGGGTCAGCGTTGCGGGATGGCAGCCGGCTTCGCGACACAAAGCCGCGATCGCGATCGGCTGGTCGTCCATCGCCGCGATCGCCCGACACGCGCGGCGCACCAGCGAGGATGCCGGGACCGACGCTCCGGTGACACCGCGCCCGAGCAAGGCTGCGATCTGCCATGCCGCCCCCTCCATCGCGGCGCCCGAGAAGGCGTCGTCGAGCGACCGTTCGGCCAGGATCTGGCGCGCCAGTTTCCCGATCGGCGCCGCGCGAACCGACGGCGCCGAGGAGAACATCGTCGTCGTCCTGAGATAATCGAGCAATGCCGGGCCGGGCGTGACAATGATCTTGCGCGCACCCCGTGCGCCGAAACGCTGCGCGTGCGGCAGGTCCTGCGGGCAGATCAACGCGCAGCCTTCACGCTGCAGCGCCGTGCGGCCGGCAATCCGCTCCTCATAGCCGCCGCCGAGCACGAGCGTCAGGCTGGGCGCGTCATGGAGGTGCGGGGCAATGCTGCTGTTTGGGGCGTAGGTCCGGTAATCGAAACGCGACGCGACCGAAGGGGACGGCACTGCCATCCGCTTTATCTATGCCGTATCGGAACGGGCCGCCAGTAGCAGATATTCGGCGGTCCTCCCGATTTCGTCAGCTTGGCGAAACGGCGAGCGGTCGGGTGTCCGACGACTTGGCCATGCTCGGCTTGTCCTCGAAGTCGACGACGATCAGCGGCGCCAGGCGCGCCAGAAAGGAGCGCGGCTCGAATATCTCGCCCGGCGTCCGCACGCCGGGCGCGGCCGCTCCCGTCACCAGATCGATGCAGGCTTCAACGACGAGCGGCGCGGTGACCGCGTAGATGTCGCGGCCGCTTGCATGTGCGCGCCATTCTTTCCCGTCACTAGTCAGGCGCACGTCGAGCACGAATTGCTGGGCTGAGCGGCCGTGCGCGTCGCTCGCCTGCGGCGGCGTGCGGGCGTCATGCAAGTCGGCAAGCGGCTTCAGGTTCATGAAGCTGGTGACGGCGGCGGCGTCGACATGGCGCGACAGCAGGATGATCTCGCTCAGCGCCACGCAGGTGACTGGCTGCACGCCGAACGGCGCAGGAAAGGTCCATGGCCCGGAGGGCGCCGGTTCCGGAATGGGAACCAGCTCGCCATCCCTGATGATCAGGCGCTTGAACGTGTTGCGCTCCCCGGTCAGGCGCGTGCCACGGGTCGGGTGCCAGCTATCCAGGCCGACCGCGATGTCGATCGTTTCGACGCGATCCGGGCCAGGCACGAGTGCCGAGACCAACAGGTCGGCCAACCCGCCATAAAAGGCCATGGCAGGCAATATGGTGACGCCGGCTGCCCGCGCCGGAGCGTCGAACCGTTCGAACAGGTCGAGCACGGTCCGCTGCTCGGCGGCGACATCGAGATAAGGCATTCGCGCGCGCAACGCCGCTTCCGCGGCCGGTCCCGCGGTATCGAAGAACGGCCCCGCGCAATTGATTACCGCATCCGCACCCGCCAGCGCGCGATCGAGACTTTCGCCCTGGGAAAAGTCGATGATGTGGCACGCCTCTTCGCCACCTCCTAGCGCCACGAACCGTCCGGAGCGCGTCGCCGGAATGGCCGCCGCCCCTTTTTGGCGGAGGGCGTCGACGACGAACCGGCCGGTATGGCCACTAGCCCCCAGCACCGCGACCTTGATTGCTGCCACCATCATTCTCCGCTACCGATCAGTATCGTTTGACGAAATGACACCGATCGGTATCGGTGTCAAACGCCCACGCCGAAGGAACGAAAATGACCGCTAGCTCGCCCGACAGACCGGACCCGCGCTCGCGACGCGCTCGACTCCGCGCACTCGAGACCGCGTCCGATTTGTTTTACGCAAACGGGGTCCGCGCGGTCGGCATGGAACAGATCGTCGAGGAATCGGGGGTCGCCAAGACCACCATCTATCGCCACTTTCCGACCAAGGACGCGCTGATCGAGGCTTTTCTGAAGAAGGAAGATGCCGAGTTCTGGTCGCAATGGGACGCCGTGATCGGCACAGCGACAACCAGCATGGGCCAGATCGAGGCGCTATGCGACTGGATCGGAAAGCGCGTTCGCCGCAACGGCTATCGCGGGTGCCCGCAATTGAACGTCGCCGCGGAATTTGCCGACCGCGCCCATCCTGCCAGGCTGGTCGCGCGCCAGCACAAGGCGGAGATGCACCGTCGCCTCGAAGCGATTTGCGCGCACGGCGGCGTTGTCCACCCCGAGACGACCGCCATGCAGATCGCGCTGCTGTTCGATGGCGCCTTCATGAGCGACGGGCGACTAAACGCCTATGACGCGCCCGCGTTACTCGAACACGCTGCCGTTTTGCTCATCGGTGGCGGACGGGAAAGGCCCGATAAAGGGGCATCTGCGGAGCTGGCTTAGCGCACACGAAAAAGGGCCGCCGCGCCAAGGGGAAAACGCGGCGGCCCTCTGCGTGGGCGTCGTCGGAGTTAGATCACGACGCCTTTTGACCCGAACCCTGCGAGAGGAAATTGGTCAATTCGTCCTTCGACACCGACTTGGACTTGTCCGTATCGGCTTGCGTGAAGGCCTGAGCGACCCACGCCTTGTTGGCGGCATCGTCCTTCAACGACGGATCGGCCTTGGTACGTAGCGCGGTCATCCATGCGCCGAACTCCGTCTTGCTCAGTGAGCCGTTCTTATTCTTGTCATAGGTGCCGAACTCACCGCCAACGACGTCAGCGACTTGCGCTCCCGGATTGGCCGGCGCGGCGGCTGCTGTCGCCGGATCGGTGGGAGCCGCATTGGCTGCCTGAGCGTTAGGTGCAGGCGCGGTCGGCGCGGGCGCAGTTTGCGGCTGGGCATCAGCGGTGGTCGGCGCCGGAGGCGTGGTCGGAGCAGCGGAGGTCGGTGCCGACGTGGTCTGCGGTGCCGGAGCGCTGGCTGTCGGTGCCGCCGGCGCTGGCGCGGTCTGCGGTTGCGCAGGTGCAGCGTTAGTATCCGTCTGCGGGGTTGCAGTCTGTGGCTGGTTCTGTGCCAGAGCAGGCGCAGTAATCAAAATAGCACTAGCCAATAATACATGCTTCAGCATGGTAAATCTCCTTGCGATTTAGACCCTGTTATAGGGAGCGATATTCAACGCCCCATTCGAACTGCATAATATACAACATTCGACTTTCGATATGGCTCCTAAATTGCCGATGTGAAGGGCCGATTTGTCTCAAGATTGGCGCAGGTCGTCGCGGACCTGTTCGCTGGTTGCGACGAGCTGACTCACGATTTTAGGGAACCGTCACTCCGAGACCACAGTGCGCACCGCAACACCTTTTCCCCTGGCCATGCCGCAAAGGCGATTGAGGGTCGCGACCGCGCTTGCTATCGGCGCGGACATTCCCGGCATCCCGTTTTCGAAAGGTCCTTCATGGTCCCGCGCTATTCCCGTCCCGACATGACCGCGATCTGGGCCCCGGAGGAACGGTTCAAGATCTGGTTCGAGATCGAGGCGCATGCGACCGACGCGCTGGCCGAGCTCGGCGTGGTGCCCAAGGAAGCCGCCGCCGCTTTATGGGCATGGTGGGCGACCCATCCCAAGATCGACGTCGCGGCGATCGACGCGATCGAGGCGGTGACCAAGCACGACGTCATCGCCTTCCTGACCTGGGTGGCGGAGAATGTCGGCGATGAGGCGCGGTTCATGCACCAGGGCATGACCTCGTCCGACGTGCTCGACACGTGCCTGGCGGTGCAGCTGGCGCGCGCGTCGGATATCCTGCTGGCCGATATCGACGCGCTGCTGGTGGTGCTCAAGCGCCGCGCCGAGGAGCATAAGCTTACCCCGACGATCGGGCGCAGCCATGGCATCCATGCCGAACCAGTCACCTTCGGGCTCAAGCTGGCCGAGGCCTATGCCGAATTCGCGCGCAACCGCGAACGGCTGGTCGCGGCGCGCAAGGATATCGCGACCTGCGCGATTTCGGGGGCCGTCGGCACCTTCGCCAATATCGACCCGCGGGTGGAAGCGCATGTCGCGGACAAGCTCGGTCTGGCGGTCGAGCCGGTATCGACCCAGGTCATCCCGCGCGACCGCCATGCGATGTTCTTCGCGACCCTGGGCGTGATCGCCTCGTCGATCGAACGGCTGGCAGTCGAGATCCGCCATCTCCAGCGCACCGAGGTGCTCGAGGCTGAGGAATATTTCTCGCCCGGGCAAAAGGGCTCGTCGGCGATGCCGCACAAGCGCAATCCGGTGCTGACCGAGAATTTGACCGGCCTCGCGCGAATGGTGCGCAGCGCAGCGATTCCGGCGATGGAGAATGTCGCTCTATGGCACGAGCGCGACATCAGCCATTCCTCGGTCGAGCGCTATATCGCCCCCGACGCCACGATCACGCTCGACTTCGCGCTGGCGCGGCTGACCGGGGTGATCGACAAATTGCTGATCTACCCGGCACGGATGGAAAAGAATCTCAACAAGATGGGCGGACTGGTCCATTCGCAGCGCGTGCTGCTGGCCTTGACCCAGGCGGGGGTCAGCCGCGAGGATTCGTACCGGCTGGTCCAGCGCAACGCGATGAAGGTGTGGGAATCGGACGGCGAGCTGTCGCTGCTCGAACTGCTCAAGGCCGATCCCGAAGTGACCGCTGCGCTGTCGCCGGCCGACATCGAGGAGAAGTTCGACCTCGATTACCACCTCAAGCATGTCGACACGATCTTTGCGCGAGTGTTCGCGAACGCCTGAGCGTGAGACGACTGTGCCTTTTGAGGCACAGTCGGATGCAACATGGCAACACAAGTGCAAATGCTGCAACTGCGAAGGATTGAAACAATATTGCGCGTCAGCGCAACTATTTCCATATGCCTCCCCAGCCGGACTGATCCGGCTCTAAGGAGAAGCAACCATGCGTATCATGGAAATGCTGGCCACCGCTGTGGTGACTGTCGGCAGCCTGGCGCTGGTGGCGGGGGTCCTTTCCCTCTAAACCATCGGCCCCGCCGCACCCCGTGAAAGCCGGGGGCGGTCAGGCCGGGTTTGGTGGCACGACCCAACACGACATCCCTACCGAAAATTTAGCGAACTCTGTTGCGACTCCGGTACGTCGTACCGGGTATTCTGGCGGCAGGGTGATCGCAGCGACGATTGGCGAAGGGAATCCCGCCGATCTACGTTGTGACCCTAAAGGGGCACGGCGGGGACCAGTGGACAATATCGATTTTGACGGGCGCAATACGCCCGAACCGGAGCGGTCGATCGCAAGCGGCCCGGCGTTGCCGACCGTCACGGTGGTCGGCTCGGCGCTGGCGCTCGCCGCCTGTGGTGGCGGCAGCGATGGTGGCGGCGCCACTGGCGGTTCGCCGCCCCCGCCCGCCCCGCCTCCGGTTATCCCGCTGAGCGACATCCAGGCGAGCCGTTTCCTCGGCCAGGCCACGATGGGCGCGACGCGCAGCACGATCAACGCGCTGGTCGCGCGCGGCATTACCGGCTGGCTGAACGATCAGTTCGCGATGCCGCGCGCCACCACGCATTGGGACTGGCTGGTCGCCAACGGCTATTCGGCCGCGGCCAACATCAACAACCAGGCGGGGTTCGACGCGACCATGTGGCGTCAGATGATCGCCGAGCCCGATCAATTGCGCCAACGCGTCGGCATAGCGCTGCTCGACATGCTGGTGGTCGGGATCGACGGGCTCAACCTCAACTGGAAACAATTCGCGATGGCCGCCTATGTCGACGTGCTGCTCGACAATGCGTTCGGCAATTTCCGCGACATCCTCGACAAGATCACCACCAATGCGGCGATGGCGTCGTTCCTGACCTTCCTGGGCAACCGCAAGGCGAATGCCACGACGGGCGCCCAACCCGACGAGAATTACGCGCGCGAGCTGATGCAGCTGTTCACGCTGGGCCTGTACCGGCTCAACACCGACGGCACATTGATCGGCGGCGCGACCCCGACCGAGACCTATACCCAGCTCGACGTCACCGGCCTGGCGCGCGTGTTCACCGGGCTGGTGCTGGCGAACAATACCAGCACGACGCCCGACCGCTACCGCCTGCCGCTAGTGATCAACGCGGCGATCAACGAGACTGGACCGTCGAGCTTTCTCAACACCAGCACGACCGGTGGCGGCATGGCGGCGGTCAAGACCGCGCTCGATGCCATCTTCGCGCATCCCAACGTACCGCCGTTCGTGTCGAAGCAACTGATCCAGCGGATGGTCACCAGCAACCCGAGCGCGGGCTATGTCGGGCGCGTCGCTAGCGCGTTCGCCGATAACGGTGCGGGCATACGCGGCGACATGAAGGCGGTGATCCGCGCGATCCTGACCGACAGCGAAGCGCGCGCCGACAGCATGATGGCCGACACGACCTTCGGCAAATTGCGCGAGCCGGTGATGCGGCTGACCGGCTGGGCGCGCGCGTTCAACATGACCTCGCCCGCCAACACCTGGCCGATCGGCGATACCAGCAGCCCGTCGACCCGGCTGGGCCAGTCGATGGGCCGCGCGCCCTCGGTGTTCAACTTCTTCCGCCCCGGCTACACCCCGCCCAGCACGGCGATCTCCAATGCCGGACTGGTCGCGCCCGAATTCCAGATCACCAACGAGCAATCGGTGATCGGCTATGTCAATTTCATCAACGCCCTGGTCAACAACGGCAGCGGCGATGCGAAGCCCGATTATACCGAGATCCTGACCAAGGCGGCGGACAGCGCCGCCCTGGTCGACGAGGTGAACGTCGTGCTTGCCGCCGGCCAGTTGTCGACCGCGACATTGTCATCGATCCGCGCCGCCGTCGACAGCGTGTCGGCGTCGGCGACCAACGGCCCCATCAATCGCGCGAAGATCGCCATCCTGCTGACGCTGGCGTCGCCCGACTATCTGACGGTGAAGTGATGAGCTGTTTCGAGCACGATCAATCCCGCCGCGCCTTCCTGAAGCGGAGCGCCGCGCTCGGCATGGCCGGCGTCGCGGCGCCGTTCGTCACCAGCCTGGCCGCGATCGGCGAAGCTGCCGCCGCGGTCTCGAGCGATTACAAAGCGCTGGTGTGCGTGTTCCTGTACGGCGGTAACGATTACGCCAACACGCTGCCGCCTTACGATGCCGCCAGCTACGCGCTCTATCAGGCGGCGCGGTCGAATATCGCCTTGCCGCGCGACGCCTTGACCGCCACCGCGCTCAACCCGGCCAACAGCCTCGGTGGGCGGCAATATGCGCTTGCCCCCGCCATGGCGTCGCTGCTGCCGGTATTCGACGCTGGGCGGATGGCGGTGGTGCTCAACGTCGGCACCTTGGTGATGCCGACGACCAAGGCGCAATATCAGGCGAACGCGGTGCGGCTGCCGCCCAAATTGTTCAGCCACAACGACCAGCAGAGCTATTTCCAGGCGTCGAATCCCGAAGGCGCGACGAGCGGCTGGGGCGGCCGGATCGGCGATTTGTTCCAGAGCGGCAACGGATCGGCGACACTGACCTGCGTCAACGCCAGCGGCAATGCGGTCTATTTGACCGGTCGTAGCGCGGTGCAATATGCGGTCGGAACGGGCGGCCCGATTGCGTTGCTCAACAATGCGGCGTCGCTCTATTCGTCCTCAACCGCGATGGCGACGCTCAAGACGCTGATGACCGGTGGCAACGCCAACATCCTGGCCAACGAACATGCCCGGGTGAGCCAGCGGTCGCTCGACACTTATACCCAGCTGAGTTCCGCGTTGGCGGGCGCTCCGGCGGCCAATTTCCCGCTATTCCCCAGCGGCAACAGCCTGGCCGACCAATTGAAGATCGTGGCGCGAATGATCTCGGTCTCGGCTACGCTCGGCGCGCGGCGGCAGGTGTTCTTCGTGTCGCTGGGTGGGTTCGACATGCACGACAATCTCGCGACCGATCATCCCCGCCAGATCGGGCTGGTCGCCGACGCGCTGAAGGCGTTTTACGACACCACCGGCGCGATGGGCGTCGCCGACAAGGTGACGACGTTCACCGCATCCGATTTCGGCCGCACGCTGACATCGAACAGCGACGGCGCCGACCATGGCTGGGGATCGATGCATTTCGTGATCGGTGGCGCGGTGCGCGGCCGGACGATCTATGGCACGCCGCCGGCGATCGGCAGCAACACGCCCGACGATGTCGGCCAGGGCCGCCTGCTCCCGACGATCGCGGTCGACCAATATGCAGCGACCTTGGCGAACTGGTTCGGCGTCAGCGGCGGCGACATGGCAACCGTGCTGCCCAATATCGGCAACTATGCTCCATCGAGCTGGAATATCGGCTTCGTTTAAGACGAGCCGGACTCCTCCGGAGATTATCCCCAAACTGGATATATTTGCGCACACGCGTCGGCGAGCTATGCCGGAGTTTTCGTGGGAGGGACGCGTGAAGAAACCGCAAACGGTGGCCAAGCTGACCGAACTGGGCCGCGTCCAGCTGTCGCGAACCTTTTTCATGCGCGATTTCCTCTATTCGGACATCGCCGAGATCCACAGCCTGTCGAATATCCCCGACGATCCCGATCTGGCGATCGCGGCGGGCACTCGATTGTGCGAGGATCTGCTCGAGCCGCTGCAGGACGTGTTCGGGCGGATCGCGATCCGATCGGCCTATCGCTCGGCCGAGGTCAACCGGCTGGGCAACGTGAAGGGCTATAATTGCGCGTCGAACGAGCGCAGCGCCGCCGGCCATATCTGGGACCAGCGCGATGCGCAGGGCCATATGGGCGCGACCGCGTGCATCGTCGTCCCGCGCTTCGCCAACGAATGGACCGGCCCCGACGACTGGAAGCGCATCGCCTGGTGGGTGCACGACCATTTGCCTTATTCGACGATGGAATTCTTCCCCATCCGCTGGGCGTTCAACCTGCAATGGCACGAACGCCCGCTCAGGATGATCTATAGCCATATCCCGGACGCGCGCGGGTATCTGACCAAGTCGGGAATGCCCGGGCATGATGAGAATCACAGCGAGCTGTGGGGGCCGATCGTTCCTGCCTGATCCTTCTCCCAGTGGGAGAAGGATAGCGTAGCTTGGCGGCTTGCCGCCTAGCGAAGCTTGGATGAGGGTAGTTTGAGGGGAAGGGTGGCGCGAGCCAATAGGCCCTGCCCTCACCCTTCCGCGCCTTCGGCGAGTTCGAGCGAGGTCCGGTCCCCCGGACCTTGACCTGCTGGGAGCAGGTCAAAGCTCGAACTCTCCCTCTCCCAAAGGGAGAGGGATTTTACCCTCCAACCGCCTTCTTCACCTTCTGGAAAAAGCCCTGCGTCTGCGGGCATTCGTCGCCCGTTTCGGTGCACCGGAATTCCTCGAGCAGCTCGCGCTGTTTGGCCGTCAGCCTGGTCGGGGTCTCGACCGAGATCCGGACGACCAGGTCGCCGCGGCCCTTGCCCTGGAGCACCGGCATGCCGGCGCCGCGCTGGCGCACTTCGCGGCCCGATTGCGTCCCCGGCGCGACCTTGACGTCGTGCTGCTCGCCATCAAGCCCGGGAATGGTGATCGATCCGCCGAGCGCCGCCGTGGTGAAACTGATCGGCGCGTGCGCGAACAAGGTCGTGCCCTCGCGCTCGAAGATCGCGTGGCGCTTCACATGGAGGAAGATATAGAGATCGCCCGCGGGCGCACCGCGCGGCCCCGCCTCTCCTTCGCCGGTCAGGCGCACGCGCGTGCCTTCATCGACCCCGGCTGGAATGTTGACGGTCAGCGTCTTGGTCTTTTCGACGCGACCCTCGCCGCGGCAAGACGAGCACGGATCGGCGATCACCTGGCCGGCACCGTGGCAGGACGGACAAGTGCGTTCGACGACGAAGAAGCCCTGTTGCGCGCGCACCTTGCCGTGCCCGGCGCAGGTGCCGCAGGTCTTGGCCGAGGTACCCGGCTTGGCGCCCGAACCGTCGCACGCCTCGCACAAAGCGGCGACGTCGATGGTGATCGGCTCGGACTTGCCGTGAAAGGCTTCCTCCAGGCTGATTTCCATGTCGTAGCGCAGATCGGCGCCGCGCTGCGGCCGGCGCTGGCCGCCACGGCCACCGCCCATGAATTCCCCGAACACGCTTTCGAAAATATCGGAAAAGCCCGAGAAGTCGTTGCCACCGCCGAACCCGCCGGGCCCGCCGCCCTGCTGGAACGCGGCATGGCCGAAGCGATCATAAGCGGCACGCTTCTGCGGGTCCTTCAGGCATTCATACGCCTGACTGACTGCCTTGAACTTCGCTTCGTGATCCTTGCAGCCCCCGTTCTTGTCGGGGTGGTATTTCATTGCGAGCTTGCGATAGGCCGACTTGAGCGTCGCGTCGTCAGCGTCGCGCTCGACTTCGAGCAGTTCGTAAAAATCAACTTCGGTGGTCATTTACCCGGCCCCCGCCGACTTTCCCCGTCACCCCCGCCACGGCGGGAGCCCATCTCCTGATCCTGCCTCGGTCGAAGCGAGGGAGATGGGTTCCCGGTTTCGCGGGAATGACGGGTAAAGTCCATCACTTACGCCTTGTTGTCGTCCACTTCCGAGAATTCGGCGTCGACCACATCCTCGCCGCCGGCCTCACTGCCCGCGGCAGCGCCATCGGCAGCGGGCGATGCCTCGGACGCCGCCTGCTTCTCGTAGATCGCCTGGCCGAGCTTCATCGCGACCTGCGCCAGCGCGCTGGCCTTTTCCTTCATCGCCTCGGGATCGCCACCCTCGACCGCGGTCTTGGCCTCGGCGATCGCCGCTTCGATCTCGGACTTCAGGGCCTCATCGACCTTGTCGCCATTATCGGCGAGCTGACGCTCGGTGGTATGGATCAGGCTCTCGGCATTGTTCTTCGCCTCGGCGCCTTCACGCCGCTTCTTGTCCTCGTCGGCGAAGCGCTCGGCATCCTTGACCATCTGGTCGATATCGGCGTCGGACAGGCCGCCCGAGGCCTGGATGCGGATCTGCTGCTCCTTGCCGGTGCCCTTGTCCTTGGCGCTGACATTGACCAAGCCGTTGGCGTCGATGTCGAACGTGACTTCGATCTGCGGCACGCCGCGCGGCGCCGGCGGAATGCCGACCAGGTCGAACTGGCCGAGCAGCTTGTTGTCCGCCGCCATTTCGCGCTCGCCCTGGAACACGCGGATCGTCACCGCCTGCTGATTGTCGTCGGCAGTCGAATAGGTCTGCGCCTTCTTGGTCGGGATCGTCGTGTTGCGGTCGATCATCCGGGTGAACACGCCACCCAAAGTCTCAATGCCCAGCGACAGCGGCGTCACGTCGAGCAGCAGCACATCCTTGACGTCGCCTTGCAGCACGCCGGCCTGAATCGCGGCGCCCATCGCGACGACCTCGTCCGGGTTGACGCCGGTATGCGGCTCCTTGCCGAAAAAGTCCTTCACGACCTCACGGACCCGCGGCATGCGGGTCATGCCGCCGACCAGCACGACTTCGGAAATGTCCGACGCCTTGACGCCGGCATCGGCCAGCGCCTTCTTGCACGGATCGAGCGTGCGTTTGATCAGATCCTCGACCAGCTTTTCGAGGTCGGCGCGGGTGATCGTCTCCACCAGATGGAGCGGAGTCGACGAACCACCTTCCATGCGCGCGGTGATGAAGGGCAGGTTGACCTCGGTCGTCGCAGCCGACGACAGCTCGATCTTCGCCTTCTCGGCGGCTTCCTTCAGCCGCTGCAGCGCGAGCTTGTCGGTGCGAAGGTCGAGGCCTTCCTTCTTCTTGAACTGATTGGCCAGGAATTCGACCAGCTTGTTGTCGAAATCCTCACCGCCCAGGAAGGTGTCGCCATTGGTCGCCTTCACCTCGAACACGCCGTCGCCGATCTCGAGCACCGAGATGTCGAACGTGCCGCCGCCAAGGTCGTAGACCGCGATCGTCTTGCCGTCCTGCTTCTCCAGGCCATAAGCCAGGGCCGCCGCGGTCGGCTCGTTGATGATGCGCAGCACTTCGAGACCCGCAATCTGGCCGGCGTCCTTGGTCGCCTGGCGCTGCGCGTCGTTGAAATAGGCCGGCACGGTGATGACCGCCTGAGTCACCGTTTCACCGAGATACGATTCGGCGGTTTCCTTCATCTTCTGCAGGATGAAGGCCGAAATCTGCGAGGGACTGTAATCCTGGCCGCCGGCCTGGACCCAGGCGTCGCCATTGCCGCCCTTGACGATATGATACGGGACCAGCTCGGTGTCCTTCTTGGTCACCGGGTCGTCGAAGCGGCGGCCGATCAGGCGCTTTACCGCGAACACCGTATTGTCGGGATTGGTCACTGCCTGGCGCTTGGCCGGCTGGCCGATCAGGCGCTCGCCATCCTTGGCGAAGGCTACGATTGACGGCGTGGTACGCGCGCCTTCCGCATTTTCGATCACCTTGGGCTTGCCGCCTTCCATTACGGCAACGCAGCTGTTGGTCGTACCCAGGTCGATACCGATTACTTTTGCCATTGGTCCTCTGTGGCCCCTCAATCAAAATAAAACCCAGCCCGCGCCCCTCACGAGAGGCGACGCAAGCACCAAATACCCCGGCGATATAGGGGGGGATTCGCTTGCCGCAAGATTGCGTCGTGCCTAGGGATTTCAAGTGTTCCCAAAGTGGGAAGGAGAAGGAATGAAGTCCGCGCTGCTGCTGGTTCCCGCGATCGTCGCTTTGTCGGCCTGCCAACAGCCGAAAGAGGCGTCGGCTAACCATGCCTGGGTTCGCCTTGCTGCAGTGCCGTCCAACCCGTCGGCGGCATATTTCACGCTGAAGGGTGGGCCAAAGGACGCGACGCTGACCGGCGTCTCGACCACGGCTGCGGTGCGCAGCGAGATGCACGAGAGCATGAGCGCCGGGGGCATGATGTCGATGGCGCCGCTGAAGCTCGTCGCGTTGCGCGCCGGGGGCGAGGTTACCTTCGCGCCGGGCGGCAAGCACGTCATGCTCTATGGTCTCAGGGCAACCCCTGGCGGAACCGTGCCGCTGACTTTCACGTTTGCCGACGGCCACACTTTGACGGCACCGGCAAAGGTTGTCGGCGCGGGCGACCCAGCGCCGGAATGAGTACCCTGGCGTGAGGCGGGAGGTCCGGCCACTGACCGCGGGCGAGATCGACCTCGCGCGGTCGGTATTCGGCGATGCGATCGACCTCGCACCGGTGCGCGTGGTGCTCGGCAAATGGGCGTTCTTCCAACCCAGGAGCGTGGTGATGAGCCCGCGCGGTCGGATCCATTTCCATCCGCACGGCACTGCCTATCGCGATGATTTCAGCCATGCCGAACTGGGCGAACAAGGGCTGTTCGTCCACGAGATGGTGCATATCTGGCAGCACCAATCGGGCATCTTCCTGCCACTCCGCCGCGTCCCTTGGGCGAGGTACGATTATGCCGTGAAGCCGGGTTGGGAGCTGCGCAAATACGGGATCGAACAACAGGCCGAGATCGTGCGGCACGCTTTCCTGTTGGGGCATAATGCGCTGATTCCCGGTGCGCCGGCGTTGCAGCAGTTGAAGACCATCCTGCCGTTTCGGCCGCTGCCTCCTAACGATCGCAGCTAAAATATGTCGTCACCCCGGCCCT
>NZ_BCYU01000013.1 GCF_001598355.1 Sphingomonas asaccharolytica NBRC 15499
TGCCTCGGCGGGAGCAGGTGCAGGGGCCGGCGCGGGCGCCGCGGCGGCCGAGCCGAAAATGGCGTCCTTGATCGTACCGAAGATGCTCATGCGATTCTCCTCACGTTTCCACCCCCGAAGGACAGTGGCTTAGGACCTGTACCCGCGACCGGCAATGGCCGCGATCGGTCCGGCTGCTGCAGCCTATTCCGGTTGCGTGACAAAATTTTTTCGGGGCTGATTTGTTCGCGCGGCTGGGGCATGGGGGCGGGATGCCGCAACCTGGGGACCCTCCTAGCGCCGAATCCTCGTCGCCGATCCATTTCGTGGAGTTCGTCGCGCTGATCGCCGTGCTGATGGCGCTGGGTGCGCTCGGCATCGACACCATGCTGCCCGCGCTGCCGGAGATCGGCGAGGACCTGAATGCCGCCACGCGCGATCTGCCCCTGGTAGTCGTGATGTTCTCCGGCGGTTTCGGCGCGGCGCAGCTGATCCATGGTCCGCTGGCCGACCGCTACGGCCGGCGACCGGTGCTGATCGGGTCGATGGTGCTGTACATCGTGATGAATCTGGTCTGCGCGATGGCGAAGAGCTTCGACCTGCTGCTGCTTTCGCGCGTTTGCGCGGGGGTGGCGATCGCCGCGACGCGCGTAGTGACGATCGCGCTGATCCGTGACTGCTATTCGGGGCGGGCGATGGCGCGGGTCAGCAGCCTGGCCGTGATGACCTTCATGATCTTTCCGATTATCGCACCGAGTATCGGACAGTTCATCCTGCTGATGGGATCGTGGCGGCTGATCTTCAACATGATCGCGGTCGTCAGCGTGGTGACGGTCCTGTGGTTCGTGGCGCGCATGCCGGAGACCTTGCCGCCGGAACGCCGCGTACCGCTGGAGGCGAAGCTGCTGCTGGGCAATTGGAAGCGCACGCTGCAGGATCGGCTGTCGGTCGGCTATGCAGCGGCGGTGATTGGGCTGCAGGGCGCGCTGTTCGGCTACATTACCAGCATCCAGCCGATCGTCGAGAAAGTGTTCCATCAGCCCAATCGGCTGGGGCTGATCTTCGCCGCCTGCGCGGTGACGATGGCCTGCGGCAATCTGCTTAATTCGCGGATCGTCATGTGGCTCGGCATGCGGCGCATCTCGCATGGCGCGATGGTCGTGCTGATCGTGGCGGCGTCGGCCAGCCTGGTGATCAGCCATCTCGGCCTGGAGAATCTGTGGACCTTCGTCGCGCTCCAGGCGGTGACGATGGCGTGTTTCGGCCTCGCCGCATCGAATTGCTCGGCGATGGCGATGATGAACATGGGCGAGATCGCGGGGACGGCATCGAGCCTGCAGGGCTTCGTCGTCACCACCGGCGGTGCCGCGATCGGTGGCCTGATCGGCATGGCGTTCGACGGTACCACCACGCCGCTGCACCTTGGCTTCCTGACCGCCGGAGTGGTAGCATTGGTGCTGGCGGCGATCGTCGAGCGCGGTCACCTGTTTCGTCCCGCTTAGAATAGCGCCTGACGGAACCCAAAGCCCGCGCCGCCGTTCGCTTACTGATCAGTCATGGAGACGGAGATGGGCGGATATCAGGTGCCGGGCCAAGGGTCGGGTGACGATGGGTATGACGAGGAAGGCTATGACGAAAGCCAGCGCGCCGAAATTTTGGAAGCGACGCGCGACGGACCGACCGACGGGACGATCCTGACCGATCTCGATCCCGATCTGGGAGACGAACCCGAAGAGGACGATATCGAGATGTCCGACGATGATATCGGCGAGGAAGACGACGACGCCGACCAATCGGAAGACGATATCGACGAGGACGAGGTCCAGGACAAGTTCGACGACGGCGATTCCGACGATGACGACGATCTGTCTGACGCCAATGATGAGGCGCTCAACTCCTGACGGCATCGCGTCGGCATTGACCGTCGATTAGCCGCCGCCCTAGGTTTTTCCTACCGGAAACCGAAAGGAGACCCGATGCCCAGGGATCCGCGCGTCGACACCTATATCGCGAGCAAGAACGACTTCGCGAAGCCGATCCTCACGCATCTGCGTGACCTGATCCATGGCCACGCCCCGGCGGTCGAGGAAACGATCAAGTGGAGCATGCCGTTCTTCACCTATAAAGGCGAATTGCTCGCCAATATGGCGGCGTTGAAGCAACATGCCGCGTTCGGTTTCTGGGACCGGCTGGGCCTGGCGACCGGCAAGGAAGGCGATGCGATGGGGCAATATGGCCGCTTGACCGACGTCGCGACCCTGCCGCCTGACACGCTGTTGCTCGACCGGCTCGACCAGGCGCTGGCCAAGATCGATGCCGGCGAGAAGCCCAAGCGACCTGCCCGCGGCAGCAAACCCGAAGTGGAGGTTCCGCCCGCGCTCGCCGACGCGCTGGCGGCGGACGCGCAGGCGATGGCGACTTGGAACGCCTTTCCGCCGAGTTGCCGTCGCGAATATTGCGAATGGGTGGCCGACGCCAAGCGCGACGAGACGCGGGCCAAGCGGATCGCCCAGACGATCGAACAGATCCGCGCGGGCAAGAAACTCAACTGGAAATACGAGAATTGCTGAGCGGCGAGCGGGCGAGTGAGTCCGCGACGGACACGCTTGCCTTCTTCCCGCGATATGATACGTTATCACGTATCTGAACGGGAGAACGCTCATGGCCAGCCGTACCGCCCATTCCCAACCGATCGCCGAGATGAACATCACGCCGTTGATCGACGTGCTGCTTGTCCTTCTCATCATGATGATCCTCACCTTGCCGGTCGCCACGCACACGGTGGCAGTCGACTTGCCCAACGGCACGCCACGGACGGTGCCCGATCAGAAGATGCACCGGCTCGAGATCGCCGCGTCGGGGGCGCTCAGCCTCGACGGCGCTGCCATTGCGGAGAGCGCCTTGCCCGATCAGCTGGTCGCGACGATGGCCGACAAGGACGCGACGCTGACGATCCGCGCCGATGCCGCCGCGCGCTACGAGACGTTCGATCGCGTGCTGGCGACGGTGAAGCGCGCCGGCGTCACGCGCCTCGGGTTCGTCGGCAACGATCAGTTCAACGGCGTCTTCTGACCGGGAACGACGCGGGCATTGGAACGTTCACATCCCCTATCACCGCATTGTCCGGGGGTTCCATCTTGCGCGTCGTCCTGCTCGTTCCGTTCCTGTGCCTTGCCGCCTGTTCGCAGCCGGCCACCACCGGCAATACCGAGGTCGATATCAACGATGCTGCCGAACGCGCGCGGGGCGACATCAACAGCTATAATGCGACGGATAACGTGTCGGAGGTTGCGACCGACGGCGCGGTGGCGCCGGCGACCGGTGACGAGCCACCGCTGGCGCCTGCCGAGCCCGGCCAGCCGGGCGGGTTGCCCGATGACAAGACTCCGGTTTCCGAAGGCAAGTTCACCCCCGACAGTGCGCAGGGCGCGGCGAACGTCGTCCAGACCTATTTCGCCAGCATTGAAGGAGGCAGGTATGCGGCGGCGCGCGCCTTGTGGGGCAATAATGGCGCCGACAGTAAATTGAGCCCGGCCGCGTTCGCGGCGAGCTTCGCCAAATACAAGGAATATCACGCCAATATCGGTGGCCCCGGTGAGATCGAGGGCGCGGCGGGAAGCCGCTACGTCTCGGTCCCCGTACAAGTCTATGCCCGGCTCAAGGACGCCCGGCCCGATTACCAGACCGGCGAGATCGTCCTGCGCCGCACCGAGGTCGATGGCGCCACGCCCGAGCAGCGCAAATGGCACATCTATTCGATCGACCTGAAGCCCGCGCCGGGCAAGGGCGCGAAACCGGGAGCCGATAACGGCCCCGGTGCCGCCGACACGAGTGGCACGCCGCCGGTCGTGAGCGCGCGCTATCGCTGCATGGACGGCAGCAAGTTCGCGGTGCGGTTCGACAATCAACGCGACACTGCCGCGATCACCCGCAACGGTCGGCCGCTGGCGACGCTCGACGGGCAGAAGCCGGCCTCGGGCATCTGGTACAGGAAAGGCCCGTACGAGTTGCGCGGCAAAGGCGATGCCGCGACCTTGACGACGCCGGGCCAGCCGCCCATCGCGTGCACTGTCATTCGCTAACGAAAGAGATCGACCGGCATGTGGACGGTGGCCCTGCTCGCGCTGTCCAATTGTTTCATGACGATCGCGTGGTACTGGCATTTGAAGGGCGGCATGGCCAAGCCGCTGTGGATCGTCATCGCGATCAGCTGGGGCATCGCCTTTTTCGAATATTGCCTGGCGGTGCCCGCCAACCGCATCGGCTATGCCGCAGGTTGGACGGGCGGACAGCTCAAGGTGACGCAGGAAGCGATCGCGCTCGCGGCGTTCGGCGTGTTCATGGTGACCGTGCTGGGCGAGCCGCTCGGCTGGCGGCATCTGGGGGCGTTTCTCTGCCTGGTCGGTGCGGTCGCGTTTCTGTTCGCGGGAAAGTAGGCGACGGCCCCTTAATTCCCCATCGCGTTGGCGAGCACCGCCAGGTCGCCATTGTCCACCGCGATGCCGGTCGCGTCGGTATCCGCGGCAGTGGCATTGTTGGTCACCGGATCCGGCGCATTGGCGCTCGCAACGTCATACGCCGTCCAGATGATCCCGGCCGCCCAGAACAGCGCCGACCATCGGCTGCGAAAGATTTTGGTCGAGATCATCACCGGACGATAGCCCGGCACCGTTAACGCGCGCTCCGCAAAGCCGGTTAATGGCGGGATTGCCCGATCGCTCGCGCGGTCATAGCATCGCGCGACTTCAACCAAGGGAGAGGCGCGATGACCAGGACGATGTCGGCACTGGTGCTGGTGATGGCCGCGAGCGTGCTGACCGCGGCAGCGGCGACGCGGCGTGACGACGCCGATCAATTGATCGCGGCGCGGCAAGCAGGGTTCAAGCTGCAAGGCGCGGCCTTTGGCGGCATGAAAGGGGTGATCGATGCCAAGGGCGACGTGAAGACCCAGGCCTTTGCCGCCGGCGCGATCGCCGCTTGGGCGCGCGCCTTGCCGGGGCTGTTCCCCGCGGGCAGCGACGGCGGCACGACCAAGGCGCTGCCCACCGTGTGGAGCGACCGCGCCGGGTTCGAAAAGGCGGCGGCGACATTGGCGGCCGAGGCGGCCAAGCTCGCCGATCTCGCCAAGGCGGGCGATCAGCCGGGCTTCGCGACGCAATGGGGCGTCGTGCGTGGCGCCTGCTCGGCCTGCCATGATAAGTATCGCGTGCCCGACAAGCCCAAGGGATAAGCGGGGCGCCGAGCGGCGCTAGTTACAAGGCGTCAGGCGGTAGACTAAAAAAGCTGCCTGGCTGGAATCGACCCAATTGCAGACATTTCGATATCATGGCACGCACGCACGATGCGGACTAGCCTGCTAATTGTCCTGGGCGTTTTTCTTACCGGATGTGTGAATGAAACACTCCGGTTAAGGACGGACGCCGACCTGGTTCGAGACGGTATGCGCGTCGCCCGCGACGCATCCTATTGGTGTTTCATCCCCGCAGTGGAGCAGTATCGAAAACGGCTGGGCGCTCGGCTGCGCAAAGCTGCATGGCTGATGGCCGATTCAGGATCGAATGTCGACGTAACTGGGGCTCTCGCGAACGCCGACGATAGCGACAAGAACCTCGTTCAAGCAGGCTGCAAGCGCCGCTCCTTGACGTCCAATTCTGATCTTCGGTGCGAGGCGGCGATTGTAAAAGAGCTTGAAGACCGCGTGCGACACAACCGTGCGCTAAATCTCACGCGATAGCGTCTGGAAACGGCGGGGTGGGGTCCAACAGCGGAACGGCAACCAACCACCATTCCCGGACTTCCCCGTCTATGAACGCACGATCTAATTCGGCATCACCTTGCCGCTGATCTCTCCATCCGGGAATTTGTCGGTGTGGATGTTGATCACGATCTTGCCGGCATTCAGCGCGTCGACGAATTCCTCGAACGTATCCTGATCGTTGAGCAGCTTCGCGCCCTCGGCATAGGCATAGTTGCGCATCGACACATGGAACCCGGTCTTGGTCGCGCGGTAATTGGCGCCATAGGGCACGGGCAGCACCGCCTCGACATCGTCGGCGGTGCGATATTGGTGGAAATGGACCGGGCCGATCGGTTTGGCGACCAGGGCGTCGTTGAGCTGGTCCAGCGTGATGCCCTGGACGTCGAGTTCGACCGACACGCGTTGCGACTTGGTGTCGACCTTGATCGTCACGCGTCCATGCGCGGGCGATCCGGTGGTCGTCGGGATCGCGGTGCCGTTCAGCGTCGCGTGGAAGCTCTCGGTCTTGGCCGCGGCGGGAGTGGCGATCGCGATGGCGGTGACGGCGGTCAGGACGATCAGGGGAGTGAAGCGCATCGAATCCTCAATTGGCAGGCGAGCACGGGGTACGCGCTCGCGGCTGGTTAGCCGGGACAAGCTTGCCCCAGGATGAAGCGGGCTCCCCTCCCCGATTTGGCCGGGACATAGGGTCGTTTCGACACTGGCGATAGGACAGACTCGGCACGCAAATTCCCTCTCCCGCATGCGGGAGGCAGCCGCTCGCGGAGCGGCGGAAGGTGAGGGCAGGAGTTCGTGTCTGTCCTAACCCCTCGCCGCTGCGCCGCCCGAGCCTCTTCTAGGACGCAACGCGACCAAGCTAAATCGTCACCCCGGCCTTGTGGCGGGGTCCACCGGGCCGCAATCCCAGGCGCCAAAGAATGTGCTGCACGGTGGATGCCGGCACAAGGCCGGCATGACGATCACCTTGCTCAACGCCATAGCTTTTACCGATTGTCGAGCTGACTTCTGACTGCGGCCAGCCCCAGCCGGCTGATCCGGTACGGCTGCCCGCTCTGGCTGAAGATCAGCCCGCGCCGCTTGAGCTTGCGGAATATCGGCAGTGAGCCGTCCGCCAGCACATGGCCTTCGCGAGTAAAGCAGACCGCCTCGACGATCCGCCCTTGTGTGTCACGGCGGTGATGGATCGCGCCGCCCTGCGCGAGCGCGTGCAGCACGCGCTGTTCGTATTTGGAAATGTTCACGTGGATTGTGCCCGTCAGTCGAGAAAACGACCGCGCCGCCCGACCGGGACATCCCGGCGGGTCGAGCGCATGACGACGGCGCCTCCGGCAAAACCGAGGCCGTCAGGTCAGCGGGCGACAATTTCCTTCATACTTCCCTCAAGGGCGGTGAACGCCGCCGATGTGCCTTTGGGCGGCGGGTTCGTCAAGATTTGGGCTCGGACCATGACGACATTCGACAAGGGCTTTCGGTGCTTAGCCGACATGGTAGGATGGTACCGGAAGAGGAGCGTGTCATGACCGGATGGATCGATTGGCTCCGCAAGCTGCGTGGGGTGCAATGGCTGGCGCTCGTTGCGCTGTTATGTGCCTATGCCGTCATCGCGATGCCGTTCCTCGGCATGCCGTGGAATCGGATGGAAGATTTCGTGGCCCTGCTCATGATTTTGGGCGTGTTTGTTTTGCTCGCCACAGGCGGGAACACAGTTGTAGCAAGGCAAGGGCGATCCGGATTTGGCCATCTCGGCAGGGTCGCGATGGCCATGATGTTCATTTGGGGGCAGCCGTGGTGGCCTGTCCCGCGTCCGCAGCAAGCCAGTGATTTTTGGGTCTTCATCTGGCCGTTCATCATCTTGGTGAACGCAACTCAGATTCTGTCGGCGCGGGCGCCGGATCCTAAGGGCGCGGCGTTCGACGAGGAACCCGGTCTGGCGTGAGCCGCCGTCAGGCGAAGCCGGCACCCGCCTCGCGCGGCTCGCAGCGGATCAGGCGGCTGGTCGCGACCGCCGCCTGGCGATGGACGACCGCGAGGCGATAGGCGGGGTCGGTCACCATCTCGAGAAAGGTGTGCGCCGAGGGGTAGAGCGCGACGAACGCGGTATCCCACGCTTCGTCCGCCGGTCCGGTCAGCACCAGCCGCGGCGCGCCCGACCAGATCACGCTGCCGCCGACGCGGCGAAAGATTGGCCCGCTTTCCGTGCCGTAACGGGCATAGGCCTCGGCGCCGGTCAGCCCGAGCGCGGCGCAGTCATGGCCGTCCGGATAGGCAGCGCGCTCGCGATAGCGGACCAGGTTGAGCATCGCGATCGGCGCGTCGCGGGGAAGCGCCTTGAAGGCGTCGAACTGCTCGCGGGTGGGATCGATATGGGCTTCGGGCATGGCGCGCCTTTCGAACTTTGCGAACTCGCGCCGTGGGTATATTTCGTGCGAGTGACCAGCGAAAAGTCCCTGTTCGATATCTGCGATCCGGTCGCTGAGGCGGCAGCGGACGCGCGGGCGGAACTGGATGTGTTAGCGGGTCGGCTGATCAGTCACTCCGCCGTCAAGCGTTGGATGGCATCTTGGAGTTCAACTGAGCCCTTACCGCGACCTCGCGTTGGGGACTGACGGGGAGTTTGGTGCATTTGGTAAACTGGCACCGAGATCCGATCTGGAAATTAGCGCGTTTGGTACGGTAATTCTATCTTCGGGACCGGTTATTCAACTAGTGCGATAGGGTATCCCACAATTATATATGACGTTGAATTTTCGGCAATACTGAGACATCACGTCATTTACTCGCTTGACGCTGCGATCTTGGTCTAGCGCCGGACCGGATAAGATATTTACAATGCTAAAATCTAGCGACTCAACACATTTAAAGGCTTGATCGAAGGATATTTTTATAAATTTGACTGTTCCGAATTTTCCTTTCCTTTCGAAAATTTCATGACCGTGTCCATAGGAGACAAGGCGAACTTCTTCTTCTTCTGAAAACCCGGAGCTTTTCATGAAGGGGGCCACTCTAGCAAAATCTGATTTCAAACCGCGCGCGACCCCTTCAATTTGCTCCCGCGATTTTCCTTCGTTGAACGCTGCTGCAAGCTTTTTTGCTATTGGAAGCGCTAGCTCTGCTTTTTCTTGTTCATCGTATACCACGGCTCCAAGATCGTAAGTAGGTTCTAATGCGGAGTATGAGAACAAGTCTTCGGAGAATGAGATGGCGACCCCGTCTGGCCCTGCGTACGCGCGCCACTGACTCAGAGCATTCTCTTCCCTCGTGAACGAGCAGATGAATATATTCACATCTTCTTTAAATATCTTTTCAACTTCACAAAAAATGTCTCCAACGTATTCTTTTCTATGAAGTAGATTTGATGTTTGTATTGCTAAAACATCCCAAGCATGATCTATTTCCTTAAAATCATTCATTGAAGTGTGATGACTAGCCCATAACTCTCCAGTAGACATCATTGATGCGAACGCTTGATAATCCGTGTAGTGATAAATTAAATTGTCCGGAATCGAAAATTCACTGCTCATCGTATAGCAAATGGATGCTACCGCTCGCTGGGTTTGATCTCTTAAATTGCCGGCGCTGGAGTATGTCATTCTGGCCCTATGAAAGGGCAACCCTCGTTCTCGAACAGTAAAACCGAGAGAAGATTGCCCTTTTGCATATTTGGGGCGCAGCGGCTTGAAGGACGACATTTCGCTGTCTCATTCCGCCGCAATCCCCGCCTTATCGAACATATCCCCTTCGCCACTCCCGACATCCTCGTTGGCCGCCGGCCCGGCCTTCGCCTTCTGC
Source organism: Sphingomonas asaccharolytica NBRC 15499 (assembly GCF_001598355.1). Classification (GTDB taxonomy): domain Bacteria; phylum Pseudomonadota; class Alphaproteobacteria; order Sphingomonadales; family Sphingomonadaceae; genus Sphingomonas; species Sphingomonas asaccharolytica. Next base: position 9,527 of record NZ_BCYU01000013.1, read on the forward strand.
CGCTTGTCGAAGCTGTCCCACACGTCGTTCCACTGACCGCGCGTCGCCGCCTTCGAATATTCCGTCGCGCGGGTTTCGAAGAAGTTGGCATGCTCGACGCCGTTGAGCATCGGGGTCAGCCAGGGCAGGGGATGCTCGTCGATCATGTAGATCGGCTTCATGCCGAGCTGGCCCAGGCGCCAGTCGGCGATGTAGCGGATGTACTTCTTGATCTCCTTGGGCGACATGCCGTTGACCGGGCCCTGCTCGAACGCGAGATCGATGAACGCGTCTTCCAGCCGGATCGTCGTCTGGCACACGTCGCCGATATCGTCGCGCACCGCCTTGGTCAGGCAGTCGCGTTCCTGCACGAAGGCGTGGAACAGGCGGATGATGCCTTCGCAATGCAGGCTCTCATCGCGGACCGACCAGGACACGATCTGGCCCATGCCCTTCATCTTGTTGAAGCGCGGGAAGTTCATCAGCATCGCGAAGCTGGCGAACAGCTGCACACCCTCGGTGAAGCCGCCGAACATCGCCAGCGTGCGGGCGATATCCTCATCGGTGTCGACGCCGAATTGCTGCAGATAGTCGTGCTTGTCCTTCATCTCGGCATATTCGAGGAACATGCCATATTCGCTCTCGGGCATGCCGATCGTGTCGAGCAGGTGGCTGTACGCCGCGATGTGCACCGTCTCCATGTTGCTGAACGCGGTCAGCATCATCTTGACCTCGGTCGGCTTGAACACGCGGCCATATTTCTCGTGATAGCAATCCTGCACCTCGACATCCGCCTGGGTGAAGAAGCGGAAGATCTGGGTCAGCAGGTTGCGCTCGTGGTCCGACAGCTTCTGCGCCCAGTCGCGGCAATCCTCGCCCAGCGGCACCTCTTCGGGCAGCCAGTGGAGCTGTTGCTGGCGCTTCCAGAATTCGAACGCCCAGGGATATTCGAAGGGCTTGTACTGTTTGGAGGCCTTGAGAAGCGACATGGAGTGACCTTTCGGACTAGAATTTGATTGGGATGATGTTGCCGGTCGGCCCGAACAGGCCGAACGAAAAAGCAGCGAGGAAGAGCCACAGCAGCGGCGCGCCGATGAGCATGAGGCGCGCGACGCGACGTGCGGCGGCGGGATCGAGGCTGCCGACTTTGGGCGCGGCGCCCACGTCATTTTCAGCGCGATCGGCCATGCGACGGAAGCGCAGCGCGACGAACAGGTCGGCGACCAGGATCAGCGTCACGATGCCGAGGAAATAGGCGCCGTTCATGCCCCCGTCCCCCAGCTCGCCATCGCGCTGGCGAAGACGGTCAGGATCGCGGCCAGCGCGAGCAGCATCGTCGCGCCGATGCGCTGGGCATAGACCGCGCCTTCACTCGTCACGCGGCGGGTGAGGACGACGATGCCGCCTGCGCCGGCGACGCCGGCTACCGCATACATGATCAACGGGGCACGGTTCATGCGACCAACTCCGCGGTCGTGCGTTCTGCTGCCGAAACCATCACAGGAGAATGACCGTGACCGACCTCAGCCAGATCAAGGAACATATGGAAGTCATCGGCGCCGACGGCGTCCATGTCGGCACCGTCGACCATGTCGAAGGGGACCGCATCAAGCTGACCAAGAAGGATTCGGGCGCGGATGTCGAGGAAGGGCAGGGCAGCCATGCCGGGCACCACCATTACATCTCGCAGGGCCTGATCGCCGGTATCGAGGGCGACAAGGTGCGGCTGAGCGCCAACGCTGATGTCGCGGTGTCGTTTGAGGAGGAAGAGCAGGCGTGACGCGATAACTCCCTCTCCCGTCGGGAGAGGGAGGGAGGCGCGAAGCGCCGGAAGGGTGAGGGCAGAACGGTTCACGCCGCGCTGCCCCTCTTCCTCTTATCCAGCGTTGCGGCCACGGCGGCCACTACGCCATCGATATTCTCCATCACGTCCTCATTTGAAAAGCGCTGGACATAAAAGCCCTCGCTTTCGATCACTTTTGTCCGTGCCGCGTCATATTCTGCGGTGTTGGCGTGCGTGTCGCCATCGACTTCGATCACCAGCGCTTCCGAGAAGCACATGAAGTCCGCAAAAAACGGACCGATCGGCGTTTGGTGCCGCCACTTCAGCTCCGGGAGTGCTTCACGCAGCGCACGCAACAACCGACGCTCGGGCGAGGCCGCGTCGCGACGTAGCTGTCGCGCGCGGGGAACGGTTCCGATCGGTTTGTTCGCGTAAAGGCGCACTGCCCTCACCCTTCCGGCGCTTCGCGCCTCCCTCCCTCTCCCGAAGGGAGAGGGAATTAGCCTACCTCACTGGCACGCCAGGCATTCATCGTAATCCGTCGTTTCGCCCAGTTCGAACTTGGGCGCCTCGATCGTGTTGTCGGCCTCGACCCCGCCGGCGAACCCGGCGCGCTGCACCGATTTCGAGCGGAGGTAGTAAAGCGACTTCACGCCCAATTCCCAGGCGCGGAAGTGGAGCATCAGCAGGTCCCACTTCTCGACATCGGCCGGGATGAACAGGTTGAGGCTGGTCGACTGGTCGATATAGGGCGTGCGGTCGGCCTGGAGCTCGATCAGCCAGCGCTGGTCGATCTCGAAGCTGGTCTTGTAGCAGTCCTTTTCCTCCTGGCTCAGGAAGTCGAGATGCTGGACCGAGCCGCCGCGCTCGAGGATCGAATTCCACACCGCATCGCTGTTCTTCGATTTCTCGATGAAGATCTTCTCGAGATACGGGTTCTTGACCGAGAACGACCCCGACAGCGTCTTGTGGGTGTAGATGTTGGCCGGGATCGGCTCGATGCACGCGCTGGTGCCGCCGCAGATGATCGAGATCGACGCGGTCGGCGCGATCGCCATCTTGCAGCTGAAGCGCTCCATCACGCCCATGTCGGCGGCGTCGGGGCAGGGGCCGCGCTCGACCGCCAGCGCCATCGACGCGGCGTCGACCTGGGCGCGGATCTGCTTGAACATCTTCATGTTCCACGACTTCGCCATCGCGCCTTCGAACGGCAGGCCGCGCGCCTGAAGGAACGAGTGGAACCCCATCACGCCCAAGCCGACCGACCGCTCACGCATCGCCGAATAAGCGGCGCGCTCCATGCCGGGTTCGGCGCGGTCGATGAAATCCTGCAGCACATTGTCGAGGAACCGCATGATGTCCTCGATGAAATGCTCGTCCTTGTTCCACTGATCCCAGGTCTCAAGGTTGAGCGAGCTGAGGCAGCACACCGCGGTGCGATCCTTGCCGAGGTGATCCTTGCCGGTCGGCAGGGTGATTTCCGAGCACAGGTTCGAGGTCGAGACCTTCAAGCCCAGATCGCGATGATGCTTGGGCATCGTCGAGTTCACGTGATCGGCGAAGATGATGTACGGCTCGCCAGTGGCGAGACGGGTCTCGACCAGCTTCTGGAACAGCGCACGGGCATCGACCTTGCCGCGCTCGCTGCCGTCCTTGGGCGACTTGAGCGACCATTCGGAACCGTCGCGCACCGCTTCCATGAAGGCGTCGGGGATCAGCACGCCGTGGTGCAGGTTGAGCGCCTTGCGGTTGAAGTCGCCCGACGGTTTGCGGATCTCGAGGAATTCCTCGATCTCCGGGTGCGAGATGTCGAGATAGCAGGCGGCCGAGCCGCGGCGCAGCGAGCCCTGGCTGATCGCCAGCGTCAGGCTGTCCATCACGCGAACGAACGGAATGATGCCGCTGGTCTTGCCGTTAAGGCCGACCGGCTCGCCGATGCCGCGGACATTGCCCCAATAGGTGCCGATACCGCCGCCGCGCGAGGCGAGCCAGACATTCTCATTCCAGGTGTCGACGATGCCGTTGAGGCTGTCGGGCACCGAGTTGAGGAAGCACGAGATCGGTAGGCCGCGTCCGGTGCCGCCGTTCGACAGCACGGGGGTCGCCGGCATGAACCATAGCCGCGAGATATAATCGTAGAGGCGCTGCGCATGCGCGCCGTCATCGGCATAAGCCGACGCCACGCGGACGAAGAGGTCCTGGTACGATTCGCCCGGGAGCAGATAGCGGTCGTTGAGCGTGTCCTTGCCGAAATCGGTCAGGAGGTCGTCGCGCGAATGATCGACCTCGACTGGGTATGGCTTGGCGATCGACTTCGAATCGCGCTTCTTCGTCTGGGGTGCCGTATTCGCCTGCACCGTCGCCGCTGCCGCCTCGATCGCATCGGTCGCCATATTCTCGCCCGTTCCTTCGGTGTCTCTGAAATCCATCATCCGCCCCTGCTTTCCGCTCGCACAAATCGACTCGGGGGAACGAACCCCCATCCTACCATCCGGGCCCAACAGGTGAGAACAAAAATAGTCCACAGCCTGTTCAAAAAGCACGCGAGGGGTCCTGCCGCGATATAAGATCGCGACTGGATTTCCACCAGTGCTTGGGTCGCCCCCGAACCGAACTACAACAGATTGTGCCCATCCGGCTCCGGACGCAATACCGTAAATGACGAATTCATGACTCAGTTCGTCGCTATTTTGACTCGACTCACGGAAGGTCCGATCCGGTCCATTCGCCGCGACGCGCGGGTTTCCGCGGGCTTCCGCGAAGGCAAGGGAACGAACACGGAACACACAAAAATATTGTGGTCGACTGCTGGACCGTATCAACGGGTTGTGGTCGGGTCGAGTCATGACCGATCCGATCGTTCTATTTGATCAGATTCGCGGACTCCGGGCGCTATGGGCGCGGGGGACACGTCGCGATTCGCCGGCCGAAGCGCATCCCGTGCCGATCCGGACGCTGCTCGACACCCTCGGTCTCGGGCTCGAACAGACGATGTCGATGCTGGGACAGGAGCGACCAGATTGGCCGGCGTTCGCCGCGTGGATCGAGGCGACCGCGGGTCTGCCCGACGCGGCGCGACTGGCGCGCTACACCGCCTGGTATGATGGCGCCGAGCCGCCCGCCGAGGAAGTCGCGCGCCAGGCGGCGGTGATGGCGATGGCGCCGGTATTCGACGCCGACGATCTGGCGCGATGGGACCGCGACGGGGTGGTCGTGCTGCGAGAGGCGATCACAAGCGACCAGGCGGCGGCGATTGCGGATCATCTCTGGTCGATCCTCGATGCCGATCCGGCCGATCCCGCGACCTGGTACGGGCCGCGCACCAACGGCATCATGATCCAGCATTTCCAGCATCCGACGATGGACGTGCCGCGTCGCTCGCTGCGCATGGCGAAGGGTTTTGCCGAGCTCTACGGCCATGCCGATCTGATCGTGTCGACCGACCGGCTGAGCTTCAATCCGCCGATCAGGCCCGGCTACACCTTTCCCGGGCCGCATCTGCACTGGGACGGCAATCTGACGCCGCCGATCGCGCTCGAAACCCAGGCGATCCTCTATCTGACCGACACCGCCGCCGATCAGGGCGCGTTGCAGGTCGTGCCGGGTTTTCACCATCGTCTGGCGGATGGCTGGATCGCGCGCCTGAACGGCGCGGATCCGCGGACCGTCGACCTGTCGTCCGAGGCCGTGACGGTGCCGGCAGGAGCGGGCGATCTCGTGATCTGGCGCCACGAAATCCCCCACGGCGCCAGCGCCAATCGAGCCGACCGGCCGAGGCTGGCGCACTATGTGAACCATTATCCGATGCACTGGCCCGACCAGCGGCCCTGGCTGTAGCGCCTGGGTCCGATGGCGCGCGTCCTCAGCTCGCTTTGCGGACCTTGCGTGCCGGGACTGACGCGTTGAGCCGCTCGAGGTTGAAATTCTGCGCGAATTCCAGGCCTGCGCGGCCGTCCTTGGCCCAGCGGACGGTTGCCGGGAACATCTGGCCTTCGAGCAATTCGATCTGGACGTCGACGCCCGACGGATCGATGGGAAATTCGATGCCGTCGATCAGCGCGCCGGTCGACGAGATGTTGCGGATGCGGACCTCGCCCTTGGTGACGCCGAGGTCGAGAATGGCCGAGCGCAGCATCGTCGATCGCGGACTCCGGCTGACCTTGTAGCCGAGCGGGGTCGCGTGGCCTCCGGCGGCCTGGAGCTGGCGGATGACTTCCTCGCTGCGCGCGGGCTTGCCATAGACATAGCCCTGGATGTGGCTGCAGCCGAGTTCGCGGATCAGTTCGACTTCGTCCTGGTGTTCGACCCCTTCGGCGGTGGTTTCCATGTAGAGCGTGTTGGCGAGCGTCACGATCGCCTTGATGATCGCGGCGTTGCGGTTGCCGGGCACGGCGGCGCCGCGCACGAAGCTCTGGTCGATCTTGATCTTGTCGAACGGCGCCTTCTTGAGATAGCCGAGCGATGAATAGCCGGTGCCGAAATCGTCGAGCGCCAGGCGCACGCCGATCCCTTTCAGCGACTTGAACATCTTTTCCGAACTGGCGTTTTCGTTGACGAATACGCCTTCAGTGATCTCGAGCTCCAGCCGGTGCGGCGCCAGGCCCGAATTCGCCAGCGCGGAGGTGACGATTGCTGGCAGTGCCGGATTGGCGAACTGGATCGGGGAGACGTTGACCGCGACCCGGACGTGACTGGGCCAGCCCGCCGCCTCGCGGCACGCGGTCCGCAATACCCATTCGCCGATCGTCTCGATCATCCCGCATTCCTCGGCGATCGGGATGAATTCGGCCGGGCTGATCGCGCCGCGTGTCGGGTGGTCCCAACGGATCAGCGCTTCATAGCCGACGATCTGCTCGCCCTCGGTCGACACGACTGGCTGATAGGCGACGTAGAATTGGTTGCCGACCAGGGCGTGCCGCAGATCGTCTTCGAGCTGTTTCTTGGATTGGGCGCCGGCGAGGAGTTCGCTGCGGAAGAAGCGATGGACGCCCCGGCCGTCGCCCTTCGCCTCGTACAGCGCGAGGTCGGCATTGCGGATCAATGTCTCGGAGTCGTTGCCATCCTCCGGCGAGATCGCGATACCGACCGAGCAGCCGATCGAGATCGACGACCCATCGATGAAATAGGGCTGCGAGAGCGCCGCGATCATGCCCTTCGCCAAATCCCCCAGGCGGTCGCGATTGCCTTCGCCAGGCACCACGACCTGGAATTCGTCGCCGCCCAGCCGGCCAACCAGTCCGGCGTCGCCGACCGACCGCTGCAGCCGCTGCGCCACCTGCTTCAGCAAGGCGTCGCCCATCTGGTGGCCAAGTGTGTCGTTGACCGCCTTGAAGCGATCGAGGTCGAGCAGCAGCAGCGAGGTGATGGCATGGCCCGATTGCGGCGCCAGCGTCTTGTCGAGCGAGGCGCGCATGCGCTGGCGGTTGGCAAGCCCAGTCAGGCCGTCGAACAAAGCGAGGCGCGTAATCTCGGCTTCGGACCGGCGTTTTTCGGTCAGGTCGCGGCCACACCCGACAAAGCCCTGGAACCGGCCGAGCTCATCGATCATCGGCCGACCGGAAATCGACCACCAACGTTCGCTATCCTCATCGACGGCGGGGCACACCGAATAGTCGGAAAAGCTGGTGCGCGAGGACAAGTGAAAGCTCAGCGTGCGCTCGGTGTCGCCGGCTTCGGTATCCATGCGAAAGATGTCGGTGAGCCTGCCCGCGATCGGCTCGACCCCCAGCCGGGCGAATTCGCGTCCGACCTTGGCCGACAAATAGGTGATCAGGCCGTGGCGGTCGGTCTGCCAGAACCAGCCATCGCCATGATCCTCGACTTCGCGCACCAATTGCGCAGCCAGACGGCCCGAACTGCTCTCGGCCTCGTCGCGCCGGTTGCGCTCGACGTCGTTGCGGGCCAGCCGCACGGTCGAGATGCCCAGGCTGGCGAGCGCCAGGAAAGCGATCGCCGTGGGCAGGCCGAGCCCGGTATTGATCAGCACCATGCCGGCGAGTGCGGCGGCAAAGACCAAAGTCGCGGCGCGCAGCGGATGGATTGCGACCGCGGTGATCGTCACGCCGGCGAAGACCGCAATGAACCCGGCGAGGTGATATTCGCCCATCGGTAGCACCGCGATCAGCGGCAGCAGCGACAGCAGCCCGACGCCGAGCGCGCCCGAACAGAGCGTCAGGGTTCGGATTTGGACATGGGTCGGCCAGAACCGCGCGAAGTTGAGCTTGAGCTGGGCGAGAGCGGCGAACGATGCCGCGGCGATCACGCCGCCGCGAAGCGCCGCCAGGCGGATCAGATCGTCATGCCCGGTATAATGCGCGATCACGCCGACGACGAGCGGCGCGAGCAACTGGGCGAACAGCACGAACGGCCAGACCGCGGCCAGCTCGCCAATGCGCTGTAATCGCGCCTCGATCGTCTCCGGCGTGGCGTCGACGTCGAGCGCCAGCGCGCCCCAGGTGGAACGCGTCGCATCGGCCACAGATCGGCTCGGACGAACGGACATGACCATGCCCGTAGCGCGAAGATGTTAGGAAGTGCTTTCAGCCGGACCTAAAAGAGATGGCCGAGTCGAGGCGAACGGCGCGGTCAGTTCGCGTCGTCGGTTCGAATGAAATCGATGAAGGCGCGCAGCGGCGCCGGCATCAGGCGGCGGCTGTGATAGTAAAGCGAGGGACCGGGAAACGGCTCCATCCAGTCGCTCAGCACCTCGACTAGCGTGCCGCGCGTCAATTCGGCGGCGAAGAATTCCTCGAATCCCGCTGCGATGCCCAACCCCGCGACCGCTGCTGCGATCTCCATCTGCATCGATGTTGCGATGAGCGGTCCATCAGGCGCGATGCGGTAGCGGCGATTGCCGCGCTCAAAGTCCCACGCCGCGAGCCTGCCGCTCGCGAAGCGGTGGCCGAGCCTTTGGTGTCCGGCGAGGTCTTGCGGGTGTCGGGGCGTGCCGTGGCGATCGAGATAGGCAGGGGCGGCAACGCAGGCGAAGCGCTGTCGTCGCGGGCCGATCGGCACCGCGATCATGTCGCGGTCGATGCATTCATCGTACCGGACTCCGGCGTCGAACCCGGCCGCGAGAACGTCGACCAATTCGTCCTGAGTGGTCACTTCCATCCGGATGCCGGGATGCGCGACAAGGAACCGCGCAGCGATCGGCGGCAGGATGTGCCAGGCGACGATGCCGGGAACATTGAGGCGCAAGGTGCCGCTGACCTGGCCGCTTTCGGTGACCAGATCGTCTGCCGCGTGGGCAAGTTCCTCCAATGCCGGCGTCAGTCGATCGAGCAGCCGTTGCCCCGCCTCGGTCGGGGTGACGCTGCGCGTGGTGCGATTGAGCAGGCGGACGCCGAGATCGCTTTCGAGTCGGCGCACCGCTTCCGACAGCGATGATGCCGACAGGTTTTTGTTCTGCGCCGCGGCGCGAAATCCACCCGCTGCAGCCACCGTCGCGAAGTGTGCGAAGTCATCGAGATTGGGTGTCGCCATTGTGCGGTTTTTCGCACGGGGCGTTTCGCTTGTCATGGCTTATCGTACGATCGCCAATTCGCCATATGCCGGGCACAAAGGAGACAGACGATGGAACAGCGCAAGCTAGGCAAGAGTGGACCAGTGACCTCGGCAATCGGACTTGGGTGCATGGGCATGTCGGGCGCGTACGGGCCGGCGGATCGCGACGAGGCTATCGCGACGATCCATGCCGCGCTCGACGCCGGGATGACGTTGCTCGATACCGGCGACTTTTATGGCCAGGGCCATAACGAGATGCTGATCGGCGATGCGGTCGCCGGCCTGCCGCGCGACGCTTATCAACTTAGCGTAAAATATGGCGGACTGCGCGACCCGGCGGGGGCGTTTATCGGCTTCGATGCGAGCCCGCGCTCGACCAAGAACTTCCTCCATTACACGCTGCAGCGGCTGCGGGTGGATCATATCGACATCTACCGCCCCGCGCGGCTCGACCCCGATGTACCGATCGAGGAGACGATCGGCGCGATCGCCGAGATGGTGCAGGCCGGCTATGTCCGCCATATCGGCCTGTCCGAAATGGGATCGGAGACGATCCGTCGCGCCGCCGCCGTGCACCCGATCGTCGACTTGCAGATCGAATATGCCCTGATCAGCCGTGGGCCCGAGGACAGCATCTTCCCGACGCTGCGCGAACTAGGCATCGGCGTCACTGCTTATGGCGTGCTGTCGCGCGGGTTGATCAGCGGGCACTGGCAGGCGTCGAGCAACGCTAGACAAGGAGATTTCCGCGCGCATTCGCCGCGGTTCCAGTCGGGCAATGTCGAGGCCAATCTTCAGATTGCGGACCGGCTCAAGGCGATTGCGGATGCCAAGGGCATCACCACCGCGCAGCTCGCCATCGCCTGGGTCGCGGCGCAGGGGCAAGACATCGTGCCGCTGGTCGGCGCCAAGACCCGCACGCGATTGCAGGAAGCGCTGGGCGCGCTCGACGTGACGCTCAGCGCCGAGGAACTTGCCGCGATCGAGGCAGCGGTGCCGCGCGACGCAGTTAGGGGCGATCGCTATCCGGCACAGGGCATGGCCTCGCTCGACAGCGAGCGCGGCTGAAACGGTTGCGGTGCCGGCCCGCTCCACCCGGCCTCCCATAGAATATCCTGTTGGGCGGCCGGGTGGGGGAGCGGGCCGGCACCGTGACAGCGAAACTGAAAAAACCCTAGGGCCGGTAGCCTTCCCATTCGGCGGGAAGGCCGACCGGCCCAAGCAACTGATTGGTCAACGACACGAAGATCGCCGCCGCGCGATTGTCGTTAGCCATCAGCAGGATGCAGCTCTGCCGCGTGTCGACGCACATCGCGTAATTCTCGGTACCGTCGTCATGCCCTTCCTTGAAATAAGCATGGCCGAACCGGCTTTCGAACGTGCCCCAGCCGACGCCATAGCCCAGCTTCATGGCCTTCCAGCGGTTGGTGCGATCGTCCCGCAACGTGGGAAACTGGGTGGGGCTGTCGATCCAGATCGTGGGACGGACCATTGCCCTGTGCGCGGCGAGCCCTAGCCCGTCGCTGCGCGACACCGACGCGAGAAAGCGTGCCCAGTCGGCCAGGGTCGTCGCCATTGATCCGGCAACGTCGACTTTGCGCCGGTGCGCAAAGGACTGGCGCTGGCCGTCCGCGGTGTAGCCATAGGCAAAGCGGCCGTCATAGCTGTCGCGCCACGTCATCGACGTGTCGCCCATCCGGAAGCGGTCGAAGACACGCGCCTGGATTTCCTTGCCGACGTCCAGCCCCAGGCCCTGTTCGAGGACGAACTGCGCCAAATGGACGCCTTCGCCCGAATAGCCGTAGCGGGTGCCCGGGTCGCGGTGGAAGCGCAGCTTCTTGTCGTCTTCGAAGAAGCGGAAATTGGCGAAGCCGCTGCTGTGATTCATCAATATCCGCAAGGTCAGCTTGCGCCAGCGCTCGTCGCCCTTGAGATCGGCATAAGCGGCGTAGTCGGGCAGCGGTTTGGCCAGATATTGGTCGATCGGCCTGTCGAGATCGACTTTCCCTTCAGCGACCAATTGCATCAGCATCCAGGCGAAGGTCGCCTTGGTCAGCGACGCGCCGGGCATGATCGTCGCCGGCGTCAGCGGCGCCTTGTTCTCCAGCGAAGCATAACCATAGCTCTTGATGAAGACGATCTTCCCCTTGCGAATGATTGCGACGCCAAGCCCGGTGACCTGGTTCTCCGTCATCATCCGCTGGACGATGCGATCGACCGTCGATTCGGACAGGTTGCGATTATCGAGCGTGTTGTACACGCGTTGCGGCCGATCGGTGGCGCCGATCGCGAGCAGCGCCAGGGCCGCGCTCATCATCCGCAACGATCGGCCGGTCGGCATGCGAGTCTCTCCAAATATTCTGGGCGCGCTGTATCGCCGGTCAGGCGCAATTAGCCAACGCTTCGTACGCGGCGGTCAATCGCGGCAATACCGGTTCGTGGTTCGGCGGCAATGGCGTGCCGAGATGTTCATGGCGTAGCTCGGCCATGAACGTCTCCCACAAAGGCAGCCCACCTTCCTCGAGCAATTGCGCGCGAATCGCGAGCTCGGGCGTGGTCGGCAAATGGCGGCGGCCCCAGGCGCCGATCTGGGCGAGCACCGGCAGCAATTGGATCGCCGGTTCGGTCAGGCTGTAGATTGCCTTCTGCTTGTGGCTGGGATCGTCGGCGCGCGTCAGCAGCCCGCGCTCCATCAGCTTTTTCAAACGGTCGGCCAGGATGTTGGAGGCGATTCCCTCCTCCGATCGCGAGAGCAGCTCGCGATAGTGGCGGCGATTGCCGAACATGATGTCGCGGATGATCACCAGGCTCCAGCGATCCCCCAAGGTCTCCATCGATAGATTGATCGGACATCCCGACCGCATCGTCTCAGCCATGTTGGTAATGTAAAAAAACTGCTTGCAAAATGCAACTGCTTAATTTAGTCGAGGCAGATACCGCTTGCGAATTGCAAGCAGTTTTGCCAGGAGGATGCAATGAAGTTCCTGTGCTTATGCCATTACGAATCAGCGCGTTTAGCCGCGCCGACGCGATCGAGTTCGTCGAACAGCTGAGATTGGGAGAGAGATAATGGGTAAGGTACGTGTTGGTGCGTTTTCGGTATCGGTCGATGGGTTCGGTGCTGGACCCGACCAGAGCCTGGACGACCCGCTCGGCAAGAATGGCGAGCAGATGCACGGCTGGTTCTTCCCGACACGGTTCTTCCGGACCATGATCGGGAAAGAGGACGGCGAGACCGGGATCGACAACGATTTCGGCACGCGCGCAATGACCGGCTTTGGTGCCTTCATCCTCGGTCGCAACATGTACGGCCCGATCCGCGGCGAGTGGGACGGAACCGACTGGAAAGGCTGGTGGGGCGACAATCCGCCCTATCATGCGCCGACCTATATCCTGACGCATCATCCGCATCCGCCGATCGAGATGGAAGGCGGCACGACCTTCATTTTTGTCACCGACGGAATCGAGAGCGCGCTCGAGCAGGCGCGCGCGGCGGCGGGCGATCTCGACGTCAAGATCGGCGGCGGCGTGTCGACCGTGCGGCAATATCTTCAGGCCGGATTGATCGACGAACTCCATTACGCGGTGTCGCCGGTTGTGCTGGGGCAGGGTGAGGCGATGTTCCAGGGAATCGACCTGCGCGCGCTCGGCTACGCCCCGACCGAGCAGGTGATGGGCGAGCGTGCGCTGCACGTCGTGCTTTCCAAAGGAGATGCGAAATGACGTTGAAGCTCTACGCCCATCCGCTGTCATCTTATTGTCAGAAGGCCAAGACCGCTTTCTACGAAAAGGATGTGCCGTTCGAGGAACTTATGCTCGACGGCAGCGATCCGGTCGCGAGCGAGTTCGCGGCGCTTTGGCCGATCGGGCGCTTCCCCGCGCTGACCGACGGCGATCGCCTGGTGTTCGACACCACCACGATCATCGAATATCTCGACGTTAAATATCCGGGCAAGTCGTTGGTTCCGGCAGATCCCGACGTGGCGGTCGACGTCCGCATGTGGGACCGCTTCTTCGACAATTACGTCAATTATCCACAGCAACGCGTTGTTTATCAGGCGATCAATCGAGAGCCCGATGATGGCGAGGGCGGTGCGAAATGGAAAGCGCAGCTCGACACGGCCTATGCCTATCTCGACCGCCGGATGGCGGGGCGCGAATGGGCGGCAGGCGACGATTTCAGCCTGGCCGACTGCTCGGCGGCGCCAGCGTTGCTCTATGCCGATTGGACCCATTCAATTCCGAAGCATTTCGAAAATCTATGGGCCTATCGTGACCGCCTGCTCGCGCGGCCTAGCTATGCCCGCGCGCTCGATGAGGCTCGCCCGTTCCGCCACTATTTCCCGCTCGGCGCGCCCGAGGGGCGGGACTAGCCCGGCGGTCGGGGAGGAACAGCCATGGCAATATCGCTCTACGATCTCAGCGTGCCGACCTTCCAACAGACGGTGAGCGCCGTTGCGGGCTTCCTCGACCGCGCGGTCAGGCATTGCGAAGAGAATGGCGCCGACCCGGACCAGTTCGTCGATGCCCGCCTCTTCCCCGACATGGCGCCGTTCCATTTCCAGATCGAGGCGCTGACGCATCATGCCGTTTGGGGCGTGGAAGCGCTGATCAGGGGCGTGTTCGATCCACCGCCGCTCGTGGGGACCATGCCGTTCGCCGAGTTGCAGGCGATGGTGAGGCGAGCAGAGATCGAGCTGGCGGCATTCATGCCGGACGAGGTCAATCGTTGCGCAGGCAGGGAGCTGGACCTCGATATCGGACCGCGCCGGCTTGCTTTCACGGCGGAGACCTTCATCCTCTCCTTTTCGCTGCCGAACTTCCATTTCCACGCCGTCACCGCCTACGACATCCTGCGCACGCGCGGTGTACCGATCGGCAAGCGCGACTATGAGGGTCGGCTGCGGACGCGGGCCTGATAGTACCGTCGTCATCCCGGCCTTGAGCCGGGATCCGCCGGGCGGCAGGCGAAAGACAAGAAGCTCCGGGCCATCGATGGAGGCAAGGCAGACCCCGGCACAAGGCCGGGGTGACGGTGGAAGGGATCAGGCGCCGAGCAATTCGGCCAACTCGACCAGGCTGGCGACGCTCCATTCCCAATCGGACGCAAGACGGACATCCGGCGCGGCGCGACCGCCATATTCCATCGGGCGGTCGACATAAGCCGTCGTCAGACCGGCACCACGCGCCGCGGCGAGATCGCTGTGATGTGCGGCTACAAGGCAGAGCTCGTCGGGTCGGATAGCGAGCGTCCGAACAGTAGCGAGATATGCCTCCGGGTCGGGCTTGTAGTGACCACTGACCTCGGCCCCGAGGATCGCATCCCAGGGAAGGCCCGCGCGGCGCGCCATGTCGAGCATCAACGCGATATTGCCGTTCGACAGGGTAACGATCGGAAAACGCCGCTTCAGCCGGGTCAGTCCGGCGACCGCGTCTGGCCAGGGATCGAGCCGGTGCCAGGCGAGCGTCAAATCGTGCAGCCGCCCGTCGCCGATCGCGTCGGGGTCGATCTCCAGACTGACCAGCAAGTCTTCGAGCGTTTCGCGGTGGAGCGTGTCGAGAATGACGAACGGACGCTCGCCCGATCGCACGCGCCCCATCGCGGGCTGATACCGCGCGCGCCAGCCGTCGGCGAACCCCTCTGGCGTGATGTCGCTACGGCCCAAGCTGTCGAGCAACAGCGCGGCCTCGCGAGCGATTCCGCTGCGCCAATCCACCACCGTGCCGAACACGTCGAAGGCTAGGACTTTGGGCAGGATCATCCATGCCTTCTTGTTTCATCGTCGCGCTCGGCGCTAGAGGGCCCGCTCATGACCACGACCATTCGCGCAGCCGATCTGATCGAGAGCGTCGCCGACGCGCTCCAGTTCATCTCTTACTACCACCCGATGGATTATATCCGCGCGCTCGGGACCGCGTACGAGGCGGAGCAGTCGCCAGCCGCGAAGGATGCGATCGCGCAGATCCTGACCAACAGCCGGATGTGTGCCGAAGGGCACCGGCCGATCTGCCAGGACACCGGCATCGTCAACGTGTTCGTCAAATGGGGCATGGATTGCCGCCTCGACGATATTTCGCGCTCGATGCAGGAGGTCGTCGATGAGGGCGTGCGCCGCGCCTATCTCAATCCGGAGAACAAGCTGCGCGCCTCGGTGCTGACCGACCCCGCCTTCACGCGGCGCAACACCAAGGACAACACGCCCTGCGTGCTCCATGTCGAACTGGTGCCGGGCGACAAGGTGCATGTCGACGTCGCGGCCAAGGGCGGCGGGTCGGAGAACAAGTCCAAGTTCAAGATGATGAACCCGTCGGATTCGATCGTCGACTGGGTGCTCGAGATGCTGCCACAAATGGGCGCCGGCTGGTGCCCGCCGGGCATGTTGGGGATCGGCATCGGCGGCACGGCGGAGCATTGCGTGCTGCTCGCCAAGAAGGCGCTGATGGAACAGATCGACATGGCGACGCTCAAGGAGCGTGGGCCGAAGACCGACATCGAGGCGCTACGCATCGAGATTTTCGACAAGGTCAACGCGCTCGGTATCGGCGCGCAGGGGCTGGGCGGGCTCTCGACCATCCTCGACGTCAAGATCATGGACGCGCCCTGCCATGCCGCGGGCAAGCCGGTGGCGATGATCCCCAATTGCGCCGCGACGCGCCACGCGCATTTCACGCTCGATGGCTCGGGGCCGGCTTTTCTCGAGGCGCCCAAGCTCGACGAATGGCCCGACGTCAACTGGACGCCCGACAAAGCGGCGATCCGCGTCGATCTCGACACGCTGACGCCTGAGGTGGTGCAGAGCTGGAAGCAGGGCGACCGGTTGTTGCTCAACGGCAAGATGCTGACCGGTCGCGATGCCGCGCACAAGCGGATCGCCGACATGCTGGCGAAGGGCGAGGAGCTTCCGGTCAGCTTCAAGGGTCGGGTGATCTATTATGTCGGCCCGGTCGATCCGGTCGGCGAGGAGATCGTCGGGCCCGCAGGCCCCACCACCGCAACGCGGATGGACAAGTTCATGCGCATGATGCTCGATCAGGGCCTGCTCGCCTGCGTCGGCAAGGCCGAGCGCGGTCCGGCCGCGACCGAGGCGATCAAGGAGGCGAAATCGGCGTACCTGATGGCGGTCGGCGGAGCGGCCTATCTGGTGGCGCGCGCGATCAAGGGGTCGAAGGTCGTCGGTTTCGAAGATCTGGGGATGGAAGCGATTTACGAATTCGAGGTCGCGGATTTCCCGGTGACCGTCGCCGTCGACAGCGAGGGGAACAACGTTCATCAATTGGCGCCGTTGGTGTGGCGCGAGAAGATCGCCAGGGAACATTTGCTGGAGAAGGTTTGATTCGTCGCCCCGGCGGAGGCCGGGGCCGCCGGGTTTGACGCGAAGCATTGGCCAGATAACGTAACGGCCTGGCCTCCGCCGGGCGACGGGGGATTATGCGGGGCGGCTATACCTACATCGTGGCGAACAAGCCGTTCGGCGTGTTGTATATCGGTGTGACGTCGAGCCTCGCTCGGATCGAGGCCCATCGTCAGAAGCGCGGATCATCCTTCGCGGCGAAATGGGATTGCACGCGGTTGGTGCTGATCGAAGCGCATGATTCGATCGACGATGCGATCCTTCGCGAGAAACGCTTGAAGAGCTGGAACCGCGTGTGGAAATGTCGGCTGATTTCGGAGCAGAACCCTAATTGGGATGATCTTTGGGATCAGCTGAATGGCGGGGCCGAGGTGAGCGTTGCGCTCGACAACCCGGCGGCCCCGGCCTCCGCCGGGGCGACGATTGCGGCGCAGGTGCACCCCGAATGAGCTTTCCGATCAGATTAGACCGTGCGCCTCAATGAGTAGGAAGATCGTCCTCCATTCGCCACTCGATCCGGTGGCGCTGGCGACAAAGCTGCGCGACGTGTTAGGTGGTGAGAAGGCCAAGCCCAAAAAGGGCGTCACCGGACATGGCAGCGAACAGGACATGATGCTGTTCGTTTATCGGCCCAATATCCAGACCAACATGAATGTCCGGCTGACCGCGACGATGCGACCTGACGGCAGCGGGACGCGGATCGAGGGAAAGATCGGACCCGCCAGCAGCGTAACGGGTTTCATGATCTTCTGGTTCGGGTTCCTGTCGATCTTTCTGATCGTCGCCGGTTTCGCGGCTTATAGTGGCGCACCGTTCGAATTCTGGGGGATGTTCGGCGGCATTCCGCTGGCGATGATGGTGTTCGGCGCATTGCTGTTCCGCGTCGGTCGGGGTCCCAAAGGAAAGGACGAGAAGGCGATCCTCGATTTCCTCGCGCGCACCGTCCAGGCACGGGAGGCGTGAACTTCCCGATCTGGCTGCCCGCGACCTTGCTCGCGGGCGCGCTCCAGGCTTGGCGCACGGCGGTGCAGCGGCGCATGTCGCGGACTCTGTCGGTCAATGCCGCCGGGCTGGTCCGCTATCTCTATGGCCTGCCGGTCGCGGCGGCGATGATGCTGGCCTATCAGTTTGTGATCGCGCCTGCGACACTTCCGGCGTTGGGGCACTGGTTCGTGTTGTTTTGCGCCGCCGGCGGGCTGGCGCAGATCATCGCCACCAATCTGCTACTAATGGCTTTCGGCGAGCGCAATTTCGTTGTCGGCACCGCTTATTCGAAGACCGAGGCGGTTCAGAGCGCCATCCTGTCGGTGGTACTGCTCGGCGATCATCTGAGCATTCTCACCTGGATCGGGATCGGGTTCGGTGTGGTCGGCGTGATGGTCTGTCGACCGGCGGAAAGAGGATGGGGCTGGGAGAGCTGCTGCGGTCGCTCGGCCAGCCGGCGGCGCGTTACGGCATTGCCTCAGGCTTCGTGTTCGCGCTGACGACGATCGCGATCCGTCGCGCGACGATGGAAGTCGCGACGCCCGATCATATCCGCGCTGCACTGATCGTGCTCGCGATGACCGTCACGCTGCAGACGCTGATGCAGGGCGGATATCTGGTCTGGCGCGAACGCGATCAGGTGGCGAGGGTGTTCGCCGAATGGCGTACGGCAGCACAAGTGGGCCTGATGTCGTCGATCGCTTCGGCTTGCTGGTTCACCGGCTTCGCCTCGGCGCCGGTCGCATTGGTCCGGATCGTCGGCCAGGTGGAGGTCGCCTTCACCATGGCGTTCGCGCATTTATATCTGGGCGAGAAGACCGCCAAAAGCGAAGTCGCGGGGTTGCTGCTGGTCGCGATCGGCGTAGTGCTGGCGCTTGCCGGCGCGTGGTAGGGAGACAGGCATGGCGTTCGATATCGAAGCGATCGCTTATGTACGCGGCGGCCGCGCGGAAGCGGTCGACGACGATTGGGACCACGAGACCGCGGTGATCGAACTCGAGCCGCGGTTCGGGCCGGAGGCACTAGCCGGGCTGGGCGATTTCAGCCATGCCGAGATCGCCTTCGTGTTCGATCGCGTGTCGCCGGACAAGATCGAGACCGGCGCGCGTCACCCGCGCAACCGCGCCGATTGGCCGCTGGTCGGCATCTTCGCGCAGCGCGGCAAGAACCGACCCAACCGGATCGGCATTACGGTGTGCCGGATCGAGAAAGTGGAGGGCACGCGTCTTCACGTCCGTGGGCTCGATGCGATCGACGGCACGCCAGTGATCGACATCAAGCCGGTGCTGCGTGAGTTCCTACCGCGCGGCGAAATCCGCCAGCCCGATTGGGCCGGCGAACTGATGGCGGGATATTGGCGGGCATGACCGGCGCAGCCCCCAGCCGCGCCGGCGCCGGTGCCTTGTGGGCGACGGTGCTGGGATCGAGCGTCGCGATGATCGACGGATCGGTGGTCAATGTTGCCTTGCCCGCGATGGCGAAAGCGCTCGATGCGGACGCGGCGGGAATCCAGTGGATCGTCAATGGCTATATGCTGCCTTTGTCGGCGCTGGTCCTGATCGGCGGCGCGCTGGCGGATTCGCTTGGGCGCAAGGCGGTGTTCCTGGCCGGGCTGTTGCTGTTCGCGCTCGCCTCGATCGGCTGCATGGCGGCGCCGACGCTCGGCTGGCTGATCGCCGCGCGCGTCGCGCAGGGTGTCGGCGCGGCGCTACTGACTCCGGCGAGCCTGGCGATCCTGGGCGCCGATTTCGATGGCGAGGCGCGCGCCAAGGCGATCGGGACCTGGGCGGCTGCGGGCGCGATCGGGGCGGCGATCGGGCCGATCGTCGGTGGCTGGCTAGTCGACGCCGCCGGCTGGCGCTGGGTGTTCGGCCTGATCGTGCCGATCGCGGTTGCCGCCGCGATCCTGGCCGTGGTCGCGGTCGAAGGCGGGCACGATCCGGAAGCGGCGAAACCCGACTGGCCGGGCGGCGCGTTCGCGACGATAGGGCTCGGCCTGCTGGTCTGGGGGCTGACGATCGCGACGTCCGGCGGGCAAGGTGCGGTATATTATATTGCCGGCGGCGTGGCGGCGTCGGCGGTGTTCCTGTGGTGGGAAAGCCGATGCGGCGAGAGGGCGATGGTGCCGCTCGGCCTGTTCGGTACGCGGAGCTTCAGCGCGATCACCGTGCTGACCTTCCTGCTCTACGCAGCGCTGAGCGGCGTGCTGTTGTTGCTCCCCTATCTGTTGATCTCGACCGGGTGGCGGGCAACCGCGGCGGGCGCGGCGATCCTGCCCTTGCCGTTGATCATGGGCGCCGGATCGCGCGCGGCAGGCGCTCTGGCCGAGCGGATCGGCGCGCGTTGGATGCTGGCCGCGGGGCCGTTGCTGGTCGCGGCCGGCTTCGTCGCGATGCGGATCATTCCCGGCACAGCGATCGCGTTCGTCCCGCATATCCTGCCGTCGATGCTGTTGATCGGCATCGGCATGACCGCCGCGGTCGCGCCGCTGACCAATGCGGTGATGGCATCGGTCGATCGCCACCATGCCGGCGCAGCGTCGGGGGTGAACAATGCTACTGCCAGGATCGGCGGGATGGTCGCGGTCGCGCTGATCGGGCTGGTGCTGACCGGCGGCGGCCGCGGCGTGTCGATCGAGGCTTTTCATGCCGCTTTGTGGTTGGCCGCGGCGGTGGCGGTGATCGCTGGCGTCGCCGGCTGGTTTTCGGTCCCTGCGAAACGAGCCTAAAGCTTCGTTAACCTTGGCCGTTTAGTTGCTGAAAGCAGCGGGATTCAGGGGGCAACGCGGTTGGACATCGCAGCAACGGTACGGAAGGCGGCGAAGATGTCGGGCGAGCTCGGCATCCGGACGCTCGACCTGCAAGCAGACATTACCGAACTGGCCGAGCGCGTGACCGCGCAGGCGACGACGATCGACACGATCGGCGGCGAAGCCGTGCGGCTGGCCGATGACGGCACCGACGTCGCGCGCGCGGCGGAGGAAGCACGGCGCAGCACGGCGGCGGCGCGGCTGGTGATCGAGGATTCGACGCGACAACTGTCCGACGCCTCGATCAATGTCGTCGACCTGATCGACCAGGTCAGCCGGATTCATGCCAGCCTGGGCGCGTTCAACGAGGCCCTCGCTTCGGTCAGCCATGTGACGCAAGTGATCAGCGGGATCGCCAGCCAGACCAATCTACTCGCGCTCAACGCGACGATCGAAGCGGCGCGCGCAGGCGATGCCGGGCGCGGCTTCGCGGTGGTCGCCGGCGAGGTCAAGAAACTGGCGCAGGAAACCGCCGCGGCGACGCAGACGATCGAACGCTCGATCGGGGCGCTAGCAGGTGAGGCGGCGGGCATGCTCGATCGCGTCGCGCATGGCGTCGAGACCGCCAAGACGGCGCATCAGGGCAGCAAGGATATCGAGGAACTGGTCGACCGCTTGAGTGCGCTGATGCGCGATCTATCGATGTCGAGCGAGCGTGTCAGCGACCGGATCGGCTCGATGGTTGAATCGGTGGGTAACATCCGCACCGGCTTGGGCGCTCTGTCGACCACGTCGGGCGCCAATGCCGATGGTCTGCAGCGTTTGTCGGGGCGCGTCACCACGGTGAGCGACGACACAAACACCCTCCTCCAGCATTTCGCCGAGAGCGGGGTCGAGATGATCGATTCGCCCTATATCGCGTTCGGCCTGGATGCGGCGAAACAGGTATCGGACGCGCTTACCCGTGCGGTGGCCGATGGCAGGATATCGATCGCCGATCTGTTCCGCGACACTTATGATCAGATCCCCGGCACCAACCCGCCACTCTACACCCACCCGGTCCAGCCGTTCATCATTCCCGCGGCGCGGCCGTATCAGGAACGGGCGCGGAGCTATAAGGGCTTTTTCGGGATGAGCTTCTCCGACCGCAACGGTTTCGGCGCGGTCGCGATGCCCGAACGCTCGCACGCGCAGCGTCCCGGCGACGATGCCTGGAATGTGGAATATGCACGGTGCGGCATGATGTTCGAGTTCACCGAGACGCAGCAACAGTGCAAGATCACCGACCCGTTCTGCCTCAAGGCCTATCGACGTCAGGTCGCCGATGGAAGCGTCCTGCTGCTCAAGCAGGTGATCGCCTCGATCGCGGTCGAGGGCCGCCATTGGGGCATCCTGCAATTCGCGTATGAGGATCAGGGCTGAGGGTCAGTCTTCGTCGTCTTCCTCGTCGGCTGGCTCGTCCTGCCAACTCGCGTGCAGCGTCGGGATCGTGTTCCACAAGGTCAGCAGATAGATCGCGCCGAATCCCCCGAGCGCGACCGTTTCAGGCGCCGAGCGCTGCTGCAGCCAGGCGATCGCCGGAATGCCGCACAGTCCGAGAAGCGCGACGATCAGGATGATCGGCAGCAGCGTCAGATAGGCTTTGTCGCGGATTTCGGCGTCGCGCTCGTCGACGCGTTCGTTGACCGACATCCAGGGTTTGATCGGGCCCTTGAGCGGGAGCCAGATCGACAGGAGGAAGCACGCCATCAGCACCATCTCGCCGATCCATAGCCAGCCAGGCTTGATGCACGCCATCGCCATCCCAGCGGTGCCCAGCGCAAACGACACCACCGCGAGCCCGCGCAACGGACGGCGCCGTGGCGGATGCAACACCAGACCGGGCACGCCGGTACGATTGGCGATATCGTCGAGGCGTTGAACGAGCGGCTTGGTCGTCATGCGGTTTCTCCCGCCCGGCGCAGAACGGCGGCCACGGGCTCGAAAGGTCTGAACGAAAACAGATGCTCGATCGCGACGTCGAACTCGGCGGCGATCTTCATCGCGAGCTCGAGACTCGGCTTATAGTCGCCGCGCTCGAGATAGCCGATCGTCTGCGGATTGACGCCGACCGCTTCAGCCAGCGCCTTGCGCGAGATGCCGCGTTCGGCGCGGAACAGCCCGATTCGGTTATAGAGCATCATGAGTCGGTTTGCGTTATCATATATTGTGTAAACACAACAAAAACTCGAAAGAGTCAATAAGGCTTGTACGCCGCGCTTCATGCGATAGAGGGCGCGGATGCGATGGGTGAAACGTGCGGGCGCCGGGTTGCTGTGGCTGGTGGTCGCGCTGTGCCTCCCGATCGCGATCATCCCCGAGTTCCTCGACGCGCGTTATTATCGCGGGCCGGTCAGCGGCCATTTCGACGGCGAGCATTTCTTCAATCCCGATGGCGCCGACGATGCGCTGTCGCCGCCGGGCGGTACCGGCACGCTGCTGCGTTATGTGACGGCGCGCGACAATCGCCCCGTCTGGCCCGATCGCGTCGCGGTGACGCCCACCAAGCCCCCGGCACGAGTCGAGGGCGAGCGGATGTTTGCGACCTGGGTGGGACACGCGACGGTGCTGGTCCAGACCAACGGGCTCAACATCCTGACCGATCCGGTGTGGAGCAAGAGCGCGGGGCCGTTCGGGATCGGGCCGACGCGCGTCGCCGAGCCTGGTATCCGGTTCGCGGACCTGCCCAAGATCGACCTGATCCTCGTCAGTCACGATCATTACGACCATATGGACCTGGCGACGCTCAAAAAACTGTGGGACCGCGACCATCCGCTAATCGTCACCAGCCTGGGCAATGACAGCGTGATCGGCCAGGCCGGCGTGCCGGCGCGTGCGCTCGATTGGGGTGGCGAAGTCGCGGTGCGGCCGGGCGTGAGCGTCGTCGTCAATCGCAGCCATCACTGGGACAGCCGCTGGTTCGCCGATCGCAATCGCGCGCTCTGGTCGGGATTGGTCGTGCGACTGCCCGGCGGCAATCTGTTCTTCGCCGGCGATACCGGCGCGGGCGATCTCAAATGGGCAGAGCAGGCGGCGTCCTATGGTCCGATCCGGCTAGCCCTCATCCCGATCGGCGCGTTCCGCTTCACCGACGGGCAGATGGCGGCGGGCAGCCATATCGGCCCGGTCGACGCCGTCGAGGTGTATCGCCGACTCGGCGCGGCGCAGGCGATCGCGATTCACTGGGGAACGTTTCGATTGTCCTATGAAGGCTGGGACACGCCGCCGCGGCTGCTTGCAGCGGCTGAGGCGTGCACCGGGCAACACGGATTCTCCGCAGTGCGGATCGGCCGGACCCTGGACGTGCCCGCCTTTGCGCCACAGCCCGCGCGGCCGGCGATGGCGCGCAGCGACCTGTTGCGCTGCCTCGACACGCCTGCGGTTTCGGCGCTCCGCTGATGCATCGCAATGGGTTGCGTGACCGCTTGGGGTCGGCCGCACCCGATGCTATGAGGCGCCGGGGAGGGGGTGTCGCAATGTCCCGAACAATGGCGCAACGACGCCGCTACGAAACGTCGCTCGATCGCATCGGCCTGGCGATCGGTGCCGGTGGGCTGATGGGGGGCGCAATTGCCGTGCTGCTAATGCTATTCGGCGGCACCTTTGCGATCGGTACGCTGGCTATCGCCTTGGTCATCGGATCGGTGCTGACGGCGCTCGCCGTCACCGCGCTGGCAGCCTTTCCCTGGATGCTGCTCCACGCGGCCGGCCGCCGCGGGCCCGTCAGCGCGGCTTTGCTCGGGGCGGCAATCGGCTTCGTCGTATTCCTGGGCGGGCAAACCTGGATCTACGGCCTGGTCGCAATGCCGGCGATGGACGCGCGGACCTTGCTGTTCCGCTGGGCGAGCGGCGTCGCCACCGCTCTGGTCATGGCCATGATGTCGGCCGGTATCGCAGTGGTGATGTGGCGCGTCGCGTATCGGCGTTTGGATTAGTCGGCTCCGCGTCGTTGGTCGCGGAGCCGGCATAACCGTCAGCGCAGTCGCCTGCTCATTCCTTGCTCTCGGTACCGCGGCATTCGCCGACGCGCTGGGCATCCACCGTCACCTTCACCGACATCGTCCCATAAGGATTGTCTTTGCGGCCCTCTGTGTTCGACGCCATCGTCATGTGATAGCTGGTCGCGCTATAAGTGCCGGTCATCGTAGCCGACATCCTGCCGTCCGCCTGCGCGCAGCTCATTGCTGCATCGAGCTTGCCGCCCGACATGGTGAAATGATCATACTTGCAGCTCTTGTCGTCATTGCCGGTGAAGAACGCCCTGTTGGCCTTGGCGTCTTCCGGCGTGATGCAGGAGACGATCTTGTCGGGCTTGCCCATCTTGCCCGCCAGCGACGCCTGCTGATCCGCAGGTAGCAGCGGCATCTTCATGTCGGCGATCGTGGTGGTGCCTTCCCAGCGACCTGGCTGAACCATCGCGCCATTGTCGGTCGCGGCGGCGACTTTGGCGCCGACCTCGGCACTGCTGGCGTTGGTGGCGGTGACGGTCGGGCCACCCGAATTGCAGGCGGCGAGGGGCAGGGTGATCAGGCAAAAATAGAAAGCACGGCGCATGTTGGTCCTCTCGACTGGAATGATGCGACCGTATTCTTCCCGTCATTGCGGGTTGCGTATGTACTTCACCGGATCGCGACCCGTAGCAATGCGGAAAATCGCCGTGCCACGGGTCCGTGACAATCAGATCAGCTGCACTCGCCGACGCGATGCGCCTCGGTATGCACCTTCTGCGTCATCGACGTCTTGCCAGTCATGCTGACCTCGGCGTCCGAACTCATCGACGTCGCCGAATAGGTGCCGGTAGTCTTCGTCGTCATCGTGCCGGTTGGCAGCTTGCAGTTCATCTCCATGGCGATCTTGCCTCCGGCATAGGTGCTGCTGTTGATCGTGCAGTCGGCCTTGACCTGTTTGAGCAAATCACCCGGACCCTTCGACGCCTGTTCGGGAGTCATACAGGTGGTGGTGGTCATCGGCGCCGGCTTGGGCACGGTCATCCCTGCGGGCATTCCGCTCATCTTGAGATCGGTGACTTCGATCTTGGTCTCCCATTTGCCCGGTTGGAGGCCCAATGCGGTAGCGGACGGTGGGGCATCGCCCGTGGTGGTCACGGCGCCGGTGGCGGAATTGGTGGTGACGGTGGTCGAACTGGTCTTTTGCCCGCAGGCAGCAAGCGCCAACGCGGCAGTGATCAGGATAAGGGTGTTGGTTCGCATCGCTTTTTCTCCTGTTATAGACTTTATGCTGCCCGTTCCCGCTTTGTTGCGGGTTGGCGCGAGAGTCACCATATTCACGTTCTATGGCAATCCAGATTCGCACCAGCTTGGCCGAGCCCGAAACCGGTCAGTCCTTCGTTCCGCACCGTCCCGAACGGCCGGAAAAGGTCGAAGGCGGCAAGGCGTTCAAGCTGGTCAGCGATTACGAGCCCTCCGGCGACCAACCCAGCGCGATCAAGGAACTGACCGAAGCGGCACTGTCCGGCGAGCGCGATCAGGTGCTGCTGGGCGTGACGGGGTCGGGCAAGACCTTCACCATGGCCAAGGTGATCGAGACGCTGCAGCGGCCGGCGCTGATCCTCGCGCCCAACAAGATTCTCGCCGCGCAGCTTTATGGCGAGTTCAAAAGCTTCTTCCCCGACAATGCGGTCGAATATTTCGTCAGCTATTACGATTATTACCAGCCCGAAGCCTATGTGCCGCGGTCGGATACGTACATCGAGAAGGAAAGCTCGGTGAACGAATCGATCGACCGCATGCGCCACTCGGCGACGCGGTCGCTGCTCGAGCGGGACGATGTGATCATCGTCGCCTCGGTCAGCTGCCTCTATGGTATCGGCTCGGTCGAGACCTATTCGGCGATGATCTTCGACCTCAAGAAAGGCCAGACGGTCGATCAGCGCGAGATCGTGCGCAAGCTGGTCGCGCTCCAGTACAAGCGCAACGACGCGGCGTTCCAGCGCGGTAATTTCCGGGTGAAAGGCGACACGCTCGAAATCTTCCCGTCGCATTATGAGGACACCGCCTGGCGGGTGTCGTTCTTCGGCGACGATATCGAGGATATCACCGAGTTCGATCCGCTGACCGGGAAGAAGGTCGCCAGTCTCAATTACGTCCGCGTGTTTGCTAACTCGCACTATGTGACGCCGGGCCCGACGCTCAAACAGGCGATGGAAGCGATCAAGCACGAGCTTGCCGAGCGGCTCAAGGAGCTACAGATCGAAGGTAAATTGCTCGAGGCGCAGCGGCTCGAACAGCGCACGAACTTCGACCTGGAAATGATTGCGGCGACGGGATCTTGTGCGGGTATCGAGAATTACTCGCGCTTCCTGACCGGACGCCTCCCGGGCGAGCCGCCGCCCACTCTGTTCGAATATCTGCCCGAAAATGCCTTGCTGTTCGTCGATGAGAGCCACCAGACGATCGGTCAGATCAACGGCATGGCGCGAGGCGACCATCGCCGGAAGATCACGCTCGCCGAATATGGGTTCCGTCTGCCGTCGTGCATCGACAACCGGCCGCTCAGGTTCAACGAATGGGACGCTATGCGCCCGCAGACGACTTATGTCTCGGCGACTCCCGGCGGTTGGGAAATGGAGCAGACCGGCGGCGTTTTCGCCGAACAGGTCATCCGCCCGACTGGCCTGATCGACCCGCCGGTCGAAATCCGCCCGGTCGAGGAGCAGGTCCAGGACGTCATTCAGGAATGCAACAAGACCACGGCGATGGGCTATCGCACGCTGATCACCACGCTGACCAAGCGGATGGCCGAGGATCTGACCGAATATATGCACGAGGCCGGGGTCAAGGTCCGCTACATGCATTCCGACGTCGAGACGCTGGAGAGAATCGAGCTGATTCGCGATCTTAGGCTTGGTGTCTATGACGTCCTGATAGGCATTAACCTGCTTCGCGAAGGGCTCGACATTCCCGAATGCGGATTGGTCGCGATTCTAGACGCCGACAAGGAAGGGTTCCTGCGCTCGGAAACCTCACTGATCCAGACGATCGGCCGTGCCGCGCGCAACGTCGAAGGCCGGGTGATCCTCTACGCCGATCGCATGACCGGCAGCATGGAACGCGCGCTCAACGAGACCAATCGCCGCCGCGAGAAGCAGGAAGCGTATAATCTCGAACACGGCATCACGCCGACGACGATCAAGCGCAACATCGGCGACATTATCGCGCATGTCGCGTCAAAGGATCAGGTCACCGTCCCGATCGACGAGGCCCGACCGCACATGGTCGGGCACAATCTGCGCGCCTATATCGAGGATCTCGAGAAGAAAATGCGCAAGGCCGCGTCCGACCTCGAGTTCGAGGAAGCCGGGCGCCTGCGCGACGAAATCCGCGCGCTGGAGGCGGAGGAGCTCGGACTGCCCGCGGACGATCGCGTGTTGCCGCCCGTGATGGGACGCTCGAACGAGGGCAAGCCCGGCACGCGCAAGACGCGCTACGGGAAAGTGCAGAAGAAGTTCGGGAGCGGGAGTCGGCGGTAGATCGCTGATTTCGAATCAGCTTAGCGGTAATTTGGCCAGCTGCGTCGTTTCCGTCCTGTCGATCTATCGCCCGTCGTCCGATTCCTGCCCGAAAATGAGGGAAGGTCGATATGGCGACAATCGCGGGACGGGTGGGCGGACGGCTAGTCGCCGAAAGGCGATTCTTCTTAGGCATGGCGGCGGCGATGGCAGTCCTGACTTTCATCGGTTTTGCACCATCGTACTACCTATCCACCATCTTCGCCGGCCCGCGCCTGTCGCTCCTCGTCCATGTCCATGGCGCCATCTTCACGCTGTGGATGCTGCTCTACGTGGTCCAGACCGGTCTGATCTCCGCCGGACGCACCGACGTGCATCGCATCGTCGGGTCGGCGGCAGTGCTGGTCGCCGTGGCGATGGTGCCGCTGGGCATCGCTACCGCGATCATCACCAAGCAGGCCGCCGCCGCGGCGCATTTGCCGCCATCGGGTCCGCCGTTGGCCTTCCCGCTCGGCGCGGTGCTGACCTTCGCGGTGCTGACCGGCTGGGCCGTGGCGATGCGCCGGCGCGCCGCCTGGCACAAGCGTCTGATGCTGCTCGGCACGCTCGCGCTGCTGACGACGCCGTTGGCGCGGGTGACTCGGATGTCGCATTTGCCGCTTACCCCGCCCTTGGGCGGGATGGTGCTGACCGACCTCCTATTGCTGGTGCTGGTAGCCTACGATCTGCGCACGACGGGCAAGCTGCACGCGGCAACCAAATGGGGTGGGGCATTCTTCCTGCTCACCCAGGTTATCCGCATCGTGCTCAACATGACGCCCGCCTGGCAGGCCTTTGCGAAAAGCCTGACCGGTTGAGTCAGCCGACCGTCAGGTCCTGCTTGTCCGCTCCGTAATAGCTGGCCAGCCGGTCGGCATAGGCCTGATCGAAATCGGGCGCGGCGCCGGACCAATTGGGGCCGCCCTCCAAGGTCTTGGGTTCGACGCTGGCGACATAGGCGTCGGCGGCGAGGTCATAGGCGAGGAGCTGGATCGGCACCGCGTAGAAATGCTTGCCGACGCCGAGGAAGCCACCAAGGCTCAGCACCGCGTACATCGCCCGGCCCGATCTCTTGTGCACCATGAAGGCGTGGAGCGTGCCGATCGTCTTGCCGCCGTCGCGGCCCCTGACCTTCATCGTCGTATCCAGGCTCGCCGCCACCAGGGGTTGGATGCTCGTCTCGGCCACTTTTGCCCTTTCGCGGTTGAATGCGAAACGATCGTAGCGCGACGTACGTCGCCGATCCACGCCCGAATGGCGCTTTGGGGTTGAGGCGCGCAGCGCTCGCGGCCATGGTCGGGCGATGCGCTACAAGTTCGCCGCCGTCGCAACGTCTGCCGCCCTCTTGCTCGCCGGCTGCGTCCCGCCGCCCGCGCCGCCGCCGGTCTCGCGGCCTGCACCGCCGCCCGTGGGTCGGCCGAGCCCGTCACCGGCGGTTACGCCGCCGCTCGCGTCCGACTGGAACCAATGGCCGTTCACGCCGGGCGACTGGGCCTATCGCAAGGACGGCGTGGGTTCGATCGCCTTGTTCGGGCCGGTCGGCGCCGACGCGTTGTTGACGCTGCGCTGCGACCGCACGCGGGGGGCGATGTATCTGTCGGTCCAGGGCGCTGGCGATGCGGCGACGATCCGCACGACGACGTTGACGCGCTCGATCCCGTTGCGCGCGACCGGCGGCGATGCCGGCTATGTCGCTAGCCAGTTCGCACCGAGCGATGCCATGCTGGACGCGATGGTGTTCAGCCGCGGGCGGTTCGTCGTCGATCGCGTTGGCGGAGCACCTTTGGTCGTGCCGCCTTATGCCGAACTTGGTCGTGTGATCGAGGATTGCCGGGGATAAGTTCGTCGCCTCGCACGTTTTTAGCGCGAGGAGATGACACATGATCCGCAAGCTCAAATCGGGCGAATACCGGCTCTACTCACGCAAGGTCGATCCCAAGACGCATAAGCGCCGCAACCTCGGCACGTTCGACACGCGTGAGGGCGCCGAGAAGCACGAACGTGAAGTGCAATATTTCAAGCGGCATTGATGCGATGGCAGCCGCAAAGAAGTGGTCGCAGGACGTCACCAAACATTCGAACG
The DNA here is from genome assembly GCF_001598355.1 of Sphingomonas asaccharolytica NBRC 15499. Classification (GTDB taxonomy): domain Bacteria; phylum Pseudomonadota; class Alphaproteobacteria; order Sphingomonadales; family Sphingomonadaceae; genus Sphingomonas; species Sphingomonas asaccharolytica. Next base: position 39,509 of record NZ_BCYU01000013.1, read on the forward strand.
CGCTCGACCTCGAGCGGGACGTTTTTACGCGCGACGACCCAAAATTGATCGCGCTCTCGCTCAAGCGCTCCGCCGAGCATAGCCATCGCCGAAAGGGGTCGCCGTTCCAATCGGCGATGTCGATGCTGACTTTCTATATCAACCGCGCGGGCAAGGACCTGCCGGCGAAGCAGAAAAAGGTGCTGGAAAAGGCAAAAGAAGAGCTCCGCGCCGCGTTCGGGCGCTGACAAGCAACAGGCCGAAGAGAATCGTCGATTTTCTCGAACATTACAAGACTTGAATTACGAGTCCGTACGATTCACATTGAGGTCGTGGCCAGTGTTGGTCACGGTGTTTCAACAAGCGAAAGGAGGTGATCCGATGTCTCATGGTTCAGCAGTGGGGTCGGTTCAGTTCGTTCGGGGGACGCGCCGCTAAGTCCGCCGATCCTTTGCGGGGGGTATCCTCCCTCAATCAACGCTTAGGGTCACAGGAATAGCGGTCCGCATGGTCCTCCGGGCTGGAGCTTCCGGCCGCTGACCATGTTAGGAGGTTGCCGGGGATGGGAATCCCCGGCAGCCTCTTTTCATTTAATAGCCTATCGAACGGTAAAAACGGGGACGTCATGACCGCGGATGTGAAATATCGCCTGGGCGGGTTGCTCTGCCTGATCGCCTTTGTCGGCTTTGGCTGGTGGGGTATCTGGCTGCCGCTGCAGGCGGCGCAGGCGCACGCCGCCGAAGTCCGTTATTCGCTCAAGATCTTCGTGCTCGTCCCCGCCTTGCTGGTGTTTGGGCTGTTCTTCCTGATCGGCGGCGCACGCTGGAGCTATCGCGACGCCGAGAACCGAAAGCTGACCGCAGCTGGCTGGGCCTTGATGGCAGTGGTGGCCGTGATTTCCGGGCTGAGCTTCTGGTGGCTGCAGCACACGTTTGCCGCACTGGGCTACACGTCCGGCTGAGGTCTTACGGTTCGCCCCGAATCGCTCAGGCGATCTCGTACGCTTCGCTGTCAAAGCGCTTCATCATTCGAGCGAATTCGGCGGTGTTCCCGGCCCAGTTGTTGGGCATCACGCCGTTATCGGTCTTGTACCAGCTGCCGCATCCCGCTGCCCAGGAGGTGGTCGCCAGCCGTGCCTGTAGCGTCCGGTTATAGGCGTGGTGCGCATCGGGCTTGACCGCGATCCGGCGTGCATCGCCGCGTGCCAGCTTGAGGATCGCGGGCAGCGCATATTCCATCTGGCGCTCGACCATGAAGATGATCGAATTGTGCCCGAGATTGGTGTTGGGGCCATAGAGCAGAAACAGGTTTGGGAAGCCGGAGACAGTGGTGCCGCGATACGCGCTGGCGCCGTTCGTCCAGGTCTGCGCCAGGCTCCCGTTCGGTCCGTTGATTGCGATCGGCGCGACGAAGCCGTGCGTTTCGAACCCGGTTGCCCAGACGATCGTATCGAGCTCTATCAGCGTGCCGTCGGTAAGCCGCGCGCCGGCCGGTTCGACCCGGTCGATCGCGCGCGTTTCGAGCGTGACGTTGTCGCGCAGCAGCGCCGGATAATAATCGTCGGATACGAGCGTGCGCTTGCAACCGATAGGAAAGTCCGGCGTCAGCACCTGGCGCAAGGCGGGATCGGGAATGGTCGCGGCGAGATAATCTAGCGCGATCTTTTCGACCTCGCGTGCCTTGGCGCCACCCGGATTGGCGATTGCCGGATGGATCGCCTCGAGCCGTCGCCAGATCAGCGCGCGAAACGCCTTTCTCAGCAACGGGACGTTCGCGAAGAGCCGCTTCACCATTGGTGCGATCGGCGCGTCCATGCGCGGAATGATCCAGTGCGGAGATCGTTGGAACACGGTGAGATGCGCGGCTTCGCGGGCGATTTCGGGCACGATCTGGATAGCGCTGGCGCCGGTGCCGATCACTCCGACGCGCTTGCCGGCAATCGGGGCGTCTTCATGCCAGCGCGCGGTATGGATCTGGGTGCCGGCAAAACTCTTGCGCCCGGGTAAATCGGGCGTGCGCGGGCGGTTGAGCTGGCCGGTCGCAACGATCAGCACCGGCGCGCGCCAGCGATTGCCGTCGGTCGAGGTGACCGTCCACCGCGCGCTCGCCTCATCCCAATCGGCGCTCGTGACCTCGACGCCCAGGCAAAGGTGCGGTCGCAAGCGAAAACGGTTCGCCTGGTCGCGGAAATAATCGAGAATCTCGGGCTGGCGCGCGAACATGCGCGACCAATGCGGATTGCCGGCGAAGCTATAGCTGTAGAGGTGGCTGGGGACGTCGCAACCCGACCCCGGATAACAATTGTCGAGCCAGGTTCCGCCGACCTCCAGGCTCTTTTCGAGCACGGCGAAATCGACCTCTGCCTGTTTCAGTCGGATAGCGGCGAGCAGCCCCGACATGCCGGCACCGATGATGATCGCCTGGGTTTCTAGCGGGGCAGCCATGACGATAGCATAACGTGCGCATCCCGCTTGTCGAAGGGGAGGAGTTGGACGATGAAGGCGCGCCATAAAAGGGGACCACCATGCGCCGCTTCGCCGCTCTGATCCTGCTCGCCACACCGTTGCCCGCGATCGCGAAGGATGCGCCGGCGCAGCATGCCGTGACCGAGGTCTCGATCGATCAGTTGCGATCGCGCATGGACAAGGGACAGGACACCAGCGCCGACATCACGCGCGCCTATCTCGATCGCATCGCGGAGATGGACCGCAAGGGCCCGGCGTTGCGCGCAATCATCGCGCTCAATTCCGATGCGCTGGCCCAGGCTAAGGCGAGCGACGCGCGGCGCAAGGCGAAGAAGCTGCTAGGCCCGCTCGACGGCATCCCGATCCTGATCAAGGACAATATCGAGACGAAAGACCCGGTGCCGACCACCGCGGGCAGCCTGGCGCTGAGGGACAATCTGACCCATCGCGACGCACCGGTGATCGCTTTGCTCCGCGCGCAGGGTGCGGTGATCTTGGGCAAGACCAACCTCAGCGAATGGGCCAATATCCGCTCGACCAAGGCGATGAGCGGATGGAGCGGCATAGGCGGGCTGGTGCGCAATCCTTATGGGCTTGACCGTACAGCTTGCGGCTCGTCGAGCGGGACTGGTGCGGCGGTGGCGGCGAGTTTTGCCGCGGCGGGGCTGGGGACCGAGACCGACGGATCGGTGGTCTGCCCCTCGTCAATCAACGGACTGGTCGGGCTCAAGCCGACGCTTGGGCTGGTCAGCCGCACTTATGTCGTGCCGATCAGTCATAGCCAGGATACGCCCGGGCCGATGGCGCGCAGCGTCCGCGATGTCGCGACCTTGTTCTCGGCGATGGTCGGCAGCGACCCGGCCGATGCGGCGACCAAGGATGCCGGCAAATACCGCAAGGACTTCACCGGCGGACTGACGGCCGCATCGCTCAAGGGCGTGCGGATCGCGGTTTATCGCCCCGACATGTCACCGCTGGTCGCCGTGCGGTTCGATCAAGCGTTGGCGGTGCTCAAGGCGCAAGGCGCGGTGCTGGTCGACGTCCAGCGGCCCAAGACCGACGGCATGGGCGATGCCGAGTTCGACGTGTTCAAGTTCGAGCTGAAGACTGACCTCAACAAATATCTCGCCTCGACCCCGCCGGGCGTGAAGACCCGCACGATCGACGACGTGATCGCGTTCGACACCGCCAATGCCGATGCCGAAATGCCGTATTTCGCGCAGGAGATTTTCGACATGGCGGCGAAGTCGAAGGGGACGGACGAGCCGACCTATCAGGCGCAGCGCGACAAATCCTTGGCTCTCGCCAAGGGGGCGATCGACGGCATGCTCAAACAGGCCGATGCGACGATCCTGGTGCAGCCGACTTATGGCCCGGCCTGGCTGAGCGACCCGATCTATGGCGATCAATATAACGGGCCGAGCTCGTCCGAACTGCCGGCGATTTCCGGCTATCCCAATCTGACGGTGCCGATGGGACTGGTGCGCGGGTTGCCGACCGGGCTGTCGTTCATCGGCCCGGCCTATAGCGACGGCAAGCTGCTCGAGGCGGGGTATGTCTATGAGCAGGCGTCGAAGGCGCGGGTGGCCCCGAATTATGCCGTGACGGCCGATGCGGGGGAGAGGGTCGAGGGCGCGCGCTGAGTCGCCTTTGCCAACCCAACTCAATCAGCCTTTAGCTTTCATCGCTCCTCGAGCAATTCCTCGCGCACCTTGACCGCGAGCAGCGAGGTGCGGACCTCGACGATGAAGCTGACCAAAGCCGCGATCAACAGAAGCATCGCAAGCGTGAAGGTGAGGGCGACGATCGTCGCAATGCGCAGCCCGATCAGTTCGGCGACGAATAATTGCGCGACGACCAGGCACGTCATCACCGCGCTCGATACGGCCAGGAACAGCCCGAAATTTATCACCCGGATGCGGCGGTCGAGGATCCGCAGCTCCGAGACATAGCGGTCGCGGTCCGGACCGCTGGACAAAGGATGGAGCTTCTCGAGATCCCGCACCCGGTCGACCACGCGCGCCATCCGGCCGACCAGCACGTTGAGCAAGGCGCCGATGCCGGTCAGCATGAACACCGGCGACAGCGAGAGCTGGATTGTCTGGGCGATCGTCGAGACGGTATTGGGTTGCATCGTCTGATATCATGGCGGGCTATCGGCGATTAGGGAAGCGGTAGGAGTAAGCGCCTAGTTCGCGAGGCGCGCCGGCTAAAAACGGCTTGGTAACGGCTGACCGGTATAGCCGGCGATCATGACCAAGCCGATGCTGCTCAGCGAGTTCACACGCCTGCCCCCCGCGATGCGCGCCACTGCGTTCGACGGGCTGTCGGCGTTGATCGATGCCGTCGCGGAGCAGGCGGATGAGGGGCATCGATTCCTCCGCTATCAATGGTTCGCCGCATCGCTGGCCGCTTATGGCGGTCGCGCGCGGACCTTGATCGTCGAACGCGACGGCTATCCGGTCATCGCGCTGCCGCTGGCCGGGTTCGGGCCTGAGGCGGCGAGGCTCGCCGCGATCCCCGGCTGCTATTGGCCGTTTCGCGGCTTTCCGGCCTGCACCGATGCCTCCGACGCCGCGTTCGACGTGCTGGTCGATCGACTGGGGCAAGAGGTCAACGGTCTGCGCATCGGCCCGTCTTATGATGGCGATCCTGCACTTAGCGGGCTGATCGCGGCGGCGAGGCGGCGGCGCTGGGTCGTGCTGGACCGCTTCGTGGCCGATTCCTATCTGCTCGACATGGCCGCGGCACAAAGCCAGGCCGCCTGGCCACGCGCGTCGACGCTCAAGAAGAACCGGTTCCACCAAAAGCATCTAGCGGATCGCGGCGCGCTCGACTGGCGTTTCATGAGTGGCGCCGACCTAGCCGCGGGAGGGTTCGATCAGCTGGCCGCGGTCGAACAGAAAAGCTGGATCGCCGCACGCACCGATGGCAGCGACGCCAAATTCACCAAGCGCGGTCATGGTGCGTTCTGGCGCCAGGCCGCCGCCGATCCGGTGATCGCCGAGATGATGTCGGCGGCGTTGTTGACGGTCGACGGGGCTCCTGCCGCCTTTTCGTTCGATCTCAATTTGGGGGCGCTGAAATACGCCGTCGCCAACAGCTACGACCCCGCCTTTGCCAAACATTCGCCGGGCCGGCTGCTCTACTATCGCAATCTCGTCCGGGCGTTGCAGCAGGGTATGACCAAGGTCGATTGGGGTGCGGGCGACAGCGGCTACAAGAGCACGATCGGCGCCGAACCGGGACCGGTGATCCGCGACTGGCTATTGCTCCGGCCCGGTGCGCCATCGATGCTCGGCCGCGTGCTCCAAGGGATGTGGCGGCGGAGCGGACAGGCGCCGGACCAGCCGCCCAGGCTGACCGACACCGCCGATTAATCGCTCTCGTCGTCGCGCGACGACAGACCCAGCGAGAATCCCTTCGCCTCGGCGGCATCGAGCGCAGCGCGCACCGCCTCGGTGATTGCCTTGCGGGTGACGCCGGAGCCGGCGTGCAGCTTCAGGGTCAAACTGTTCTTGTTGGCGTTCGCGCTCATCGCCAACCGGCCGGTGGGGCCGCGTAGTTCGGCGGATTGTTCCGGCGCGGGACTCGACGCGTCGTTCAACTGCCGCAGCACTTCCGCCGCCGGATAGGGCGCGAGGCCGTCGGTACGGCGGGCCATCTGCGCGCGGGCGATCTGGATCGCGGTCGCCATGATCACCGGCCCGGCCGGTCCGTCGAGCTTCTGCGCCAGCGTATAGGCGGGCTTGAGATGGAGATCGCCCGGCGACCCGAACGCCGCGAGCAACTGATCGGGCAGGGCCGAGACCCGGATCATCTTGGACAGCCAGGATTTGGACAGCGCCAGCCGCTCGGCCATCCGCGTCAGATGGCCGTCATAATGGTCGTGAAGCGCGGCCGCGTAATTGCGCGCGCGTTCGATGTCGGACACGTCCTTGCGCGCGCGATTTTCCAGATCGGCGAGGCGGAAGGCGGCCTCATCGTCGAGAATCTCGACCTGGATCAGGAAGCGCAGCGACGGCATACTGGTCGCACGCAGATACGACACCGCGAAATGGCGCCGCGTGCCGGCGATCACTTCATATTCGTACAGCGCATCGTCGAACACCGGACGCACGACAGCCGCGACCTTCTGCATTCCCTCGGTCGCGATCGACTGGATCAGATCGCGGCAATTGTCGGGATTGAGGTCGTGATAGATGCGCGCATTGCCCGGCCAGATGCGGACGCGGGCCGGATCGACCAGGAATTGCATCGCCTCATAGGCCCATTCGTCGCGGCGACGCGGTTCGACCGGCGGCGGCTCCGCCGACTGAACGACCGCCGGCTCGGCGGGCGGTGGGGAGGGAATGGACGCCGTCCCGTCAGCCTCGGCGCGCGCGCGGTTGAACAGGCTGGCAAAGCTGGGCTTGTCGCGACGCTCGGTCATTGCGCGCCACGATAGTCCGGGTTTGACGCCGCCGCCAGCGTTCCGGACGGCCAGCAATGGTCAGACCCGTAAATAGCGGAAATACCAGACCTCATGCCCTTGTCGCCGTGCTTTGCGCTCGTAGCGCGTCTCGGGCCAGTCGTCGGGGCGCGTCAAAAAGTCGCGCGGCGTCTGCGCGGTCCAGACGAAGTCGCGGCGGCGGTTCATCACCATCATCGCCCAGCGACAATAGGTCGGATCGTCGGTGCCCAGCCGGAACTCGCAGCCGGGCTTGAGCTTGGCGGCGATCAGATCGAGCGGACCGTCATTGACCATCCGCCGCTTGGCATGCCGCGCCTTGGGCCAGGGATCGGGATGGAGGAGGTAGACGCGGTTCAGGCTGGCATCGGGCAACCGCTCGGCCACGTCGAGCGCGTCGCCCATGTGCAGGCGGACATTCTCCAGTCCCTGATCGCGGATATGACCGAGCGCGCCGACAACCCCGTTGAGGAATGGTTCGCAGCCGATAAAGCCATGATCGCGCCGCGCCGTCGCCTGTCCCGCAAGATGCTCGCCGGCGCCGAAGCCGATCTCCAGCTCGAGCGGGCGCCCAGAATTTTCGGCGTCGCCGAACAAGGCCCGCGCATCGAGCGGGCCGGTTTCCGGTACCTCGACGGCGGGCAGCAGCTCTTCGACCAGGGCGGACTGGCCCTGGCGCAATTTATGTCCCTGGCGCCGGCCATAGAGGCGCCGGATGGTCGTCGGATCGTTCATCGTGCGACCGACTATAGCGTGATCCGCCGAAAGCCAATCGCGGCCAACGAAGAAGGGCCGGAGATCGCTCCCCGGCCCTTCGCCATTTCAACCGATATGATCGAGATCAGGCCAGAGCGGCCTTGAGATCGTCGACCAGGTCGGTGCGCTCCCACGGAAAGAAGTCGCCTTCGGGCTTGCGGCCGAAGTGACCGTATGCCGCAGTGCGCGCATAAATCGGCTTGTTGAGGCCGAGATGCGTGCGGATGCCCCGTGGGGTCAGGCCGCCCAGCTTCTCGATCTTGCCGATTGCCGCTTCCAGTTCGTCGTCACCGACCGTGCCGGTGCCATGCGTATCGACATAGAGCGACAGCGGCTTCGAAACGCCGATCGCATAGGCCAGCTGGATCGTCACGCGCTGGGCGAGGCCGGCCGCGACGATGTTCTTCGCCAGATAGCGGGTGATATAGGCCGCCGAACGGTCGACCTTGGTCGGGTCCTTGCCGCTGAACGCGCCACCGCCGTGGGGCGACGCACCGCCATAGGTGTCGACGATGATCTTGCGGCCAGTCACGCCGGCGTCGCCATCAGGGCCGCCGATCTCGAAGCTGCCGGTCGGGTTGATGTGATAGACGGTCTCGTCGCTGAGCAAGGCCGAGGGGATCACGTCGGCGACGACTTGCTTCACATAAGCGTGAAGCTCGGCTTCCTTGTCGCCTTCGTCATAGCCCTTGCCATGCTGGGTCGAGACGACGATCGCAGTGGCGGCGACAGGCTTGCTGCCCTCGTAGCGCAACGTGACCTGACTCTTGGCGTCCGGCTCCAGAAACGGCGCCTTGCCGGAGTGGCGGTCGGCGGCCATCTGCTCGAGGATCTTGTGGCTGTAATAGAGCGTCGCTGGCATAAGATCCGGCGTATCGTTGGCGGCATAGCCGAACATGATGCCCTGGTCGCCGGCGCCTTCGTCCTTGTTGCCGCTGGCGTCCACGCCCTGTGCGATATGCGCCGATTGCGGGTGCAGATTGTTCTCGAAGCGGAAGGTTTCCCAGTGGAAGCCGTCCTGCTCATAGCCGATCCGCTTCACGGTATCGCGCACCGCCTTCTCGACCTCGTCGCGGACGCCGGGCGCCCAGTTGCCGGCCTCGTCCATGATGCCCTTGCCGCGGATTTCACCGGCCAGCACGACGAGCTGGGTAGTGGTCAGCGTCTCGCAGGCGATGCGCGCTTCGGGGTCTTTCGACAGGAACAGGTCGACGATGGCGTCGGAAATCTGGTCGGCGACCTTGTCGGGATGGCCTTCGGAGACCGATTCGGACGTGAAGAGATAATTGGAACGCATTGAGTTTCCTCTGGGGTCTGGCGGAAAGCCGGGCCGTTGCCATGCCCATATAAAGCTTTCCTTATATGAGGCTGCGGGTCCTAGCGAGCGAGCCGCCGGATGGCAATCGCGCAAATCAGCAGAATCGCCGAGGCGATTCCCGCCAGCCAGTTGCCGAGGCGCGAGAAGAGGGTGGGGGAGCCGCGCATTACCGAGCCTTCGATCGCGCTGGCGCGGCCCATCGGGATGCTCTGGCGTACCACGCCGTCAGGGTCGATGATCGCTGAGATACCGGTCGGCGTCGCACGGACGATCGACAGACCTTCCTCGATCGCGCGCAGCCGCGCCTGGGCGAGATGCGCGGGCGGACCCAGCGTGCCGAACCACGCGTCGTTCGATGGGTTGAAGATGAAGTCGGGTCGATGGGCGGGGTCGACGACATGGCCGGAGAAGATCACTTCGTAGCAGATCAGCATGCCGACCTTGCCGAAGCCGGGAATGACCATCGTGCGCGGGCCGGGGCCGGGAATGAAATCGACATCGCCAGGAACGAGGCGCGACAGGCCGATCGCTTCCAATACGGGGCGCATCGGCAGATATTCGCCATAGGGAACCAGATGCGCCTTGTCGTAGCGACCGTGGAGTTGCGCATCGGGGCCGATCACCGCGATCGAATTGGTCGCCGCGATCATATTCTCGGTGCGCTTGTCGAAATACATCCCCTGCGTGCCGGTCAGGATCGCGTCGTGGTCGCCAAGCAGCAAAGCCATCCGGATGCGCGCGGTCTGCGCGCTGCCCATCAGGTCGTAGACATAGCGCGGATAGCCGTCTTCGACCGGAAAGCGGATCGCGCCCTCCGGCCACAGTATCAGGCGGGGATGGTTGGCGTCGGGTTTTCCCGACAGCCGCGCGAGTGCCTGGAAATTGGCTTCGGCGTAATCGGCGGTCGGTTTGGCCTCTTCGGCCAGGTTGGGTTGGACGATGCGCACATGGGTGGCGAGGTCGGGCGCGCGGGAAAGATGTTCAGCCGGGACGGACGAATAGCCGACCAAGGCGATCAGGATGAGCATGGGCAGATAAGCACGACGGTCGCTGGCGATGACCAGGAGACAACCGCCCGCGATCACGACGATCCCCGACAGAGCATAGCTGCCGACATAGGCGGCGAGGCCTGCCACAGGGATCGACACCCAGGCTGCCGCGAGCGGGTCCCAAGGATAGCCCGTGAACATCGTCCCGCGAAGATATTCGGTCGCGATCCAGGCAACGCCCGCGACCAGCACGAAGGCGGTATCGACGCGAGGTGCCGGATCGCCCTTTGCTGCTGGGCTCGCGAGTCGCCAGGCCAGCCCGGCGGCAAGCATCGGGAAGAGCGCGAGATAGGCAGCGACAAGGACTACCGCCACATAGCCGAGCCAAGGCGGCATCGCGTCCTGAAATTCGAACGGCTGCTGAATCCACAAGTTGGCGACGGCGAAGTGGCCGAGCCCGAACAGCCAGCCCATTCCCAAGACTTGTCTGATCGAGCCGCCACCATGGATGAGGAGCAGCCAGACCGCAAACCCGGCCAAGGTCAGCGGCCACCAGTTCCATGGCGCGAAGCCGAGCGCGGATATGGCACCAAGCGCGAGTGGCAGGAGCGGGAGGAGACGACGCATCGCCTCGCGCTATGGCTGCGAAATGACGAAGCGCGCTAGCCCCAATCGTCATGCCGGGCTTGTTCCGTGCTCGAGCTTTGGCTTGCCCCCGGCAAGCAAAAATCGTGTCCGGGGGGCACGACCTCGCTCGAACACCAACGTGCAACCACGACTTAATTCCGATGGGATGGTTGGACCCCGGAACACGCCCGGGGTGACGTTTGGTTCTACGGGCAGTAGCTAGGAATTATGCTTCGACCTTTCCATCTCGCCTTTCCCGTCCACGATCTCGCCGCCGCGCGCGCCTTTTACGGCGGCACGCTCGGGTGTCCGGAGGGGCGTAGTTCGGATAGCTGGATCGACTTCGACTTGTTCGGGCATCAGATCGTGGCGCATCTCGATCCCGCGGCGAAACCGGTCGCGGTGTCCAACCCGGTGGACGGTCACGACGTGCCGGTGCCGCATTTCGGCGTCGTGCTGACGATGGACGACTGGCGGGCGCTGGCCGACCGCGTAAAGGCGGCGGGAATCACCTTCGGAATCGAGCCGCATATCCGCTTCGTCGGCCAACCGGGCGAGCAAGCCACGATGTTCTTCCTCGACCCATCGGGGAACGCGCTGGAGTTCAAGGCGTTCGCCGATGACGCGCAATTGTTTGTAACATGATTACGACGGGGTTCTTTACGGCATGAGCGATCCGATCGTTGTCGAGGTGCCGCACAAATTGGGACTGGCAGAGGCGCGGCGGCGAGTCGATGCTGGCATCGGCAAATTGTCAGGCTGGTTTCCCGGCGGAGCCGAGGTCGAGCATCATTGGACGGCCGACGTGCTCCATTTCACCATTGCAGCGATGGGGCAGCGCGTCGCCTCCAGCCTGGATGTACGCGGCGACCGCATAGTCGCGACCGTCGACCTGCCGCCATTCCTGGCGCTGTTCGCCGACCGCATCCGCGCGAAGCTCGCCAAGGAAGCGCCCAAATTGCTTGAATAAGCTTGCTCGTCACGACGTCTGCACTTCGATCACCCCGGCGCGCAGCAACGCGTCCGCGGTGCGCGAGAATTCGGTGACCAACGTTTCGAGCAAGGGCTCGAGCGCGCGAGTCTGAATGGCGCCGGGCACGACCGTCACGCCGCCGCGCGGATCCTCGATCAACAGCCCCGTCTCGATCATTTGCGCGACGTGGCGGCGCACCGTTTCCCTCGCCAGTCCGGTCGCGGCGGCGATCGCGCTGCGCGACATCGGCACGACCCATTCGCGCGGCAATATGGCAGTTGCCGTGAATTCGCGCGGCACGCTGCGTTCGCGCATCAATTTCTGGATGTTGCCGACCGATACCGTGCAATAAATCAGCACGGCCGTGGGGCTTTCGCCATCATGTCCGGTGAAGGTGCGGTGCATCGACAGGAACAGGTTGGTTAGCGCGAACATGGCGGTGCGCCAATGATCGCTCATACCCTCGGGAACCGTCGCGACGCGGTCGCCAGCAGCCATATGACTCACTCCCGCCCCCGCAAGTGACCCATTTTGGGCAGTTAAAATGAAATCGTCAACGCATGAATCGAGCAAGTTGGTGTAAAGCAACGGAATCGAGGGAAAAGATACGCGTCGAAGCGTGGACCCTTCGGTGTCGTACGGGTGTGCGGGCTGCGCGGTCGGGGGGCCAGTTGCAGCCCGCCCCTTAAAGGCCTTGGCAGCTTCGCTGAATCGGTGCTGGCCCGCTCCCCACCCGGCCCCAATAGAACACCCTGTTGGGGTTGGGCGCCCGGGCGCGGGAGCGGGCCGGTACCGCAGCCGTTTCAGCTCTGCTGAAACAGGATTTAGCGAGACGCCTTCGGAGTCGCAGCCGCGCTTGGCGACGGGGCGGGCGCCGGAGCCGGCGTCGCCGAACTCACCCGCCAGATGACATTGCCGACATCGTCCGCCACCAGCAACGAGCCGGTGGTATCGAAGATCACGCCGACCGGACGGCCGCGTGCCTGCCCCTTGGCGTCGAGGAATCCCGACAGCACGTCGACCGCTTTCGCTCCCTTGGTGGGAAAGCCATTATCGCCGAACGGCACATAGATGACGCGGTAACCCGACACCGGCTGCCGGTTCCACGACCCGTGTTCGCCGATAAAGGCGCCGTCGGCGAATTGCGGGCCAAGCCGGGCCTCGTCGGCGAAGGCCAGCCCCAGCGCCGCCACATGCGGGCCCAAAGCGTAATCGGGGCGCTTCACATATTCCTGCAGCCCGGGATTTTCCGGCTTCACGCGATGATCGGGATAGCCGCCCCAATAGAACCACGGCCAGCCGAAATTGTCGCCGGCTTCCACCGCACTCAGATAATCGGGCGGGCTGTCGGATCCTAGCATGTCGCGTTCGTTGACCACCGTCCACAACGCCTTGGTCTTGGGTTCGAGCGCCAGTCCGTTGGGATTGCGCGTGCCCGCGGCATAAACGCGGAAGGTCTTGGTATCGGGGAAGACCTGAAGGATGTTAGCGCGGAATTTCTCCGCGTCCAGGCCGTTGTCGGCGATGTTGCTCGAGGAGCCGACCGCCAAATACAGCGTCTTGCCGTCCTCGGCGACGATCACGTTGCGCGCCCAATGGTTGCCGCCGCCGGGATATTTGATCACCGTTTCGGGCTTGGCGTCGATCCTGGTCTGCCCTGGCGTGAAGGGATAGCGCACCAGCGCATCGGTATTGGCGACGTAGAGATACTGCCCGAGCAGCGCCATGCCGTAAGGCGAGTTGAGCCCGGTCAGGAACGTCTGTTTCACCTCGGCCACACCGTCGCCGTTCGCGTCGCGCAACAAAGTGATGCGGTTGGCCGAGGGAACCCCGGCGCCGCCTTTGTCGAGCAGATAGTTCATCACCCAGCCGGCGATCCCGCCGCCCTTGCGTGGCGGCGAATTGGTTTCGGCAACCAGCACGTCGCCATTGGGCAGGCGGTAAAGCCAGCGGGGATGGTCGAGTCCGGAGGCGAAGGCGTTGACCTTGAGCCCGGCCGCCGCGGTCGGCGTCTCCCCTTGTTTCCATCCCACCGCATTGGCGACCTTGATCGTCGGCCAGATCTGCGCCCGCGCGGGCGTAATATCGGGTCTGCCGCCGCTGACCGCGGCGATGCTGAGCCGCGCTTCATCGGGTTGGGCAAAATAGAGATAGAGACCGCCCACCAGGATGAGGACGAGGGCAAGACCGATCAGGATTCGCTGGCGCATGGCGGCACGATAATGACGGCGAGGGACGGGGGCAATGTTATCCCATCGCGTGGCCGGAGGAATCCCCGCACCGCACAAGCGATCCTTGGGCGATGGCAAGCAGAGCTGTATTTCCCATCAAAACACTATGAATTAGATAGAGGCGGTCCGCTCCCTGGACACAAACTGCGGCCCGGCCGTTCCCCAGCAGCCGGGCCGCTTCCCTTGTTAAACAGTGGTGGCGTTTGCGATGGTGGCTGGAAACTTGATCGACGACGCGTCGGCGGAATTCATCCGGGGCGCCGTTGCCGACCTGCGGGATGCGCGACTTAGATCCCGTGCGCGCCGCCAACCGCCAGCCGTGCGATTTCCGTCACCCGAAGCGCTGGCGCAGGCGATCAGCGAGCTGTCCGCGGCCTTGTATCCGCGCCGTCTCGGCGGGTTTCGCGGCGGGCCTGAACAGGAAGACGCGTTTGTCGCGGCGCGCCTGACGGACGGGCTCGATGTCCTACGGCAGGAGATCGATGCCGAAATCACTTATTGGCAACTGGAGAGCGCTGCTCCGTTCGACGACGATCATGCTTCCTCGCTCATCCGGCATTTCGCGGCGACCCTGGCCGACATCCGGGCATTGATCGACAGCGATATCGACGCTGCTTTTATCGGCGATCCCGCGGCGCGCAGCGTGGACGAGATCCTGGTGAGTTATCCGGGAGCGATCGCGACGCTGCATCACCGCATCGCGCACGAGCTCCACATATTGGGCGCGGCGATCGTCGCGCGATCGATTTCGGAGCTCGCCAATGCGCGGACCGGCATCGACATCCATCCCGGCGCTGCGATCGGCCCGCGCTTCTTCATCGACCATGGCACCGGCGTGGTGATCGGCGAGACGTCGATCATCGGTTCGAACGTCCGGCTCTATCAGCATGTCACCCTGGGTGCGCGCAGCCCGTTATGGGACGCGAGCACGGCGCCGCGCGAACGCTATGCACGGCACCCGATCGTCGAGGACGATGTCGTGATCTATGCCGGCGCGACCATCCTTGGCCGCGTGACGATCGGCCGCGGCTCGACCATCGGCGGCAATGTCTGGCTGCTCGATGACGTCCCGCCCGAAAGCGTGATCGTCCAACCGGGTGCCATCCGTCTGCACGGTGCGGAGGCCGATGCGCTCGGCGACGCGCTGGCACGCACCCGATCGCCGGCGCGGAGGATGGCGCTATGATCTCGCGGATCAGGCTTTCTTTCGGCGCGCAGGTACTGATCGGTATGGCCGCCGGCCTGGCGCTCGGCGTACTAGCGCGCTGGCTGGGCAGCGCTGCGATCGGTGAGACCGCGCACACGATCGGTCAGATCTTCGTCCAATTGCTCAAGGCGCTGGTGCCGCCATTGGTGTTCACCGCGATCGTCGCCTCGGTCGCGGCGCTGCGCACGCTGGAAAACGCTGCGGCGCTGGTTTCCCGGACCTTGTTGTGGTTTGCGATCACCGCGCTGATCGCGGTCGCGATCGGCATATTTCTCGGGCTGGCATTACAGCCGGGACTGCACGCCTCGATCGCCGCTGGCGCTGCCAAGGCGCCCGGCACGACCGGATCCTGGCTCGATTTCCTCAAAGGACTGGTCCCCGCCAACGCGCTGGGACTGGGTGCATCGACGACAGTGACGAACGGCGTCGCGTCGACCGCGGTGTCGTTCAACGTACTGCAAGTGATCGTCGCCGCGCTCGCGGTCGGCGCGGCCGCGGTCAGGATCGGCGAGCCGGGCGAAGCGTTCCTCGCATTCAACGCCTCGGCGCTGGCGATCTTCCGCCGGTTGCTGCGCTGGGTAATCGCGCTCACGCCGATCGGCAGCGCGGCGCTGATCGCCGACGCGCTGGTCCGTTATGGCTGGGACGCGCTGTCGTCGCTCGGCGCATTCGCGATCGCCGTCTATGCCGGTCTCGCGATCGTCCTGCTGCTGGTCTATCCGGCGATCCTCATCGCCAACGGTCTCAATCCGTTGCGTTTCTTCGCAGGTGCCTGGCCGGCGATCCAGCTCGGTTTCCTGTCGCGCTCCTCGGTCGGGACCTTGCCGGTGACCGAGGAAGTGACGGAGCGGCGGCTGGGCGTACCGCAAGCTTATGCCGCCTTCGCGGTGCCGCTGGGCGCCACTACCAAGATGGACGGGTGCGCGGCGATCTATCCCGCAATCTCGGCGATCTTCGTGGCGCAATTCTACGGCATTCCGCTGCACCTTGGCGATTATGGCTTGATCGCCTTTGTCTCGGTGATCGGATCGGCGGCGACCGCCGGGCTTACCGGCGCGACGGTGATGCTGACGCTGACGCTTTCCACCTTAGGCCTGCCGCTCGAGGGCGCGGGTCTGTTGCTGGCGATCGACCCGATCCTCGACATGGGCCGCACCGCGGTCAACGTGGCGGGCCAGGCATTGGTGCCGACCGTCGTCGCGAAGCGAGCCGGAATATTGGACGAGGCAGTCTATCGGGATTCGCCCCTGGCCATCGGCGCCGAAGCCGTCGCCTAGGTCCAGCAACCCGCCCAAACAAAAGCCGCCGGCGCCAAGGGGGGAGGGGGCGCCGGCGGCTCTATTCGCCCGGCCGGTCCGGCCAGGCGGGACTGTTCGACCTCAGGCGAGGTCGTAACGATCGGCGTTCATCACCTTGGCCCAGGTCTTGACGAAATCGGCGACGAACTGATCGCCGGCGTCCGCCGAGGCATAGACTTCGGACAAAGCGCGCAGTTCCGAGTTGGAGCCGAACACCAGGTCGGTCCGCGTGCCGGTCCATTTGCGCTGGCCAGTGTGGCGGTCATTGCCCTCGAATTCCTCGTCGCCGCTATCGTCGATCTGGCGCCAAGCGGTCGCCATATCGAGCAGGTTGACGAAGAAGTCGTTGGTCAGTTGGCCCGGCCGGTCGGTGAACACGCCATGCTTCGAGCCACCATGATTGGCGCCGAGCACGCGCAGGCCGCCGACCAGCACGGTCATTTCGGGTGCGCTCAAACCGAGCAGCTGGGCGCGATCGATCAGCAATTCCTCGGTCGGCACGTTGAACTTGACCTGCAGGTAATTGCGGAATCCGTCCGCACGCGGTTCGAGTACCGCAAAGCCTTCCGCATCGGTCTGGTCGGCAGTCGCGTCGCCGCGGCCGCTGGTGAACGGCACCGTCACGCTACGGCCGGCAGCTCTTGCGGCCTGCTCGACGCCGACATTGCCGCCGAGCACGATCAGGTCGGCGATGCTGACCTTGCCCGCGCCACCGAAATCGGCCTGGATGCCCTGATAGATCTGGAGCACCTTGGCGAGTTCGGCCGGTTCGTTGACGTCCCAGTCCTTTTGCGGCGCGAGGCGGATGCGCGCGCCGTTGGCGCCGCCGCGATGGTCGGACCCGCGATAGGTCGCTGCCGACGCCCAGGCGGTCTTCACCAGCTGCGCGACGCTGAGGCCGGAGTCGGCGATCTTGCCCTTGAGCGTGGCGACGTCGCCATCGCTCAGCCGCGGACCGGCGGGAATCGGGTCCTGCCAGATCAAATCCTCGGCGGGGACGTCGGGGCCGAGGTAGCGCGCCTTCGGGCCCATGTCGCGATGGCACAATTTAAACCAGGCGCGGGCGAAGGCGTCCGCGAAATAGGCCGGGTCGGCGCGGAACTTTTCCATCACCTTGCGGTATGCGGGGTCCATCTTGAGCGCCATGTCGGCGGTGGTCATCATCGTTGGCACGCGGACGCCAGGCGTATGCGCCTTGGGGGCCAGCGTTTCCTCGGGATTGCCGACCGGCTGCCACTGCTTCGCACCGGCGGGGCTCCTCACCAACTCGTAGTCATGGTCGAGCAGCATGTCGAAATAGGTCATGTCCCAGGTGATCGGCGTCGGCGTCCACGCGCCCTCGATACCCGAAGTAATGGTATGGTCACCGATCCCGCTTTCATGCCCCGATTGCCAGCCGAGACCCTGTTGCGCGATGTCGGCGCCTTCGGGCTCGGCACCGACCAGGCTGGCATCGCCCGCGCCGTGCGCTTTCCCGAAGGTGTGGCCGCCGGCGGTCAGCGCCGCCGTCTCTTCGTCGTTCATCCCCATGCGGTAGAACGTCTCGCGCATGTCGCGCGCCGATTGCAGCGCGTCCGGTACACCACCCGGTCCTTCGGGATTGACGTAGATAAGGCCCATTTGAATAGCGGCGAGCGGTTCCTCGAGCGCGCGGCCTTCTTCCTCATGGATGCGCGTCTTGTTGTTCGGGTGACCGACCCATTCCTCCTCGGTGCCCCAGTAGATGTCGCGCTCGGGCTCCCAGACGTCGGCGCGGCCGCCGCCGAAGCCGAACACCGGGCCGCCCATCGATTCGATCGCGACGTTGCCGGCCAGGATCATCAGGTCCGCCCAGCTGAGCTTGCGGCCATATTTCTGCTTGATCGGCCAGAGCAGGCGGCGCGCCTTGTCGAGATTGCCGTTGTCCGGCCAGGAATTGAGCGGGGCGAAACGCTGTTGCCCGGCATTGGCGCCGCCGCGGCCGTCGCCGGTGCGATAAGTGCCGGCCGAATGCCACGCCATGCGGATGAAGAACGGACCGTAATGCCCGTAATCGGCCGGCCACCAGGGCTGGCTGTCGGTCATCAGCGCGGTCAGGTCCCGTTTTACCGCGGCAAGGTCGAGCGACTTGAACTCTTTCGCATAATCGAAGTCGTCGCCCATCGGATTGCCGCTGATCCCCTTTTGATGAAGGATGTCGAGCGAGAGATGATTGGGCCACCAGTCGCGGTTGGTTCGGCCGAGCAAGCTGCGCAGCGCCGCGGGTTCCTTGCTCGGATCGCTCAGCGGGCTACCTTCGGTTACAGCATCCATCTCGTTGTTCCTCTCGTTCGCGCCGGGGCCACCGGCGCTAGGCTCTATCGGATCGGGTGCGCAGCCGGAGCTCGGCTCGCCCATCGGTTGTGGCTTGTGAGGCGATGCGCTGCAATCATTTATGCGATGAGTTAATCTGATCTCCACGAGCGGAAAAATCGATCAGTAAGCCTCGGTCTCGCCGAATCCAGGCTTTGGCAGTCGTTTGGGCGACCGACCTTGAACGCAGGACGCGCGCGAGTAGAAGCACCGCCATGAAGCCCGTGATCTTCGGCCTGTCCGGCCTGGCCCTCACCGACGACGAACGCGCGTTTTACAAGGACGCCGATGCCGCCGGGTACATATTGTTCAAGCGTAACATCGAGAATCGCGAGCAGGTTCGCGCATTGACAGACAGCCTGCGCGAGATGACCGGTCGCGACGAGCTGCCGATCCTAATCGATCAGGAAGGGGGCAGGGTCCAGCGGATGCAGCCGCCCGAATGGCCGCAATTCCCTGCCGGACCCGATTTCGACAGACTCTACGATGTCGCCCCGATGAGCGCGATCGAGGCGGCTCGGGTCAATGCCCAGGCGACCGCGCTGATGCTGGCCGAAGTCGGCGTCAACGTCGATTGCTGGCCTTTGCTCGACGTCAGCCAGCGCGACACGACCGAGGCGATCACCATCCGCGCGCTGGGCCACGAGCCGATGCGCGTCGCGGCGATGGGCAAGGCGATCATGGAAGGGCTGCGCGCCGGCGGTGTGGTCGGCGTGGTCAAGCACATGCCGGGCCATGGCCGCGCGGTGGTCGACACGCATTTCCATCTGCCGACGGTGACCGCATCGGAGGATGAATTGGAGATTGATCTCGAGCCGTTCCGCCGCCTGGCGGACGCGCCGATGGGGATGACCAGCCATATCGTGTTCCAGACCTGGGACCCGGAACGCCCTGCGACCATGTCGCCGGTGATCGTCGAGCAGGTGATCCGCGGCAAGATCGGCTTCGATGGGCTGCTGATGACCGACGATATCGACATGAAGGCCTTGTCAGGGACTGCGGGGGAGAAGGCCGCTGGGGCGATCGCCGCTGGTTGCGATATCGTGCTCGATTGCTGGGGACGGATGGAGGAGATGCGCGAGATCGCGTCCCTGCTCAACGACATGCCGGCCAAGTCGCTTGAACGGCTCGATCGTGCGATGGCGACGGTGCGAGGAGTTCAACCGGAAGGGGATTTCGCGGAACTGATCGCCAAACGGGATGAGTTGCTCGCGCTCGCCTAATTCCATTCGTCATGCCGGCCCTGTGCCGGCATCCACAGAGCCGCGGGCCCTTCGGCTTGTTGCGCGGTAGACCCGGCACAAGGCCAGGGTGACGGCCGGGTTTGCCGGGCGGTTGTTATCCACAACACTACGCGTGTTCGCCTTTTCCCCTCGCAACGAACCTGTCTAAAAGCGTCCCAATGGACGCCGCCGACGACACGCTGACGCTCGATATCGAGGGATGGGAAGGTCCGCTCGACCTCCTGCTTGCGCTCGCCCGGTCGCAAAAGGTCGACCTCAAGCAGATTTCGATCCTGCAACTGGTCGAACAATATCTCTCCTATATCGAGCATGCCCGCACGTTGAAGCTCGAAGTCGCAGCCGATTATCTCGTGATGGCGGCGTGGCTGGCCTATCTCAAATCGGCGCTACTGTTGCCGCGCGATCCGGAGATCGAACCGAGTCCCGAGGAACTGGCGTTGCGGCTGCAGATGCGGCTCGAGCGGCTCAACGCGATGCGCGATGCCGGTGCGCGGCTGCTCGCACGCGACCGGATCGGCCGCGATGTCTTCCGCCGCGCCGCGCCCGAAGGACTGCGCACGGTGCGCAAGGCACAATGGCAGGCCGAGATCTATGACCTGATCGCCGCTTACGGCCAGATAAACGCACGCAATCGCCCGGTCTTCCACGTCGTCCATGATCGCCTGGTGATGACGCTGGACGCCGCGCTCGAACGCGTATCGCGGCTGCTCGGCGAGCATATCGACTGGGCGACGATCGAAAGCTTCCTGCCCGACAGCCTGGACGGCGCGTTCCGCAAGTCGGCGCTGGCCTCCAGTTTCGTCGCGGCGCTCGAATTGGCGCGGATGGGCAAGGCCGAATTGCGCCAGAAATCGGCGTTCGCGCCGCTCTATCTCAAGGCGACCGGCGAAAGAGCGGAGGCATGACGATCGATCCCGACGATCCCGTGCGCGCAGTCGAAGCGGTATTGTTCGCCGCCGAGGAGCCGCTAACCATCGACTCGATCCGCGCGCATGTCGGCGAGGATATCGACGTTCGCGGCGCGCTGGAACGGATCAGCGAAGATTATGCCGGTCGCGGGATCGAACTGGTCCGCCGCGGCGATCGCTGGCATTTCCAAACCGCGGGCGATCTGGCGCATTTGTTGCGCCGCGACCGCGAGGAGCCGCGCAAGCTGTCGCGCGCGGCGATCGAGACCTTGGCGATCACCGCCTATCACGAGCCGGTGACCCGCGCCGAGATCGAGGCGATTCGCGGAGTGCAGATCAGCAAGGGAACGCTCGACGTGTTGATGGAGGCGGGATGGGTGCGACCGGCGGGCCGGCGTGAGACGCCCGGGCGGCCGTTAATGTTTGCGACGACCGCGGAATTCCTCACCCATTTCGGGCTCGCCAGCCGCCGCGACCTCCCTGGGATCGACGATTTGCGGGCTGCCGGGCTGCTCGATCCGATCGACCTTGCCATGGCCGAGCTGTCCATTGCCGGCGATAGCGAGGAAGAAGTAGAAAATGATGGCGATGCAGACTAGATAGATGTCACGCCTTTGGGAGATTTTGTGATGGGTAGCTTCAGCCTGGTTCATTGGCTGATCTTTGGTGTTATCGCGATTCTGGTTCTCGGTGGCGGCCGGTTCTCGAATATGATGGGCGACGTGGCCAAGGGCATCAAGCAGTTCAAGAAGGGTATGGCGGAGGATGACGATGCCGCCCCGACCAGCCGGATCGAGGCCAAGCGGCAGACCGATCCAACGGTCGAGGCTACCGCCGAACGCGTCCGCGACGCAGAACGCTAAGCGCCGCCGGAGAGGCATCCGGCCGTGATCCTGGATATAGCCCCAACCGAATTATTGGTATTGGGGGCGGTGGCGTTGCTCGTCATTCCGCCCAAGGACTTGCCGCGCGCGATGCGCTTCGCCGGACAATGGGTCGGCAAGGCCCGTGGGCTGGCGCGCCAGTTCCGCTCGGGCTTTGACGACATGATCCGCGAGGCCGAATTCGCGGAGATGGAAAAAAAGTGGAAGGCGGAGAATGAGCGCATCATGCGCGAGTTCCCGCAGACCGTAGACATGGCGGCACTGATGGCGCCCAAATCACAGGACGTGGCTGATGCCGACCCGACCCCGATGATGGTCGAGCAGCCGACAATCGCCCCGGAGCCTGAGCCGATCCATGCCGCGCCGGAAACCGATCCGGCCCCGGCAGCGCGCAAACCCCGCGTTAAGACGGCCAAGAAGGCGATGTCGCTGGATACGTTCGAACCGGCTGCGCCGAAGCCGCGCGCGCGCAAGCCCAAGACGGCTGCCCCTGTCGAAACGCCGGGCGATTAGGCGATGAGCGACGAGGACGATATCGACGCCAGCCGCGCGCCGTTGATGGATCACCTGATCGAGCTACGCAAACGCCTGCTCATCAGTATCGGCACGTTGGCGCTATTGTTTGGCGCCTGCCTCTATTTTTTCGAACCGATCTTCGCGGTGCTGGTGCATCCGCTGGTCAAGGCCGGGTTTCCGAAGCTCATCTACACCTCTCCCTATGAGATGTTCTTCGTGCAGTTGAAGGTCGCGTTCTTCGCGGCGATCATGCTGGCCTTTCCGGTCATCGCCAACCAACTCTGGCAGTTCGTTGCGCCTGGGCTTTACCGCAAGGAGAAGCGCGCACTCCTGCCGTTCCTGCTGGCGACGCCGGTGCTGTTCGGACTGGGGGCGAGCTTCGCCTATTTCTTCGCGGTCCCTGGCGCGCTCCATTTCCTGCTCGGCTATCAGGGCAATATCGGCGGGGTGCAGCAGGAAGCGTTGCCGGCCGCGGACAATTACCTGAAGTTCATCATGCAGTTTCTGTTCGGGTTCGGCGTCTCGTTCCTGATGCCGGTGCTGCTGATGCTGGTCGAGCGCGCGGGGATCGTGACGTTGGGACAACTCGTCCGGGCGTGGCGTTACGCCATCCTGGGTTGCTTTGCGGTCGCTTTGTTCCTGGCACCGCCGGACGCCGGATCGATGATCATGCTCGCGTTGCCGTTGGTCGGCCTCTACGTGCTCACGCTCGGCGCAATTTGGCTGACCCATCGCCGTCGCGACCGCCAACCAGTCCCCGACGCCGAAACGGCCTGAACCGGATTATTTGTGCTTGTCGGCGGTCTTGGAGACCGTGTGTCCGACCGAGCTGACATCCTTGCCCACGCCTGAAATCGTGTTGCAGCCGGCAAGCAGAAGCGCGGCGGCGGCGATCGTCAGACCGATAAACTTGTTCTCGAAGATATCTCCCGAATTACAGAATTGGACTCGCGGTAACGCGCGACGCGCCAATCGTCGAGCCGTCGCGTAGCGTCGGCGGCATGTTGGATTTACGATTTTTTGCTGGGATTAGACGAATTTAGGCCCGGAAGCGCCACCGGGGGGGGAGGGGTTGACGCTTCCGGGCCTATGTCGTGGATAGCGAGAGCGGGGGGGCATAAGGTCGCTATCCGAAAAACCAAACGCACCTTTTTCGAGGTTGTTCCCAAAAAAAACGTCGACCGAAAAATTATTTTAGTCGCGCCCCGTCACGGCAACCGCGATCTCATAGGATCCGGTCAATGGGTCATGGTGGAGCGGGGCGCGAAGCTGGCGCGACAGGCCCTCGATCACCCTGGCGTAACGCTGACCCAACGCGCCGACCAGCGCATCGCCGTCAACCAGCGAGGGGGATGTGACACGCAGGATCGCGGTGCCGGGCGTTTGACCCTCGCGCACCGAGATGTGGATCTGGGCATTGGGAATGACATTGATCGCGAGTTCGATGATCTCGGTGAGCAGGAACGCGATCGCGATCGCGATGTCCTGGGTGACCAGCCAGGGTTCTACGTCGAGCAGGATCGACAGCCCCGAATGTTCCGGACTGGTCGCGCGGATATTGGACGCGAGCTCGCCGATCACCGAACGCAGGCTTAGCCCGCGATTATCCTCCATCTCGGCGAAATGGTGACGATGGACCACCGCCAGCGCGTCGACGCGGCGCTGGATCGAGGCATAAGCGCGCGCCGCCTCGGCGGCCTGGGCGCCGCGCGCGTGAAGATTGATCAGGCTGGAGATGACCTGCAGATTGTTCTTCACGCGATGATGGACCTCTCGCGTCAGCCGCGTCTGGCGCACCAGCCCTTCGGCCAGCCCGGCCTCGTGTAGGATCAGTGTCCGGCTCAGCGAGCGGAACGTTTCGCCAAGCTCGCGGATTTCCTGCGCCGGCAGCGACCGTACGACCGCCGGGTCGATCACTTCGCCCGGCCGATAGGCAGCGACGCTGGCGCGCAACGTCCGCAATGGCTTGATCAACAGCCGGTCGACGACGAACCAGGCGAAGCCCGCGGCCGCGATCCACATCAGGATCGGAAAGATCAGCGCGATCAGGATAGGAGAGGTCAGTACCTTGGTCCGCATCCGCATTTCGACCGACAGGTCGCCGATTCCCAGCGCCGCGCGAACCGGTACGTACAGATCGAGCGGGTTTTCGCTGGCCAACGACCGCAACACCAGCCGGTCGGCGTTGCCGGGGCTGCTCAGCGATTCCTCGTAATCGGACGCGAAGCCGGACGGTTTGGCGACCCCCGAAAGAAACGCCGCGGGGAAGAAAGCGGCACCGCGCACTTCGCCACCCGGAGCGGCGATCGCCAGCACGATCCCCTTGTCGGGGACGATCCGCGAGGTCGATCCACTGGCGCGCATCTGCTCGGGCATCGCCACCGGTAGACGCGAACCGCAGAGCAGGCGGTTTTGACCATCGACGATCATGAACCCGGCGCCGGTGGTCGATGACTGCGCGAACACGCCCTGCGCGCGGGCGCAGCTCGGGGTGTCGCCATGATCGATCGCGAGGGCCTTCATCGCGGAGGTCAGTGCGGTCATGTCGCCGACCAGCTCGATCGAGAGGTTGCGTGAGCTTTCCTGCGCGGCGACGCGCAATTGCGAGGCGGCTTCCTGCCCCGCCTGGCGCGTGGTCGACAAGGTCGCGAAGAAAGCGATGACGGCGAACGGCAACAGCGCCACGCCTAGGATCAGGAAAATCTTTGCGCCGGTCGGCATGCGCGCGACGCGTGCGCCCAGCGTACCCGCCGCCCGCTCACCAGCCGTAAGGCCGCCCATTGGCTATCCCAGCTTGTTCAGCAGATCGAGCATCTGATCGGGGACGGGTTCGCTGGCAGCAGCATGATAGACCGAGCGAAGGGCGGCACCCATCGCTTCGTCCTTACCCTTTTTGCCCTTGTCATCCTTGTCGTCGGACTTCTTGTCCCGCTTCGACGACGGCCGGCCAGGCTGCAACGCAATCCCCCTCATATACATGCCGGCCATGCCGGAACAGAAAACGACCCGCAAGAGGGGGTCCCGACACGACGCTTAAAATGCGCCATCATGTCTGTGAAACCAAAAACGATCTCGATTGTTCCACTAGCGAACAGAAAATTTGTCGCGTTGCATTCACCAGGCCGGGCCCCCACTAAAGGGCCGGCATCCTATCGGGGAGATTTAAATCGTCATGTCGCTCGGTCAGCAGCTAGCCCCTCATCTACCGTTCCTGCGTCGTTATGGGCGGGCGTTGACGGGAAGCCAGGAACATGGCGACCGCTATGTCCGGGCCACGCTCGAGGCGATCGTCGCCGCACCGGAGGAGTTTCCGCGCGACGTCGATCCGCGGCTCGGCCTGTACCGCACCTTCCAGGCGATCTGGCAGAGCGCTAATGCCGACGAAAGCGAATCGCTGAGCGGCGACACCGTCAGCGGTCAGGAAGCGATTGCGCGGGCTCGACTGGCGCGGATGACGCCGTTGTCGCGCCAGGCGCTACTGTTGACGGCGATGGAAGGCTTCACCACCGAGGATGCGGCCTACCTGATCGATGTCGAGAATGACGAGGTCGAAAAGCTCGTCACCGAGGCGCTTGCAGAGATCGAGCAGCAAACGCGCGCGCGGGTGCTGATCATCGAGGACGAACCGATCATCGCGATGGATATCGAGACGATTGTCCGCGATTTGGGCCATGACGTCACCGGCGTAGCAGTCACGCGCGACGAGGCAGTCGCTGCGGCCATGGCCGATCGCCCCGGTCTGGTGCTCGCCGATATCCAGCTGGCCGACGACAGTTCGGGGATCGACGCGGTGAAGGATATCCTTGCCGAATTCCAGGTGCCCGTCATCTTCATCACCGCTTTCCCCGAACGCCTGCTGACTGGCGAGCGGCCTGAACCGACTTTCCTGATCACCAAGCCGTTCCAGCGGTCGACCGTGAAGGCGGCGATCAGCCAAGCGCTGTTTTTCGACGAGTCGACCGTGCCCGCATAAAGCATGGGTCTCGCTTAAGGTGCGCTCAGCCGCCGGCGATATCCGACAGGATGCCGCCGGCGGACGTGTTTTATCGAGTCAAGCCTTTGGAATTTGGGCAAAATTCTTAAAGTTCCATCAGTTACGGAGCCAAAACGGGATCGGTGCGTTTTGCCACTATGGCTGAACCAACTCCCCGAGAGACTTCGGTACACACCGACGCCGAGCATGCGCGAGCCGGAGAGACGACAGGCGTCATGCGCTACGTCCTGGGCATTTCATTGGTGCTGGCAGTAGTAATCCTGTCGGCGATCGTTTGGGGCCCGGTGTTGTTCCACCAGTAATGGAGCGGTCTGGATTAGCCCTGGCGCCCATGTCACCCTATATATCCTCCCGGTCGCGCATTGGCGGCCCCCACGTTCGACGGAGTTCCATGAGCAGCACAGAAACCGGCAACGTGGACGACAATGGGGAAGTGATCGAGCACGTCGCCCTGTCGGATCCGGAGTTCAAGGAGCAACTGGGGCAAGTGATTCCGCATCTCCGCGCGTTCGGCCGATCCCTTTCGGGGAGCCGTGACCTCGCTGACGATCTGGTGCAGGAAACCTTGCTCAAGGCTTGGGCTGCGCGGCAACGCTTTCAGGCCGGCACCAACATGCGCGCCTGGACTTTCATCATCCTGCGTAATCTATATCTGAGCCAGATGCGCCGCGCGCGGTTCAAAGGCGAGTGGGACGATCTGGTCGCCGACCGTATCCTTGCCGCGCCCGCCAGTCAGGACAAGCATGTCGAGCTGGGCGACATGCAGCGTGCGCTGCTGCACTTGCCGCAGCCGCAGCGCGAGGCGCTCATTCTGGTCGGTGCGGGCGGATTTGCCTATGAAGAGGCCGCTGAAATCTGTCAGGTCGCAGTGGGCACGATCAAGAGCCGCGTTGCGCGCGGGCGCGTCGCGCTCGAGGCGATTCTGAGCGGCGGTCAACTTACCTCGCGCCGCAATGCGCCCGATCATCCCGGTCGCACCGCGCTCGATACGATCATGGATGAGGTCGACGACCTGAGCGGTGACCATAGCCCGGCCCCCGATCAGGGCGACGACGACATCGACGAGGATGAGGAATAGAACTGCTCTGACCTAAGTCGAGCTGTGCCAACTCTGTCGCGCTATTTCGAATCATGGCTTATCGCCTCTCGAAGACGCTGGCAGCTTAAGCAGGTCGAACGACGCCGATTGGCGCGCGATCGCGGGCCCTAATTGTCTTTCGACAATCGCCTCAGCAACGACGTCAGGTCGCTCGGGAGGCTCGGCGCGCCGGTGAAGATCTGGCGCAAGGCATTGCCCACACCATCGCTCTCGCGCGGGCGATGAACGACATGCTGATTGTCCGACTGTGTCGCGTGGCTATGCGGATCGGGCGGGCTCATGCGACGTAGAACGTCGTTTGCCACGATTTGTTGCCACTTTGCTGTCAGATTCGATTGATCTGGATCAAATTGTGCTTTTCGCGACACGATTGGCGCGTGCAAGCGAGTGTTCTAGAGTGCGTTTCAGCTTCCAGGACCCATCCCGCAACCGTTTCAGCCTTTGCTGAAACCTCCAGGCAGAACCGGTGACCGCGCAGAATTTCGTCGATGCCATCGCCAGGGCCGAAGCGCACGCGCCCTTCCTGCGCCTCGCGCTCGAGCAGCAGCCCGACCTTGCTGGTCAATTGGCGCAAGGCCTGGTGCCCGACCCGGCGCCGTTCGATCCCGATTTGCCTGTGAGTGTGGCACTGCGTCGGGCGCGTCGGCGCGAAGCGTTGATCGTCGCGATCGCCGATCTGGCCGGAGCGCTCGACCTGGTCGGCGTGACGCGGCGGCTGACCGACTTCGCCGACCGCGCGCTCGACCTCGCGATCCGTACCGCTATCCAAGAGCGGGCGCCCGACGCCGACGCCAGCGGTTTCGCCGGGATCGCGCTTGGCAAACAGGGCAGCCACGAACTCAATTATTCGTCGGATATCGATCCGATCCTGTTGTTCGACCCGACGGCCTTGCCGCATCGCGCGCGCGAGGAGCCGGTGGAGGCCGCGGTGCGGATCGCACGCCGCGTGGTCGAACTGCTACAGGCACGCGATGGCGAGGGCTATGTGCTCCGCGTCGACCTTCGCCTGCGCCCGTCGCCCGAGGTGACGCCGATCGCGCTGCCGGTGGACGCGGCGATTTCCTATTATGAGAGTCAGGCGCTGCCTTGGGAGCGTGCTGCCTTCATTCGCGCGCGCGCGTGCGCCGGCGATGTGGCGCTGGGCCAACGCTTTCTCGACGCGATCCGCCCGTTCGTCTGGCGCCGCGCGATCGATTTCGGCGCGGTCGGGGAGATTCGCGAGATCACCCGGCGGATTCGCGACCACCACGCACAAGGCCAGGCCTTCGGGCCGGGTTATGACCTCAAGCGCGGGCGCGGCGGCATCCGCGAGGTCGAGTTCTTCACCCAGATTCATCAGTTGATCCATGGCGGCCGCGATCCGTCGCTCCGCTCTCCGGCGACGATGGACGCGCTCGACCGGCTGTGCACCAGTGGCCGCATCACCATCGCAGAGGCAGACGCACTGAAGTCCGCTTATGTCGCGCTGCGCACCGTCGAACATCGCCTGCAGATGGTCGACGATCGGCAGACGCATGCGCTGCCGCGCGCGGGAGAAGCGCTTGAGGGCGTAAGCCGGTTGGCGGGGTTCGAGGACAGCGCGGGTCTGATCGCGATGCTGCGGCCGCATGTCGAACGGGTCGGGCAAATCTACGATTCGCTCGATGCGCGCGACGAGGCGGCGCTGGCGAGCGACGCCGACAGCCTGTCGGCGCAACTGGGCGCGATGGGGTTCGACGATGGCGCGAGTGCAGTCCAGATGATCGAGCGGTGGCGTGGCGGATCGTATCCCGCGTTGCGCAGCCCAGCCGCGCGCCAGGCGCTCGAGGCGGTGCTGCCGGGGCTGATGACGGCGCTCGGCCAGGCGCCCGATCCGCGAGCCGCTTTGGTCCAACTCGACACGATGTTGTCGCGGCTGCCGAGCGCGATCAATTTTTTTCGCCTGATCGAGGCGCGGCCGCAATTGGGGCAATTGATGGCGACGATCCTCAGCCATGCGCCGCCGCTTGCGGGCGCGCTGAGCCGTCGGCCGGCGTTGCTCGACGGGTTGATCGACGCGACCGCGCTGGAGCCGGTCGGCGACGTCGCGGCGCTCGCCGAGGAGATGCGCTCCGCCGAGGCGGGGGACGATTATGAGGCCGCGTTGCAGCGGGTTCGCCTCGTCGTCGGCGAAAAGCGCTTCGCGCTCGGCGCGCAATTGGTTGCCGGGACGAGCGACCCGATGGAGGTCGCGCATGGTTATGCCCGCGTCGCCGAAGCCGCAATCGAGGTGCTCGGCGCGGCCACGGTCGCCGAATTCTCGCGCGCGCACGGCCATGTACCCGACAGCGAATTGCTCATCCTGGCGCTCGGGCGGCTCGGCGGCGGCGCGCTGACCCATGCCTCCGATCTCGACCTGATCTATCTCTTCACCGGTGACTTCTCTGCCGAATCCGATGGCCCGAAGCCGCTGGGCGCGGTCCATTATTACAACCGCCTCGCGCAGCGCCTGAGCGCCGCTCTATCGGTACCGACCGCGGCCGGCGCGCTGTACGAGATCGATACGCGGTTGCGGCCGTCGGGGGCACAAGGCCCGCTGGTCGTCTCGCTCGCCGGCTTCGCCAAATACCAGCAGGAGGATGCCTGGACCTGGGAGCATATGGCACTGACTCGTGCGCGTGCCGTGTTCGGCTCGCAGCGAGCCCGCCAGGACGTGGCGGCAGTGATCGATGCGGTACTGAAGGCGCCACGTGATAGGGCCAAACTCATCGCCGACGCAGTCGACATGCGCGCGGAAATGGCGCGGCACAAGCCGCCGCAGGGATCGCTCGACGCCAAGCTGTTGCCGGGCGGGTTGGTCGACCTCGAATTCGCTGTCCATGTCGCGCAGCTCTCGCATCCGGGAGTCGCGATCGACCCCGATCTCGACCCGGCGATCGCCATGCTCGCGCGGCAAGGGATCGTTCCCGCAGCGCTTGGTGAGGATTATCGGTTCCTGACGCGAATGCTGGTGTTGCTGCGGTTGGTCGCGCCGGACAATGAGCCGCCATCGCCGCCGACCCGCGAGTTGATCCTGCGCGCGCTCGGTGCCGATAGCTGGGATGCACTGGTTGCGCGGTTCGACGCGACCCGGCAGGAAGTCGCGCGGATCTGGCAATCGGTAAGCGGAGAGAAGAATGGCGGGACTTGAGGTCGGCGATACGCTGCCCAACGCGGTGCTGACAGCGCCCGACGGTGCGACGATCAATTTGCGCGATTACGCCGGCAAGCCGCTGGTGCTCTATTTCTATCCCAAGGACGATACTGCCGGTTGCACGCGCGAAGCGCAGGATTTCACCGCGCTGTTGGCCGATTTCCACAAGGCCGGCGCGACCGTGCTGGCGGTGTCGAAGGATACGCCGGCAAAGCACCGCAAGTTCGCCGAAAAATATGCGCTGACGGTACCGCTCGCGAGCGACGAGACCGGCGTGATCGAAACGTTCGGCGCCTGGGTGGCGAAGAAGCTCTACGGGCGAGAGTATATGGGGATCGACCGCTCGACCTGGCTGTTCGACGCCTCGGGCAAACTGGCCAAGGTATGGCGTAAGGTGAAGGTGCCAGGGCATGCCGAACAGGTGTTGGCCGCGGTGCGGGAGTTGGCGTGAGTTCACCAACGGGGTAGGCCGCCCGCATGACTTCGGTCGAAACCAGCATTACCATCGCCGCCGCCTGCCGCTCGGTGCTCGAAACCGGCGACCCATTGGCCAAGGTCAAGCGTGCCCGCGCGGTCGTGCGGGCCTGGCGCCGGGGCGATCTGGCGCACCAATTCGATGTCGCGATGGCCGATCGGCCGGCGCGGCCTGCCGAGCCCGAACTGCTCCCGCCCAACCGCATGCCGAGGCGTGGCAAGGGAGGATCTGAACGCGGCCGGATCACGCTGATCCATGCGCTCGCACATATCGAGTTCGTCGCGATTGATCTTGCGTTCGATCTCGCCGGACGATTCGGCGGTCATTTTCCGCGCAATTTCATCGACGACTGGCTGTCGGTCGGCGCCGATGAGGCGATGCACTTCGCGCTGCTCGATCGCAGGCTGCGGACGCTTGGCAGCCATTACGGCGCGCTCGCGGCGCATGACGGCTTGTGGGAAGCGGCCGAAGCGACCGCGCACGACCCGCTCGCACGGTTGGCGGTGGTGCCAATGGTGCTCGAAGCGCGAGGGCTCGACGTCACGCCGGCGACGATCGATCGCTTCCTTGCCGCGGGCGACGAGGGAACCGCTCGTGTCCTCAAGCGTATTCTCGCCGACGAGATACGCCATGTGGCGTACGGCGCGACGTGGTTTCGCGTAGCGTGCGAATCAACTGGAATCGCGCCTGAATCGCATTGGCGCGACCTGGTGCGGCGCCATTTTCGCGGCATGATTAAGCCGCCATTTAACGACTCAGCCCGCGAAGCTGCCGGTCTGCCCCGCGAATATTACGCGCCTCTTGCATGAAAACGACATGCTGGCACTTGTCCCTGGTAACAACCGGGCGCGGAGGGGCTGGGTCCGGATCAACCATCTTCATGATCGCCGTTAATGCGGGGATCGTCGCCAGGGTCGCCGGGGACGCATGATCAAACTTACGAATTTGCAGGAGGCGTTCGCTCGCTGCCGCCAATTCTTCAAAACACGCGATTTCATTTTTCATGATGGCCGCGATCTTCGTCGTTTCTCGATCGCGGGACGCACGCAGGCCGCGGTTGCAGTCGCAGGTGCCATTACGCTGAGCTTCTCGGCGTACGGTGTTGCACAGGCAGGCGTGAACGCGGTGGCATTGTCGGGCCTCACCGGAACGCCGCTCACCTCCGAGGCGAAAGTCGCCAAAATGGAGGCGCAGGTCGCCGGGATGCAGGCGAAGATCCAGCAGATCAAATATGTCGCCGATGCCCGTGCCAAGCGCGTCGAGGCACGCCAGGCAATGCTCGCCGCCGCGATCAGCGGGCAGGGCGAGGTCCGGCCCGTCGCGTATCAGCCGATCGATCCCAAGGCCGCTGCTGCCGCCGCCGACGTGGTCGCGCCGCTGGCGCAGGTCGAGCACGATCAGGTGACGCTCGCGATCAAGGCGCGGATCACCACCGAGAAAAAATATATCGCCGCGCTGCAGCGGGCTAAGGCGCTGGGGATCAACCCCAGCCGCTTCCAGACAAAGCCCGCCGCGATGGGCGGCCCATACGAAGCCGCTGACAGCGCGGAAGCCGCCGCCGATATGGCTGCCGATGCTCAATTCCGCGCGCTGTTCCAGACCTGGAAGAAGCTCGACACGCTCGAGGACGGCCTGATCTCGATTCCGTCGGTTCAGCCGGTCAGCAACCTCAAATTCACCAGCAATTTCGGCATCCGCAGCGATCCGTTCCGCGGCACCGCGGCGTTCCACCCGGGTGTCGATATTCCGTGCGGGACCGGAACCGCGGTCTATGCCACCGCCGACGGCACGGTCGACCGTGCGGAGCGCGCGGGCGGCTACGGCAATCTAGTCGAGCTCGACCATGGCCGCGGCATCCAGACCCGTTATGGTCACTTGTCGAAGATCCTGGTCACCGCCGGGCAGAAGGTGAAGCGCGGCCAGCTGATCGCAATGTCGGGCTCGACCGGCCGGTCGACCGGTCCGCATCTCCATTACGAGGTCCGCATCGACGGCCGCGCGGTCAATCCGATGCCGTTCCTGCAGACCGCCGATTATCTCCAGGCGATCAAGAGCCCGCAGCTCAACGCCGTTCCGGTCAGCACCGCTCCGGCGGCGGACTCGGCCGACTGATTTTATAAGGACGCGAGAGGAGGGGCCGCTCCGGGCAACCGGGGCGGCCCTTTTCATATGTTCTCGACTGGTGTGTTGCTGAGCGGGTGGCGAGCGCCTATCTCCCCATCATGGCCACTCTCGCTGCCGACATTGCGCTGACTCCCGCCGCCGCCAGGCGCGTGGCGTGGATCGCCGAGCGCCAAAGCAAGCCTGCTATCCTTCGCCTCTCGGTCGAAGGCGGCGGTTGTTCGGGCTTCCAGTATAAATTCGGCCTCGCCGAGGGGCTGGAGGACGGCGACACCGTGGTCGAGACCGATGGCGTCAAGCTGGCGGTCGACGATATGAGCCTCGATCTGGTGCGCGGCTGTTCGGTCGATTTCGTCGACACACTTGGCGGCGCGCATTTCACGGTGGAAAATCCCAACGCGGCCTCGGGCTGTGGTTGCGGTTCGTCTTTCTCGGTGTAAGCCTCTGTTGGTAATTGCCCTGCAATCCAACGAAAGCACCGCGTGAAGATCGTCAGCTACAACGTCAACGGCATCAGGGCGCGGCTCGAGCGCCTGGTCGAATATCTGTCCGAGCAACAACCCGATGTGGTCTGTCTGCAGGAACTCAAAGCGGCTGACGACGGCTTCCCGATCGATGACATCCGCGCCGCCGGCTACGGCGCGGTGTGGCACGGGCAAAAGGGCTTCAACGGCGTCGCGGTGCTAGCCAAGGGCAATGACCCGGTCGAGCGGCAGCGGGGACTAGCCGGAGATCCGGAGGATGCGCACAGCCGCTATCTGGAATGCGATGTCGACGGGGTCGTGGTCGCCTCGATCTATCTACCCAACGGCAACCCGCAACCGGGACCCAAGTTCGATTACAAGCTCAAATGGATGGAGCGGCTGGCCGACCGCGCCCTTGCGCTGCTCGCCGAAGAGGTGCCGGTGGTGCTGGCGGGCGATTATAACGTCATCCCCAATAACGACGACACCTTCTCGGTGCGTGCGATGGCGGACGATGCACTGATGCAGCCGGAGAGCCGCGAACGTTATCGGACGTTACTTGCCCAGGGTTGGACCGACAGCCTGCGCACGCGCCACCCCAAGGGCGGGGTGTGGACCTACTGGGACTATCAAGCCGGCGCTTGGCAGCGCGATGCCGGCTTTCGCATCGACCATCTGCTGCTCAGCCCGATCGCCGCCGACCGGCTGGCCGATGCAGGTGTCGACAAGGAGTATCGCGGCCGTGAAAAGGCGAGCGATCACGCCCCGACCTGGATTCGGTTGCGTTAGGCCGGTGACCTTCGCCCTTCGGAATGCGGGCATTAGGCTCGCACTGGTAACGGCGGCGTTGTTCGTTCCGGCGGTCGCGCAAGCCGACGATAAGGACCGCGATTATTGCCCCGCGCGGCCGGGGCTGGGCACCCCGGCCTGCACCATGGCGCCGGGTCAGGTATCGGTCGAAACCTCGCTTGGCGACTGGACTCTCGACAAACAAGGCGGCGATCGCACCGATACGGTGCTGATCGGCGACACGTCGGTGCGGATCGGGCTGACCGATACGGTCGAGGCGCAGGTTGGCTGGACCCCCTTGGGGATCGTCCGCGAAAGGGCCGGGGGCGTAGTAGATCGTGCGGCCCGCGCCGGCGACGCCACGCTCGGCATCAAGGCCAATCTCCGCAATCCCGACGGCAGCGGATTGTCGGTCGCAGTCCAGCCGTTCGTGACGTTGCCGGTCGGCCGCGCGCCGATCGGGGCGGGGGATTGGGGAGCGGGCTTGGTCGTGCCGGTTACCTATGATCTCTCCAAGACCGTGAACCTCGAAGTCACGCCCGAAGTCGACGCCGCGGTCGACCAGGACGGGCGCGGCCGGCATCTCGCCTATAGCGCGGTGGTCGGCGTCGGTATCGCGCTGAACGATGCGTTGACCTTCACGCTGGAGGACCAGTTAGTCCGCGACCAGGACCCGTCGGGGTCGACCACGCAGGATCTCGCCTCGGCATCGCTTGCCTGGATGCCGCGCAAGACGCTCCAACTCGACGTCGGCGCCGTAGCCGGGCTCGATCGCAACGCTCCCGACGTCGAAATCTATGCGGGGATCGCACGCCGCTTTTGACGTAGGCGTAAACCGCGCCGCGGGTTTCGCCGATCTTTGGTGCGAATTCCCGCGCTTTGGTTCCTTGCGCCAGTGCCTACAAGTGTAGTCGTTGGATAAGTATTTGATTTCTAACAATTATAGTGTTTGGCACACTTACTGCACTAACACACGTGCTGGTCACCCCGCCAGCTAGTTAGGAGCAGGAAGATGGTCAAATACACGATCGCTGCCGCGGCCATATTGGGCGTCTTGGCGGGCGGTCCAGCGCTCGCGTCGGGCAAGGTCAAGAGCGACGCTGGGGCTGGGAAGGGGCAGCAAGCCGCCGCCAATGGGTCGACGCGTTATTGCTACCTTGTCCCCGCGACGACCGGCACGATCATCGATCGCAAGGTGTGCAAGACACTCGATCAATGGCGCGCCGAAGGCGTCGATCCGACCAAGCCGCAGAACAACTGAGCAATGCAAAGACGCGGCGACCGCCGCGTCGTTCGAAAGGATGAAGCTATGATCAAGACCATGATGACAGGTTTCGCCGCCGTTGCCGCGCTGACGATGGTCGCCGGTTCCGCCCAGGCCACTGAATCGCGTCCCGCCGGCGATGCCTCCCCCGCAGCGCGCGTTACGCCGGCCGCTGAGTCTGCGCAACAAGAGAAGAAATATTGCATCGTCGACAACATCACCGGATCGCGGATTGCGCATAAGATCTGCAAGACCCGTGAAGCCTGGATCCGTGACGACGGCTTCGATCCGCTCGATCGTTGAGCGGGTTCCGGCCCTGGCCGTACACCATGGCCCCGTCCGGCCAGGGTCGGAACATTGCCACGATCCATCCCGATGGACGGTGAGTTACATCAAATCCGTTTCTCGTAGATCTGATAGACCTTGTTGACCTTGCTATCGATCGCGTCGGCGATGGCATTCATGCCCTGATTGTCGTCGAGCACCCAGCCGATCTCGCCCCGCGTTGCACCGTAATTCGAGATCGCGGCGCGGCGGATGTATTCGATCATCATGAAGGCCAACTGGCTCGCCATGCGCGATGCCTGCAATTCCTTGACCACGCCCATCAGCGGCACGCGCATCGTGCTCACCTGCGGCTTGCGCAACCACAAGAGCAGCTTCGCCCAGCCCAATGGCAGCAAATTGCCATTCAACGGCTTGATCGCCTCGTTGAGGTTGGGGAGCGTGATCATGAACGCCACCGGCTTGCCGTCGAGCTCGGCGATACGGATCAGGTCGTTATAGACGATCGGCTTCAGCATGACGCCGATATCGTCGATCTCTGGCGGAGTGAACGGCACGAATCCCCAATTGTCCGACCAGGCATCGTTAAGGATGTAGAGGATGATCGCCGCTTCCTCGTCGAACTTCGCCTTGTCGACCTCGCGGATGCGGATGCGCTCGTTGCGCTCGCCCATCTGGACGATGCGCTGGACGATCGGCGGGAATTCCTGGGCGATGTTGAGCTCGTAGGTCATGACCTGCTTCACCGGCTGATAGCCGGCGCGCTCGATCCAGCCCTGATATTCGGGTTTGTTGTGTCCCATCATGATCGTCGGCGGGTGGTCGAAGCCCTGGATCAGCAAGCCCGGCTCTTCCCAGATCGATGCACTGAGCGGCCCGAGCACGCGGTCCATGCCTTGGTCCTTCAGCCACGCTTCGGCGGCGGCGATCAGCGCCTTGGCGATCGCTTCATCCTCGGCGTCGAAATAGCCGAATTGGCCGCAGCCGGGTCCGAATCCCTGGTCGGCCGGCATTTCGAGCGCCAGCGTGTCGATATGTGCGGAAATGCGACCAACGACCTTGCCGTCGCGCTCGGCCAGAAACAATTGCTGCTTGGCGTGGCTCAGCCAGCCATTCTTACCTGGGATCAGCTTTTTCAGCGCGTCGCCCTTCAGCGGCGGCACCCAATTGGGATCGTCCTTGTACAGACGATAGGGCAGGGCGACGAACTTCTTCAGGTCGCCCTTGCTGTCGATCGGGCGGATGGTCACTTGACCGGGCATCGGCACCTCATGCGCTGGAACAGTCCGCGCGTTAGGCTTTGTCCGTCGCTTCGACAATCCCGCGGCTACGCCGTTTTACGCAAGATGAGGAATTGCGATCACCCTGATCGGCGCGGCTTCGTCGTTGGAATGCCACCGTGTCGCCACTATGTTCGGTCAATGGCGCTTCCCATGGATACAATCGTGACTCTCGACCGCCGCACCGCCGGCGCGGCAAGCGCCGCGACGGTGCGCGCGCGGATCGACGACGACAGGGCAATGCTGAAGGCGGCGGCGGATCTGACCCGCGACCTCAACGTGCCCAATCCGCGCATTTACTGGCTCGACATGCTGCTGTCGGCGGCAATCGGTTATGCGGCATTGGCCGGCGCGATCCTGGCGCCGTCGCTCGGCTGGGCGATCGCGGCGGGCGCCGTCGCGGTCCTCGCGCTGTACCGCGCCGAAAGCTTCATCCACGAACTTACCCATATCAAGCATTCGGCAGTGCCGGGTTTCCGGTTGGCTTGGAATATGCTGGTCGGCATTCCGTTGCTGACGCCGAGCTTCATGTACGAAGGCGTGCACAATCTGCACCACGCCCGGACGCGCTACGGAACGGTGGAAGACCCCGAATATCTGCCGCTCGCGCTGATGAAGCCCTGGACGCTGCCGGTGTTCCTGTTGGTGTCGGCGCTCGCACCGGTCGCCTTGCTGGTCCGCTACGCTATTCTCACGCCGCTCTCTTTGGTCGTGCCGGCTTTGCGCCGTGTCATCGTCGCGCGTTATTCGGGTCTGCAGATCAACCCGTCATTCCAGCGCAGGCCGCCCGAGGGCGAGGCGCGTCGGCTGTGGCACCGGCTTGAGGCGGCCGCCAGCCTC
>NZ_BCYU01000014.1 GCF_001598355.1 Sphingomonas asaccharolytica NBRC 15499
CGGCGCGACGGCAGCCGTGGGACGACGACCTCGCGCGCACGGCCCAGCCGGACGCGGACGGCGGCGCGCGCCAGGCGGCGCAACGGCCGCACGATCGTCCGCGCCAGGAACAGCGACAGGAAGATTGATACCAGGGTGACGATCGCCAGCACGACTCCCAGCCGGAAACGTTCCAGCCGCACCGTCTGGGTCACGTCGCGGGCATTGACCGTCGTCATCACGACCTCGCCGTCGCCAAGACCCGCCGCTGCAGTGATGACGGGCGTACGATCCGGCGCACGCCATACTGTTGCCGGCGCGACTTGAGCGGTGCGGGCTGTGCGCACGTCGGGCCATTCGCTGCCGGCCTTGCGCTCGCGATATAGCGGCGCGCGCGGGGCGTTGACCACGGTGTCGATGATCGCATCCAAAAAGCGCGCCGCTTGCAGGCCCCAACCTTCCTTATTCGGGTCGACCAGCACGAAATTGCGCAGGCCCATCGCGCGGGTATCGGCGATCGGCATACCGTCGGCGGCGAACAGCCGGATGCGCGTGTCGGTATCGCGGGCGAGGCGTAGCGCCAGGTCGTTGCGGTGATCGGCTGGCGTCGACACCATCGCCGCCGCGATCAGCCGCACTTCGCGGCTCGCCTGAGCGGTGCGGTTGTCGAGGATCCGCGTCCGATACGAATCGAGGTAGAAGAACCCGCCCGCGAGCAGCGCCAGCGCGAAGATATTGAGCGCGAGAATGCGCGCGGTGAGCGAAATCCGACCCGACCATTTCAGTGTCAGGTCACGGCCTTCACCCTCCGCCTCATTCCTCCGAGAAGCGGTAGCCGGCGCCATAGAGCGTTTCGATCGCATCGAATTCGGCATCGACCTCGCGGAACTTGCGCCGGACGCGCTTGATGTGACTGTCGATCGTGCGGTCGTCGACATAGATGTCGTCCTGATAGGCCGCATCCATCAGCTGATTGCGCGTCTTGACCACGCCCGGCCGCTGCGCAAGCGCCTCGAGGATCAGGAATTCGGTCACGGTCAACGTCACATTGTCGCCAGCCCAGGTCACGCGGTGCCGCGCCGGGTCCATCTGCAGCCGGCCGCGGTCGATCGCGGTTTCGGCCGGCGGCTCGTCGCTGCCGGGACTGGCGTGGCTCAGTTCGGTGCGGCGCAGGATCGCGCGGATGCGGGCGATCAACAGGCGCTGGCTGAACGGCTTGGCGATATAATCGTCCGCGCCCATTGCGAGGCCCAGCGCCTCGTCGAGCTCGTCATCCTTGCTGGTCAGGAAGATGACCGGGATCTGGTTCTTCTCGCGCAGCCGCCGCAACAGCTCCAGCCCGTCCATCCGCGGCATCTTCACGTCGAAGATCGCCAGGTCCGGCGGATTGTCGACCAGCGCCTTCAACGCGGTCTCGCCGTCCGAATAGACCCGCGTCAGAAAACCCTCGGCCTGCAGCGCGATCGACACCGAGGTCAGGATGTTGCGATCGTCATCGACGAGCGCGATGGTGGCCGTCATCGTCCGGGCATATCCGATATCATGGTCCAGCAACGCCTAGGCGAAACCTTTGCGCCGGTAAACCATTGGCCCATTTGACGGGCGCATGGCGCGGCTCTATGCGCCCGTCTTATCGAGGATGCATACGTATGCGGGATCAACCCGCAACGTTCTATATTCGGAGGAAGAATGATCGATCGAGTCCCGACGCAGGGGCTGGACGCGCAGAATATCGCCACTGCCGCCAAGCTTTACTGGAATCTCGAAACGGCTCCGCTCGTCGAGCAGGCCATCGCACGCGGAGAAGGTCATCTCGCCGCAGACGGACCGCTGGTAGTCGCCACCGGTCGCCACACCGGACGCTCGGCGCAGGATAAGTTCATCGTCCGCGATGCCGAAACCGAGTCGACCGTGTGGTGGGGCAAGACCAACAAGGCGATGAGCCCTGACGCGTTCGCCGCGCTCAAGGCGGATTTCCTCGCCGAACTGGCGAACCGGGATACGTTGTTCGTCCAGGATCTGTACGGCGGATCGCAGCCGTCGAACCGCGTCAACGTGCGCGTCATCACGCAATATGCCTGGCACAGTCTGTTCATCCGCACGATGCTGGTCCGTCCGGCGGCGCACGAACTCGCCGGCTTTTCCGCCGATTATACGATCATCGATTTGCCGAGCTTCCGCGCCGATCCCGAGCGCCATGGCTGCCGCACGGAAACGGTGATCGCGGTCAATTTCAGCGAGAAACTGATCCTGATCGGCGGCACCGAATATGCCGGCGAGATGAAGAAGTCGGTGTTCGGGCTGTTGAACTATTTGCTGCCGGTCAAGGGCATCATGCCGATGCATTGTTCGGCCAATATCGGACCGGAAGGCGGCTCGGCGGTGTTTTTCGGCCTGTCGGGCACGGGCAAGACGACCTTGTCCGCGGACGCCAGCCGCACGCTGATCGGCGACGACGAGCATGGCTGGTCGGACGATGCCGTGTTCAATTTCGAAGGCGGTTGCTACGCCAAGATGATACGGCTGTCGGCCGAAGCCGAGCCGGAAATCTACGCCACCACGAAACGCTTCGGCACGGTGCTCGAGAATGTCGTGATGGATCCGGAGACGCGGATCCTCGACCTCGACGACAACAGCCTCGCCGAGAATTCGCGCGGCGCGTACCCGATCGACTTCATCCCCAATGCCTCGGCTGCCAACATGGGGCCGGTGCCGCGCAACATCGTAATGCTGACTGCCGACGCGTTCGGCGTGTTGCCGCCGATCGCCAAGCTCACGCCGGACCAGGCGATGTACCACTTCCTGTCGGGTTACACCGCCAAGGTTGCGGGCACCGAGATCGGCGTGACCGAGCCAGAAGCGACCTTCTCGACCTGTTTCGGCGCGCCGTTCATGCCGCGCCACCCATCGGTCTACGGCAATCTGCTCAAGGAGCGGATCGCCAAGGGGGGCGTCGATTGCTGGCTGGTCAATACGGGCTGGACCGGCGGCAAATACGGCGTCGGCAAGCGCATGCCGATCAAGGCGACGCGCGCATTGCTCAACGCCGCGCTCGATGGCAGCTTGAACGACGCCGAGTTCCGCACCGATCCCAATTTCGGTTTCCAGGTGCCGGTCGCGGTACCGGGAGTCGACAGCGCGATCCTCGATCCGCGCGAGACCTGGGCGAACAAGGCCGAGTACGACGCGACGGCGGCGAAGTTGGTCGATCTGTTCGTCGAGAATTTTGCGCAATTTGCGGATCATGTCGACGAAGGGGTGCGACAATCCGCGCCCCGAACTCCCGCCACCGCAGAATAGGGCTCGGCATTCGGTCGGGCCTCCCCAAAGGAAGCCCGACCAATGACCGACCATGAGATCCGATTCTTTGTCGATGATGCCGCCGTCCGCCATGTGGGGAAGGGCCTGCTCGCGCGCACGCTTCCCAAAGCCGAATGGACGCATGAGGCGCATCTCGCCGCCTGCCTTTGGTTGCTGACCGAGCGGCCCGATATCCTTGTCGAGCGCGACCTGCCCGCGATCATCTCCGACTATAACGAAGCAGTCGGCGGGGTGAATGACGCCATGCAGGGCTATCATCATACAATCACGCTGACATATGTTGCCGCGATACGCGGCTTCCTCGCGGCAATTTGCGACGACCTGCCATTGGCGGAAAAGGTCAATGCGCTCCTCGCTGCACCCGAAGGGCGGCGCGATTGGGCGCTCACACTCTATTCGCGCGACCGCTTGTTCTCGGTGCAGGCCCGGCTCGGCTATCTGCCGCCCGATCTGGCTTCCTGACCAGACCGCAACCGCGTATCTGACGGAGAGCTGGAGTCGTTTCGCCTCCGGTCCCAGTGAAAGGAATTCCCATGTCGTTGCTCGATGGCATTCTCTCGCAAGTCAGCGGAAACGCCGACGTCCAGAACCTCGCCGCCAAGGTCGGGATCACGCCCGAGCAGGCCGAGAGCGCAATCATGGCGCTGGCCAAGTCGCACACCGACCCAGGTGACACAGTTGAGGGCGCGGCGGCATCGACCGGCCTGGGCTCTGACGTGCTGAGCCAGATCGTCGGCCATATCGGCGGCGAAGGCTCGCTCGGTCAGTTCGCGACGCTGATCAACGGCGCGGAGAATTCGGGTATTCTTGGTCAGCTCGGCGGCTTTGCCTCTGGTCTGTTCGGCGGCGGCAACAAGGCCTGATCGTTCGCCCTGAGCTTTTTTTGCTCAGGCGAGCTCGACCGACAAGACGCTCCCGGTGGCGCCCGTGATCCGCACGAGCGCCCCGGCGGGCGCATCGGGTCCCGTTGCGCTCCAGGCGCCATCACCCACTTTGACACGGCCTTCGCCGGCGACGATCGCCTCGCACACCTCGACGGTCTTGCCGATCAGTTTGGCGGTGCGGTCGTTCAATCCGTGCGAAGGGCTGGCCAAGCGGTCGCGATGATACCATCGCCGGCCGATCGCGACGGCCGCCGCGCTGAACGCCGCGAACAACAAGGCCTGTACGATCCAGCCCAGTCCCGGGATCGCCAGCACGACGAACCCTGTCAGCGCCGCGCCGGCGGCGATGAAGATCATGAAGAACCCCGGCGCGATCAGTTCCGCGATCGCCAGCGCCAGTGCGGCGGCGAGCCACAAGGCGCCCAGACTCCACTCCAATCCGAACAGCGTCATGATGATATCCTATCGTGTCCGCGGCACCGAAACATTGCCCGGTGAGCCGCCGTCTCCGCCCAGCGCGTCGCGCGCCAATTCGCCGATGCCGCCCAACGTGCCCATCAATTGCGTCGCTTCGACCGGGAA
Source organism: Sphingomonas asaccharolytica NBRC 15499 (assembly GCF_001598355.1). GTDB lineage: Bacteria > Pseudomonadota > Alphaproteobacteria > Sphingomonadales > Sphingomonadaceae > Sphingomonas > Sphingomonas asaccharolytica. Next base: position 4,767 of record NZ_BCYU01000014.1, read on the forward strand.
CAGGATCGTCTTGGCATTGGGTGAAGTCGCGAACAGCCCGATCGCCTCGACATATTTCTGCGCGATGAAATAGTTGATCGCTTGGGTGCTGCCACCCTCGATCGCGTCCGACACCATCTTGGTCGCGGTGGCTTCGGCCTGGGCGGAGCGCTCGCGCGCCTCGGCGTCGCGGAACGCGGCTTCCTTGCGGCCCTCGGCCTCCAGGATCTGCGCCTGCTTCTGACCCTCCGCGCGGTTGATCTCGTTCTGCCGCGCTGCTTCGGATTCGAGGATGGTCGCGCGCTTTTCGCGCTCTGCCTTCATCTGGCGAGTCATGGCGTTGACGATGTCGGCGGGCGGGCGGATGTCCTTCAGCTCGACACGGGTAATCTTGACGCCCCAGGCTTCGGTCGCGTGATCAACCACCGACAGTAGGCGGGCGTTGATCTCGTCGCGCTTGGACAGCAATTCGTCGAGGTCCATCGAGCCCATCACGGTGCGCAAATTGGTCGTCGCTAGCTGCATGATCGCGACATAGAGGTCGCTGACTTCATACGCGGCCTTCGCCGCGTCGAGCACCTGGAAGAATACCACCCCGTCGACCGCGACCATGGCATTGTCCTTGGTGATGATCTCCTGGCCCGGAATATCGAGCACCTGCTCCATCATGTTCACGCGGCGGCCAATGCGGTCGAACATCGGCGTGATGAAGGTCAGGCCGGGTTGGGCGACATAGGTGAACTTGCCAAAGCGCTCGACGGTATATTGATAGCCTTGCCGTACGACCTTGATCGCGCTGAGAATGTAAATCAGTACGACGACCGCGACCAGCAATCCGATAATGGCACCCATCAGCGCTCCCCCAAATGCCCCTTCGGCCAACCGCCGAACTCGTTGCGATAGTAGCAGATCGTGGGCGCCAATATAGCGAAATGCGACTAGCTCTCCGCGCCCCTAGCTAATCCGGCGGCCCGCGTTTACATGGACCGCCAACCCTCGATTCGAGAGATTGGCACTCCCCATGAATATCCGCCTCGGCCTGACCTTTGACGACGTATTGCTCGTACCCGGGGAGTCCGACGTGTTGCCGAGCGGTGCGGACACCAGCACCCGCCTGACCCGCGGCATCGCGCTGTCGATCCCGATCCTGTCCTCGGCGATGGATACCGTGACCGAAGCGGACATGGCGATCGTGATGGCGCAATTGGGCGGGATCGGCGTGCTTCACCGCAATTTGTCGGTCGAGGAACAGGTCGCCGCGGTGCGTGCGGTCAAGCGCTTCGAAAGCGGCATGGTGGTCAATCCGATCACCATCGCGCCCAACGCAACGCTGGCCGAGGCGCAGGCGCTGATGTCGCACCACCGCATCAGCGGCATTCCGGTGACCGAAGCCGACGGCAAATTGGTCGGTATCCTGACCAATCGCGACGTGCGCTTCGCAGGCAATCCCAAACAGCCCGTTTCCGAGCTGATGACCAAGGATAATCTGGCGACAGCGTCGATCGGCGTCCGTCACGAAGAGGCTCGGCACCTGCTTCACCAGCGCCGGATCGAAAAGCTGCTGGTAGTCGACGACGATTACAAATGCGTCGGACTGATCACCGTCAAGGATATCGAGAAGGCGGTCACTTATCCCGACGCGACCAAGGATGAAGCCGGCCGGCTGCGCGTCGCCGCCGCGACCACGGTCGGGGACAAGGGGTTCGAGCGCACCGCGGCTTTGGTCGACGCCGAGCTCGATTTGGTGGTGATCGATACCGCCCATGGCCATAACAAGGACGTCGCCCGCGCGGTCGAACGCGTGAAGAAATTGTCGAACTCGGTCCAGGTCATCGCCGGCAATGTCGCGACCGCCGAAGCGACGCGCGCGCTGATCGATGCCGGCGCCGACGGGATCAAGGTCGGCATCGGGCCGGGATCGATCTGCACCACGCGCGTGGTCGCCGGTGTCGGCGTGCCGCAGCTGACCGCGGTGATGGATTGCGCCGAGGAAGCGGCGAAGGCTGGTGTCCCGGTCATCGCCGATGGGGGCATCCGCACCTCGGGCGACATGGCCAAGGCGCTGGCGGCGGGCGCGTCGACCTGCATGATCGGGTCTTTGCTCGCCGGCACCGAAGAAGCGCCGGGCGACACCTTCCTGTACCAGGGCCGCGCCTATAAATCCTATCGCGGCATGGGTTCGGTCGGCGCGATGGGCCGCGGATCGGCGGATCGCTATTTCCAGGGCGATATCAAGGACCAGATGAAGCTGGTGCCCGAAGGCATTGAGGGCCAAGTCGCGTTCAAGGGGCCGGCGCGCGACGTAATCCATCAACTGGTCGGCGGCATCCGCGCGGCGATGGGCTATACGGGGTCGCGCACCATCGCCGATCTGCAGAAGCGCGCGCAGTTCGTTCAGATCACCGGCGCGGGCTTGCAGGAAAGCCATGTCCACGACGTGACGATCACGCGCGAGGCGCCGAATTACCCGACCCGATGACGCCGGGTGCACGCCTGGCGGCGGCGATCGAGTTGCTCGACGCCGTCATCGCCGCCGCGCGCGAAGGCGGCGCGGCCGCGGATACGCTGATCGCCCGTTATTTCGCGACGCGGCGCTATGCCGGATCGAAGGACCGCCGCGCGGTACGCGAGTTGGTCTATGAAGCCATTCGCCGCTTCGGCGAGCCGCCTCCCACGGGACGCGCCGCGATGGTCGCGCTGGCCGAGATCGATCCTGGGGTTGCCGCGCTGTTCGACGGCTCGGCGCATGCCCCGCCGGCGATCGATCCCGACGAACCCCGCGCGGTCGAAGCGCGCGTGCCCGGCTGGCTGGGTCGGCGATTGGTGGAATCTGGGCTGGACCCGGCCGACATCGCCAGCCTGATCGATCGCGCGCCGCTCGATCTGCGCGTCAACCGCTTGCGCGCGACGGCAGGCGAGTTGGCCGGCCAGTTCGCCGAGGCGCGCTTGGTCGACGGCGCGCCCGATGCGTTGCGTCTGCCGACCGGAACCATGGTCGACCAGATGCCGGCGTGGCAGGACGGCCTGATCGAGATCCAGGACGTCGGCAGCCAGATCGTCGCCGCGGCTGCGCGCGTAGAGCCTGGCATGCACGTGATCGACCTGTGCGCAGGCGGAGGCGGCAAGGCACTGACGCTGGCCGCGGCGATGGACAATCATGGGGTGGTGCTCGCGACCGATGTCGATCGCACTCGATTGTCGCGCCTCGCGCCCCGCGCCGAGCGTGCGGGCGCGACGATCATCGAGACGCGGTTGCTCGACGGCGACCGCGAAGCCGCCGCGCTGGAGGACTGGAACGATCGCGCCGATGTCGTGCTGATCGACGCGCCCTGCTCGGGCACCGGCACGTGGCGACGCAACCCGGAAGCGCGCTGGCGCTTGAGCCCGCCGCGCATAGCCCGGCTGGTCGCGACGCAATCGCGGCTGCTCGATCTCGGGGCGACGCTCGTCCGCCCCGGCGGCGCGCTGGTCTATATCGTCTGCTCGCTGCTCGACGCGGAAGGGGCGGGGCAGGTCGATCGCTTCCTTGCGGATCACCCCGGCTGGACCGCCGAAGCACCGATCGCGCAGGGTCGGGCACGCGGCGTCGGCAAGCGGCTGACCCCGGCGCACGACGCGACCGACGGCTTTTTTGTCGCGCGGCTGATCCGGCCATGCTAGCCGGTGGCATTGTGCCCCGTGTGGAGACGATCATGCGTTTTTCGCCCGTAGCGCTCGCAATCGCCTTGGCGGGATTGAGCGTTTCGACATCCTTGCAAGGCCAGCGCGCCGATGCGCAAATCGACCCGCGGTCGATGGCATTGCTGATGCAAGGTCGCGCGGCGGCCGCATCGGGGAACCTCAATGGCGCCACCGACCTGATCGAGACCGCGCTGGCGGTCGACCCGCGCAATCGCGCCGCGTTCCTGGAACTCGCGACGGTCGCGACGCGCCAGGGTCTGCCGGGCAAGGCGATCCGCTTGTACCGCGAGGCGCTGACGATCGAGCCCAATGATGTGACCGCATTGCGTGGTCAGGGCGAGGCGCTCGTCGCCAAGGGTGCGATGGAAGCCGCGCGCGAGAATCTGACGCGGATCAAGACATTGTGCGGGAAGAAGCCGTGCCCGGACGCGACGACATTGGCCTCGGCGATTGCCAAGGGCCCGCCGCCGAGCGTGGAGGTGGCGACCAAGGTGCCGGACAAGCCGGACGCGGAGAAGAAGTAGGGCATCGCTAAAGCCCTCTTCCGCAAGCCGGAGAGGGATTTCGCGTTCAGGAGAGGCGTCGCGCGAGCGCGACGAATTCCGCGACCGATACCGTTTCTGCCCGGCGTGCTGGGTCAATGCCGACCTGTTCGAGCGCCTCCAATGCGCCCGACACGCCCTTCAGGCTCTGCCGCAACATCTTTCGACGCTGGCCGAATGCCGCCGCGGTCAGGCGTTCGAGCTTGACGAACGCGACGCCGTCAGGCTGCTCGCCAGGTACGATATGCACCACCGCCGACATCACCTTGGGTGGCGGCGTGAAGGCCGAGCGATGGACGTTCATCGCTATCCGCGCAGACGACCGCCACTGCGCGAGTACGGCAAGCCGGCCGTAGGCGTCGCTGTCGGTGGCGGCGACGATGCGTTCGGCAACCTCGCGCTGGAACATCAGCGTCAGGCTTTGCCACCATGGCTGCCAATCGGCGGACAGCCAGCGGACGAGCAAGGCGGTGCCGACATTATAGGGCAGGTTGGAAACGATGTGCGGCCGACCCGCGAACAGCGCCGGCGCGTCGACCTCGAGCGCATCGCCCTCGATCACCCTGAGCTTGCCCGGATAAGCGGCTTCGAGTTCGGCCAATGCTGGCAGGCAGCGCCGGTCGCGTTCGATCGCCGTGACGCGGGCTCCGGCGGCGAGCAGTGCGCGGGTCAGGCCGCCGGGACCGGGGCCGACTTCGAGTATTTCGGCATCGGTCAGGTCGCCGGGGATCGCCGCGATCCGCGCGAGCAACTGGCCGTCGAACAGGAAGTTCTGGCCGAGTGCCTTCGATGCCGACAGGCCATGGCGCGCGATGACCTCGCGCAGCGGCGGAAGATCGGAGGTCACGCCGCGACGAGCGCGTCGGCGCGGCGCTGGGCGGCTTCGGCGGCGAGGCGTAGAGCGGCGATCATCGCGCCCGGTTCGGCGCGGTTTTGGCCGGCAATGCCGAATGCCGTGCCGTGATCGGGCGACGCGCGGACGATGGGCAAGCCAAGTGTGATGTTGACGCCTTCGTCGAAATGCAGCGTCTTGAGCGGCACCAGCGCCTGATCGTGATAGCAGCAGATCGCCGCATCATAGGTTGCGCGCGCGCGCGCGTGGAACATCGTATCGGCCGCCATCGGGCCGGTCGCGTCGATTCCCTGCGCCACCAGCGCTTCGACCGCCGGGACGATCAGGTCGATCTCTTCGCGGCCGATCGCGCCTTGTTCGCCGGCATGCGGGTTGAGGCCGGCAAAGGCCAATCTTGGGCTGGCGATGCCGAAGTCGCGCACCAGCGCCCGGGCAGTGACCAGTGCCTTTGCCACGAGCAGCCCGGTGGTGATCAGGCCAGGCACCTCGCTGAGCGGGACATGGGTCGTCACCGGCACCACGCGCAAGGTAGGGCCGGCGAGCATCATCACGGTCGTGCTGGCGGCGACGCCGACACGCTCGGCGACGAATTCGGTCTGGCCGGGATGGGTGAAGCCGATCTGATAGAGTTGTGCCTTCGATACCGGGCCCGTGACCAGCGCACCGGCGGCGCCCGATCGCGTCAGTCCGGTTGCCAGTTCAAGCGAATGCAGCGCACAGCGCGCACCCTCCAGGTCCGGGCGGCCGGGAACGATCTCTCCGCCGTCTTCCACGCTGAGCACGGGCAAAGCGTCGTCGAATGCGGCAAAGGCGCCGCTGGGCGAATCGATATGCGCGACCGGGCCGTCCCAGACGCGGGCGATCGCGCGTACGTCGCCGACCGCGAAAAACGGCAGCAACCGCTCCTCGCGCCGGCGCGCCCAAGCCTTGGCAATGATCTCCGGACCGACCCCGGCCGGGTCGCCCATCGCGACTGCCAGCGGGGGGAGGGAAGTCATCTCAATGCTCAACGGTACTCGACGATGGCATCGCGCCTGAGGTCGCGCAGGATCTTCTGCGCGCGCTTGTTCACGCGTTCTTGCTCCATCTGATATTGCAGATCGGCTGCGTTGGGCAGGTTAGGAGCCTTGGCATCGTCGCGCCCGCACAGCACGAGGACGCTGACGCCTTCGGACGGCGACCCGAACGGTGGCGTCGCCTGACCGATTTGCATGCCCAGGACCATCTGCTGCAAGGCCTGCGGCAAATCGCGCACAGTCAGCGAATCGTTGTCGACGATTTCCGCGCCCATGCCCGCCGCCGCTTGGTTGGCGGCGCCGCAGCCATTGATTGCCTGGGTCGCCTTGGCGAACTCGGCAGCGCGGCCCTGCGCCTGTTCCTGGGTCGTACCAGCCGGGAAGGTGATCTTGATCTGCTTCAGGCTGAGCTTGGCCGCGAGCGGATCGATCCCGAGCACCTGCCGCTTTTCCTGGAGGAACAGGATATCAAAACCGCCCGGAAGCTCGATCGGACCGGCAAGTTGTCCGGGCTGCATCTGCGACGCCGCGGTTGCGATTTCTGCGGGCAGCATCGCCGCCCGAACCCAGCCGAGATCGCCCCCGCTCGGACCCGTCGTGGTTTCGGACTGCGTCTGGGCGAAATATCGGAACGTCTGTTTGCCATCCTTCATCTGCTGCATCATGTTCTGCATGTTGGCGACGACGGCCTGCGGATTGGTCCCCGCGTTCTTGTAGATTTCGTAGAGGTGATATTCCTCCGTACCCTTGTCCTTGGTCATGCGGTCGAGGATCGATTGCACTTCCTCTTCGCTGACGTTCACGCGCGGTTCGACCGTGCGGCGCAGATAGCGCTGCCAGGCGAGCTCGCCTTCGATCTGCTTGCGCACCGAGCGTTCCGACGATCCGATCGAGCGCAGGAAGGCGGCGAACTTCTCCGGCGGCTGGTTGAAATTCTTGGCGACGCGGCCGAGCGCCTGGTCGATCTCCGCCGACGTGACCGTGATGTCGCTCGTCTTGGCTTCCTGGATCTGCAGCACTTCGTCGATCAGGCCGCGCAGCACCATCAGCCGCAGCTGGTCGCGCTCCTGGTCGTTGAGCTGATACTGATTGGCGGCGATGATCAGCGCCATCCGCTGGTCGACATCGGTGCCGGTGATCACCACGCCGTTGACGATGGCGGTCGGCTTGCGGACGTTGGGATCGAGCTTGCCGAAGATCTGGAGGTTCTCCGGAATATCCAGGCCGGTCTGCGGCACACTGCTGTCGGGCACGGTCTGGGCGATCGAGGCACCGCTCGCCGCCATCATCGCGCCGGCACCAAGCGCAAGCGCGATGCGCGCCGAAGTCGAGAAAATTTTCACCTGAAAGAAACCCCATGAACAACCGGGCGCACCCGACAAACCGTTTACGCCTGCCCGATTTCGCATGAACGCATGCTTACGGCGCATAGCCATAACCGGCAATACCCTGGACGGAGCGGATTTTGGTGCAGGGCTAGGAACGAGGAGGGAGCGATGCATTATGCATCGTGACCGACGAGCGACGATGAACAGGTCGCCGTGTCCCCCGGACACGGCTAAAACTGCCGGGGGCAGTTTTACCTGTTCATCATGCGCCAAAATCCGCCCGCCGCTTCGCGGTTGCGCTGGGAGGCGCACCGGCGTCGTCGCTTGCTTGCGCGTAGCTATCAGCTACGCGACTGCGCCGCGCTCCTAGCCAGCACGCCTCCCAGCGCAATCCAGGGCGTTGCCGGTTATGGCTATGCGCCTTATCGACCCAAATTCTTGAATGCCAGCGTCAACAGGAAGCTGTTACCCGCCTTGGCGTCGCCAGTATTTTGATAGTCGCGGCGCCAAGTGAGGCCGAGGCGGAGGCAATCGTCCTCATATTGCACCCCCAGCCGATGACGGATCGGGTCGAAGCCGTCGGCGTTCAGCAGCTGCGGATCCTCGTTCTTGTCGGTCAGGTCGATCGTTGCCGACCCGAAGATCGACCAGAAGCGCGCGAACCCGACCCGTCCGCCGACGCGAAGCTCCTCGCTGTCGCGCAAATCCTCGAGCGTCGGGCTGATGTTGCGATTGAGGCGGAGGTATCCGACCAGCAAATAGGTGCGCTTGTTGCCCACCGTGGCATCTATCTCGTTGCGGCGGATCGCGAAATTGTCCTTGTCCAGCCGGTAGCGGTGGACGATCGAGACGAAGTCGCGAACGCGAACTTCGGTGCGCCCGACGATATCCGACCAGCGATCGGTGAGGCCGGTACCGTCCGGGAAGATGGTCGGCTGGGTCGACAGGCGATAGCTCTGGCCGATCGTCGCGCTGATCGCGATCCCCGGCAGATCGAGCGCATAGTCGACGCCATAAGTGAAGCGCGTCGAATCTTCCCAGCGGTCGTAGCCGGGGAAACGATTGAGCGCGAAGAGATTGGAATCCTCGAGGTCGACCGCGCGGGCATCTTCGTTGGGAACGAGCAGGTTGGCGGTGGGCGGCGAGGCGACGATCTGAAAGCGCGGCGTCACCCGCTGCGTGCCGCCCATGAATTGGCCGATCAGCGGCCATTTCACGTCGAGCGCGAGCGCCGCGATCCCGCGCGTATGGAAACCACTGGCGCCCCGATAGCTGATGACCGAAGTCGCGACGGTATCGCTGGCGTTGTAAGCATCGCCGCGCAGATAGGCGGTCAGCGTCACTTCCTGCCCCCAAGGAGTGATCCGGCGCAAATCCCATTGCGCGCTGACAAAGGCGCGCTGGGTATCCTGACCGGCCGTCCGCGCGATGCTGAGCGTATTGACTTGCAGGTTGATGCGCCCGCCCAGGACGTCGTCGATCCGGCGGCGATAGTCGAATTCCGGCAAGGCAATCGGCTGCAGTCCCTGCCGGTCAGTGATGATATTCTGCCCACTTTGCGTGGTCGAGAGCCGAAGCGTTTGCACCGCCCAACCGTTGATCGCGAAATAGCTGTTGGCGTCGATTCGTTCGACACTGAAGGTCGAGCGCAGCCGGTCGTCGTTGGAAATCTCGTAGCGGCGCAGGAAGGTTCTGTCGGTGGTCAGGCGCAGCGAGCCTGACACCGACCAATGGGGATCGAGCTGGTATCGCGCAACGCCGTCCAGATATCCGCGGAAAGCGGTTTCGGTCGTTATCGGGGCCGACGACGTCGCGAGCAGATCGCTCTGCGGCGACACCGTGGCGTAACCGGTAACCTTGAACGCGCCCTTGGTCGACAATTGCTCATATTCGGCCTGGATCATCGGCGCGACGCTGGTGAACAGGCGCGGTGTGATGGTCAGGCCCTTATTGTCGGCGAGCCGGAAATAATAAGGAACGCCGACCTCGAACCCGTTGGTGCGGCTATAGCGGATATCCGGGCTGAGAATCCCGCTTTGCGCACCGTTGCCGACTGGCGTCGACAATTTGGGCAGCGGAACGGTGGCGAAGCCGAACAGGTTGAAGCGCGCGCCAGTGAAATAGATGCGCTCGCGATCGGGGCGATAGACGACCTTGACCGCGGTGACCTTCCACGACGGTTCCTTGGGACACCCGCCGGAATCGGTCACCGAACAGGGTGTATAAGCGGCCTGGCGCAAGGTGACGACGCCGCTCTCGCTACGCTCGCCCTTGACCGCGGCCAGCCGCCCGCCCTGTTCGAGCACAACGAGCATATTGTCGACGACGCCGTCCTTGAGCGTATCGGTCAGGTCGATCTTGTCGCCATAGGCGGTGTCGCCCTGGGGATTGGTGACCGCGATGTTGCCGATCGCCGTCACCTTGCCCGTCTTGCGGTTCCAGACCACCTTGTCGGCGCGCAATTTGTCGCCCGTGCGGTACATGCGGACGTCGCCGGTCGCCGTTACGATCTCCGTGTCGGTATCGTATTGTAGCGTGGTGGCCGAGAACTGAACTTGATCGGGATCCGTTGCCGCCGGCGTATCGGGCGCCGGCGGTGGCAACTCGACCGGGCGATCCTGAAGATCCTGCGCGCAAGCCGGTGTGGCGGCCGTAAGCGCGAGAAGAATCGCCGAGCCGGCCAGAAATGCGGAACGCGTGACGATCACCAAACACCCTTTTTCCGGCGACGGTCCCTGACTGCCGGGCCGCCGGTATCGCATCCATGTCGCCGATCCGCAATCGCCGGCGCCCGCCTTTGCAGCCAGCGCAATAGCGGCCTAGAGAGGCGCGTCCAGCACGCATTTCGTGTTTTTGATTGAGGTTATTCCATGAAGATCGAGTTCGCCGCCACGCCGCCTATCGCCGATGCACTGGTTATCCCGGTGCAAAAGAACGGGCTCGACACGGCGATTGGCGGTCGTACTGGTCAGGAAGTGCTTGCCGCGGCGGCGGCAGCAGCGCGTTTCGAAGGCGAAGCGGGCTCGATTGCCGAAGCGTTTGTCGGTGCCAATGGCGCGGTGAACCGCATCCTGTTGCTCGGGGTCGGCGACGGCAACGAGACGGATTGGGAGCGCGCGGGGGGCGCGGTCACCGCGCGATTGCTGACCAATGCGATCAGCGCGGCGATCGATCTCGGCGCGGTCCAGCCGAGCCCGGCAGCGGTCGGACGGTTCGCCGGCGCGCTCGCCCAACGTGCGTGGCGGATCGATACCTATCGCACCAAACTGCCTGAAAAGCAGAAGCCGACCTTCGTCGAGGCTACCATCGTCGGCGCCCCAGACGGCACTGAGGCGGCGTGGCAGCATAACCTTGCCGTCACTGGCGGCCTCGACCTCACGCGCACGCTCGTCGCCGAGCCGCCCAACGTCGTCTATCCGGAAACCTTCGTCGAGCGCGTGCTGGCGAGCGTCGAAGGCCTGGGTCTCGAAGTCACCGTGCTCGGTCCCGACGAGATGGCCAAGCTCGGCATGGGCGCGTTGCTCGGCGTAGCGCAAGGCTCGGCGAGGGAAGGGCGCCTGCTGGCGCTCAAATGGAGCGGCAAGGGCGCGGGCGATCCCGATCTCGCCTTGGTCGGCAAGGGTGTGACCTTCGATACCGGCGGCATTTCGCTGAAGCCCGGCCCCGGCATGGAAGACATGAAGTGGGACATGGGCGGCGCCGGCGCGGTGGTCGGCGCGATGAAGGCGCTGGCCTCGCGAAAGGCCAAGGCGAACGTCATCGGGGTATGCGGCCTGGTCGAGAATATGCCCGACGGTAACGCGATCCGGCCCGGCGACATCCTGACCTCGATGTCCGGACAGACGATCGAGGTGCTCAATACCGACGCCGAAGGGCGCCTGGTGCTGTGCGATTGCGTCACCTGGGTGCAGCGCACGCATCATCCCAAGGCGATCGTCGATCTCGCCACCCTGACCGGGGCGATGATCATCAGCCTTGGCAACGAACATGGCGGCGTCTTCGCCAATGACGACACGCTCGCCGACCAATTGCTTGCCGCCGGCCGCGCCTCGGGCGACCTGTTGTGGCGCTTCCCGATGAGCGACGCGTACAACAAGCTGATCGACTCGCCAATCGCCGACATGAAGAATGTCGGTCCGCGCGGCGCCGGATCGATCACCGCCGCGCAATTCATCGGACGCTTCGTCGAGACTGGCGTCAAATGGGCGCATCTCGACATTGCCGGCATGGTCTGGGCCGACAAAGCGGGCAACACCTATGACAAGGGCGCGACCGGCTACGGCGTGCGCCTGCTCGACCGCTTCGTCGCCGACAATTACGAGAGCTGAACGCCGGTCCGACATGCAAGTCGATTTCTATCACCTCACCGTCACCCCGCTCGACCGCGCCTTGCCCAGCATCGCCCAGCGCGTGGTGGCGGGTGGGGGGCGGTTACTGGTGGTCAGCGACGACGCGGCCCAGCGCACCGCGATCGACCGCCTGCTCTGGACGTTCGCCGCCGACAGCTTCCTGCCGCACGGCCAGGCCGGCAGCGAGGACGACGCAGCCCAGCCGGTGCTGATCGGCGAGGCGCCCGTTCCCGCCAACGCCGCACGCAACATCGCGCTGATCGACGGGCGGTGGCGCGACGAAGCGCTCGATTTCGACCGGGCGTTCCACTTCTTCGACGGCGAACGCATCGTCGAGGCACGCGAGGCGTGGAAATCGCTCGCGACGCGCGACGGCGTAGAGCGCAATTACTGGAAGCAGGACGATAACGGGCGCTGGTCGAAAGCGGCCTGAGCTCGATCCCCATCCGAACGGGCGGGTTGCATCCCCGGCGCTCCCCGCCTAGGGAGCCGCCAGTTTTCCACAGCCCCAAAATAGAGGAGCGAGCGACCGCCATGGCCGCCAACCGCACGTTTTCGATCATCAAGCCCGATGCCACCCGCCGCAACATCACCGGTGCGGTCACCAAGATGCTGGAGGAAGCGGGTCTCCGCGTCGTCGCGTCGAAGCGCATCCATATGAGCCGCGAGCAGGCCGAAGGCTTCTATGCCGTCCACAAGGAGCGCCCGTTCTTCGGCGACCTGGTCGATTTCATGATCTCCGGACCGGTGGTGGTACAGGTGCTGGAAGGCGAGAACGCCGTGCAGCGTAACCGCGACATCATGGGCGCGACCAATCCCGAGAACGCAGCGCCGGGTACGATCCGCAAGGAACTGGCCGAATCGATCGAGGCGAATACCGTCCATGGATCGGATTCGGACGAGAATGCGGCGATCGAGATCGCGTTCTTCTTCACTCCCGACGAACTTGTCGGCTGATACCGGCGTCAATGGCATTGTCGGCGGGCGCCGACTGGCGATTGAAGCGAGCGACCGCGGCGGATGCCGCGGCGCTGTCGCTCGTCGCCTCGGCCTGCTTTCTCGAAACGTTTGCCGGGCTCCTCGAGGGGCCCGACATCGTCGCGCATTGCGCGAAGGCCAATCATCAGGACGCGTTTCGCGATTGGGCCGAGGCGAGCGAAACTCGCGTCGTCGTCGCTGAGATTGCGAATGGCGCGGCGCCAATCGGCTATTCGGTACTGACCACGCCTAATATGCCTGCGGTCGAAACCCGCCCGGCGGACATCGAGCTCCGTCGCATTTATACGCTGTCACGTGTCCACGGCACCGGCTTGGGATCCGCGCTGATGGCACAGGCGCTGCTCGACGCGCGGGCAATGGGCCGCGAGCGCATGCTGCTCGGGGTCTATGCCGGCAACGAGCGGGCGCGGGCCTTCTACGAGAAGCAGGGGTTCGCAAAGGTTGGCGAACGGCAGTATCAGGTCGGCGCTACGTTGTGCGATGACGTGATCTACGCGCTGCAGCTATGATTGGGTAACGTCGGACCGGGTGGCGGCAATCGTCACTTGGCCGGCTTTTCCCTCGCCCATAGCGCATCGAGCCGCGCCGGACTCCCGCCGCGCTCGGCTAGGCTGGCGCCTTCGAGCTCGAGCTTGCGGCCGCCGAGCAGGCGCCCGGCGGTCTTCCAGCGAACTTGATAGATCGCCCGGTCGCTCTTCTTCGTGTCCCCGTCCCACCAGGTTGCGGTGATCAACACGGGCAGGCGGCCCTGGCGATCATCCGCGCCTTTGTCGGTGACCTTGAGCAAGGCGCGTTCGAACCAACTCGCGTCGATCTGCGGGCTGGACAATCCGGTCTGCGCGTCGACTCCCAATGCCGGCGGAAAAGCGACATCGATCTCTTGGATACGGTGATCGGGATCGTTGAGCGTCAGCACCGTGTTGCCGTCGCGGGACGCTGTGAAGGCGACGAGCGATTTCTCGTTGCTCTCGGTCGCGCGTTCGGCCTGATCGGCCTTGCGGTCGGACCAGCTCATCCACAACCCGCCAGCGGAGACCAGCAAGGCGGCGATGCCGACCCATTCCGCCAGCGAAATCCAGCGTCGCCGGATCGCTGCCTTTTCGGCGCGTTCAGCGGGAGTCTCGACGGCAGGCGCGGGTGGGGGAGCAGAGTCGTTCATCGTCCACCGGCCTCCAGCAACCGGCGCGGAGCAACCATTTCCCAGCTCATCGCGATCCTGTCCTCAACGCGTTGCCAATCGGTCGTATCGCCGTTCAATTCCATTCCGACCCAGCCTGACGGACCGAGATAGGGTGGTATGTGATAAAAATTGGGGTCCATCTCGACGAGCATCGCCTGTTCCTCGCGCCCGCTGGTCTTGACCAGGACAGCGGTGTGCCCGTCGCCGTGATGGTTGTGCCAGAAATAGGCGTAGACCTTGCCCTTCTCGATAAAAAAGGCCGGCGATCCGTGCGACAGCTTCTCGGCTGCTTCTGGGAAAGTCATGCAGATCTCGCGGATCCGCTTCAGGTCGGTGTCGGGATCGGGACTCATCGCGCCGCGAAATCTGCCAGAACCTGCGGGTAAAGGCGATGCTCTTCCGCCAGGACTCGCGCTGCCAGCGTGTCGGAATCGTCATCGGCCAGGATCGGCACCCGCGCCTGGCCGAGCACCTCACCCGCATCGAGTTCCTCGGTCACGATATGCACCGAGCATCCCGCTTCTTCGTCGCCCGCCGCGATCGCACGCGCATGGGTGTCGAGACCCTTGTACTTGGGCAGCAGCGACGGATGGATGTTGATGATGCGCCCACGCCATTCGGCGACGAACTCGTCCGACAGCAGCCGCATATACCCGGCGAGCGCGACGATCTCGGCGCCGGCTTCACGGAGGGCCGCGGAAATCGCCGCTTCATAGGCAAGCTTGCCGATCCCCTTGGGCGACAGCGCGAAGGTAGGGATACCGTGCTCGCGCGCCCAGATCAGGCCCGGCGCCTCGGGCTTGTCCGACGCGACCACCACGACTTCGTAGGCGTCGGTCGCATGCCCGACGATTGCCTGCATGTTCGACCCGCGACCCGAGATGAGGATGCCGATTTTTTTCATGACGCGTTCCCCTTCCGTTTACGGGAGGAGCTAGGGGAGGGGAGGTTCGGTTGAGCAGGCATTTGAGAGGTTTCCAACAGGCCGTCCCCCAACCCCTCCCGCAAGCGGGAGGGGGGAAACGGCGCCTCACGCATTGTGCGTCGCCGTCCAGTTATCGCGCGCGCTCCAGGTGCCGGCCGAACCCTCCACGGTGCAACCGCGCGGCCCGGCCTCGATCGCGCCGATCGTCAGCACTGTTTCACCGGCAGCCGTTAGTGCGGCCGTCACCGCTTCGACGTCGTTCGCGGCAACCACGACCGCCATCCCGACTCCGCAATTGAAGGTGCGCGCCATTTCCTCGGGTTCGATCGCGCCCTGCGCCTGCAGGAACGCCATCAGCCGCGGCTGCTCCCAGCCATCGGCATTAATCCGGGCATGCGCGCCATCAGGCAGCACGCGCGGGATATTCTCGAGCAGGCCACCACCGGTGATATGCGCCAATCCCTTGATCCGGCCTTCCGCAATGAGCGGTAACAGGCTCTTCACGTATATGCGCGTCGGGGCCATCAGCGCATCGATCAACAACGTGTCGGCGTCGAACAGGGCAGGGCGGTCGAGCTTCCAGCCGCGGTCGGCGGCTAATCGCCTGACCAGCGAATAACCGTTGGAATGTACGCCTGACGACGCGAGCCCGAGAGACACATCTCCGGCCGCTATGTCCTTGCCGGTCAGCACGTGGTCGCGCTCGACCGCGCCGACGCAGAAGCCGGCGAGGTCGTAATCGCCATCTGCATACATGCCCGGCATTTCGGCAGTCTCGCCGCCGATGAGCGCGCAGCCGGCGATACGGCAGCCCTCGGCAATGCCTGCGACCACGCGCTCGGCAACCGCGTTGTCGAGCTTTCCGGTTGCGTAATAATCGAGGAAGAACAAAGGCTCGGCACCCTGCACGATCAAATCGTTGGCACACATTGCGACCAGATCGATGCCGACGCCGTCATGGCGCCCGCTGTCGATCGCGAGTTTCAGCTTGGTGCCGACCCCGTCATTGGCCGCCACCAGTAGCGGATCCTTGAACCCGGCGGCCCTAAGGTCGAAGAACCCGCCGAATCCCCCGAGATCGGCGTCGGCGCCGGGTCGGCGCGTTGCCTTGGCCAGCGGTCCGATCGCGCGAACCAGCGCGTTGCCGGCGGCGATCGAGACGCCGGCATCGGCGTAAGTGTAGGGGCTGTTTTGGCGCTGATCTTCGCTCATGTGATGCCGCGTAGCGACAACACGCTTGGATTTCCACGTCTGCTTCGCCAAAAGGGCGCCGACATGCGCCGCAGCCGTTTCTTCCACGCCTCCGCCCTCGCCGCGGCCCTTGCTCTTGCCGGGGCCGCCGGGATGGTCGCCGCACAGGACGACGGCGGCGACAAGATCGACATGAATCAGCCGATCGACGCGTCGGGCAGCTATCAGGTCGATAATGTCGACGTCGACGTCAACGGGCCAGACGCCGAGTCCGCGCGGATCGCCGGCTGGAGACTTGCCCAGCGCAAAGCCTATCAAATGCTGTCGCAGAAATACGGTGGCGGCGGTGGTGTGCCCGCCGACAGCGTGCTCGATTCGATGGTGACGGGCATCGTCATCCAGAACGAGCAGATCGGTCCCAATCGCTATATCGCCAAGCTGGGCGTGTTGTTCAGCCGCGCGCGGCTAGGCGGATTGATGGGCGCGGTTGGTGACATTTCGCGGTCCGCCCCGATGTTGTTGATCCCGATCCAATGGTCGGGTGGTAGCGCGGTCGCGTTCGAGCAGAAGACTGCCTGGGCGGACGCCTGGCAACGATTCCGGGCCGGAGACAGCTCGGTCGATTATGTTCGCCCGACTGGCGTCGGCGCCGATTCGCTGTTGGTTAACGAGGGCCAGGCGAGCCGGCGCGATCGCGGCTGGTGGCGCAGCGTGCTCGACCAATATGCCGCCGCCGACGTCCTGGTACCCTCGGTCACGCTCTATCGCCAATGGCCGGGCGGGCCCGTCGTCGGCGTGTTCGAGGCGCGCCACGGCCCCGACAACGACCTGCTGGCGCGATTCGCGTTGCGCGTCGACAGCGAAGCCGGCGTACCCGCACTGCTCGACGCCGGCGTGAACCGGATCGACACGATCTATCAGGACGGATTGCGCAACGGCGCGCTTGGGGTCGACCCCAGCCTGGCCTATATTCCGCCGCCCCAGGCGACGCCGACGGCAACTCCGACGCCGACCGATACGCCGACGGGCGAGGCGACGACCGCCGACGCGACGGCGCCGATCGCAGGAGGCGCTGCTGTTACCGTGCAGTTTGACACGCCGAGCGCTGCATCAGTCTCTGCGATCGAGGGCGCGGTTCGCGGTGTGCCCGGCGTCAGCGGCGCCAACACCACCAGCATGGCGATCGGCGGAGTGTCGGTGATGCGGCTCAATTATAGCGGCGATCCGGCGGCGCTGGCGACGGCGCTCGAAGCGCGCGGTTTCCAGGTCGGCCGTAGCGGCGCGACGCTCAGGATCCGGCGGCCTTCTCTGCCGCCGCCATCGGTCCCGTCGGAAGACCGACCGACCGGATGAGCCAGCAATTCGGCCTGCCGCTGGCTTGGCCGCCCGGACCGGGCGATGACGAGTTCCTCGTCACTCCGTCCAACGCGCACGCCTTTCACCAGCTCGAACATTGGGGCACGTGGCCGGTGATGACGGCCTTACTGGTCGGTCCGCGCAAATCCGGGCGCAGCCTGCTGGCGCGCGTCTTCGCCAGCCGCAGCGGCGGCAGGATCGTCGATGACGCCGATCTGCGGCCCGAAAAGGAGCTGTTCCACGCCTGGAACGACGCCCAAGCCGCGCGCCGCCCGCAATTATTCGTCGCCAATGCGGCGCCGCCGGCGTGGAAAGTCGGCATCGCCGATCTGCGCTCGCGCCTCGCGGCCAGCCCGATTGCGGAGATTGGCGCCCCCGACGATGCGCTGATGCAGGCGCTGCTCGAACGCCAATTCCTGCGTCGTGGGCTCGATGCGCGGCCCGATCTGATCCAGTGGTTGATCGCGCGGCTCGAACGCAGCTTCATTGCGGTGGAACGTGTCGTCGACGTGCTCGATCAGGAGGTGCTCGAACGCCGCAAACGCTTGTCGATCCCACTGGCAAGGGCCACACTGGCCGAGGCGGGAATCATCGCCCGGTCGTCCGCGGCCGACAACGCCGAACAAGGTGAACAATGACTCGCCCCGCCCATATCGCGCGCCTCGCCAATGACGACGATCCGTTCGAAAGCGGGGAGAGTGGCGAACGCTATTTCAACCGCGAACTGTCGTGGCTCGCATTCAACCGCCGCGTGCTCGAAGAAGCGTGCAATACCGCGCACCCGCTGCTCGAACGCGTGCGCTTCCTGTCGATCTCGGGCTCCAACCTCGACGAATTCTTCATGGTCCGCGTCGCCGGGCTGATGGGGCAGCAAAAGCAGGAGGTCGAGCGCCGCTCGCCCGATGGCCTGACCACGCGCGAGCAACTCGCCGTGATCGTCGCCGGCGCGGATTCGCTGGTCGAGGATCAGCGCAACGTCTGGCGCGACATGCGGCGCGAGCTCGCAGAGGCCGGGATTCACGTGCTCGGCTCGCGCCAGATCGACGAGGCGGTGACGGCGGACGAGGCGGCGTGGCTCGAAAATCATTTTCGCGAGCAGATTTTCCCGATCCTGACGCCACAGGCGCTCGATCCCGCGCATCCGTTTCCGTTCATGCCCAATAAAGGGTTGGCGGTGATCTTCGACCTGACGCGCGCGTCGGACGGCGAGATGATCCGCGAATTGGTCATGCTGCCCGCGGCGATGGCGCGGTTCGTCCGGTTGCCCGGCGAGCCGGCGCGCTATGTCGCGGTCGAATCGCTGGTGAAACGTTTTTCGACGTTGATCTTCCCCGGTTACGCCGTGAACGGCGCTGCCGAATTCCGCGTCCTGCGCGACAGCGATATCGAGATCGAGGAGGAGGCGGAGGACCTGGTCCGCTACTTCGCAAATGCGATCAAGCGGCGGCGGCGCGGCCGGGTGATCCGGCTTGAACTCGAATCGGGCATGCCCGAGGCGTTGGGCGTGGTGCTGCGCGAGGAGCTGGCGGGGAGCGATGCCTTCGTCACCGAAAGCGGCGCGTTCCTGGGCGTCCACGACCTCGAGGCGATCATCGACGAGAACCGGCCAGACTTGAAGTTCGTGCCGTACAGCCCGCGCTTTCCGGAGCGCATCCGCGAATTCGGCGGCGATTGTTTCGCGGCGATCAAGGCCAAGGATATCGTCGTCCACCACCCCTATGAGACGTTCGAGGTGGTGATCGAATTCCTCAAGCAAGCGGCGGCCGATCCCGACGTCGTCGCGATCAAGCAGACGCTCTATCGCGCCGGCAAGCAGTCGGCAGTGATCAACGCACTGATCGCGGCGGCCGAATCGGGGAAATCGGTGACCGCGGTGGTCGAGTTGAAGGCGCGATTCGACGAGGAGCAGAATCTGCTCTGGGCCTCCGCGCTCGAACGCGCCGGCGTCCAGGTCGTCTATGGCTTTTTCGACTGGAAGACTCACGCCAAGGTCTCGATGGTGGTGCGGCGCGAAGGTGGCGAGTACCGCACCTACTGTCATTTCGGGACGGGCAATTATCATCCCGTCACCGCGCGCATTTACACCGATCTCAGCTTCTTCACCGCCGATCGGGAGCTCGGCCGTGACGCCGCGCAAATCTTCAATTACGTCACCGGCTATGTCGAACCGGTGTTGAGCCAGATCGGCATTTCGCCGCGTGACATGCGCACGCGGCTGACCGCGTTGATCGATGGCGAGATCGCCAACGCCAATGAAGGCCGGCCCGGCGCGATCTGGGCCAAGATGAACTCGGTGGTCGATCCTGCGATCATCGAGAAATTATACGAAGCGTCGAATGCCGGCGTCGAGATCGACCTGATCATTCGGGGTATCTGCTGTCTGCGACCCGGTGTGCCGGGCATGTCGGAGAATATCCGGGTCAAGTCGGTGATCGGGCGTTTTCTAGAGCACAGCCGCATCTGGTGCTTCGGCAATGGCAAAGCGCTGCCCAATGACGGCGCCAAGATCTTCATCTCCTCGGCCGACTGGATGCCGCGCAATTTCGACCGTCGGGTCGAATATATGCTGCCGATCCTCAACCCGACCGTGCACGACCAGATTCTCGACCAGGTAATGGTCGCGAACCTGATCGACACCGAACAGAGCTGGGTTCTGCACGCCGACGGCACCTATGACCGAATCGAGCCGGGGCCACGGCCGTTCAACCTCCATCGCTACTTCATGACCAATCCGTCGCTATCGGGCCGCGGCGCCGCACTCGAGGGCGGGGCGGTCCCGAAACTCTCGCTGACGCGGCGGCGTTAGCGACGCGATGGCGACCCTTCTTTTCCGCAAACCCAAGGCCGAGCCGGTTGCGGGGCAGCCCCGCACGGGCATCATCGACATCGGATCGAATTCGATCCGCCTGGTCGTCTATCAAGGGCCGTCACGGCTTCCCGCGCCGTTGTTCAACGAGAAGGTCATGGCAGGGCTGGGGCGGGGGCTCGGTGAAACCGGGCAATTGGCCCCACAGGGGTTGGAACTCGCGATCGAAGCGCTCGAACGCTTTTCTGCGCTGGCCCGTGAGATGGAAGTCGAAAGTCTGAGGACGGTCGCCACGGCCGCCGTACGCGACGCTTCCAATGGACACATCTTGCTCGATGCCGCGGCGCGGATCGGGCTTCCCGTCGAATTGCTGTCGGGCGAACAGGAAGCAACCGCGGCCGGGATGGGCGTGCTGTCCGCCATTCCCGACGCCGATGGGATTGTCGGCGACCTTGGCGGTGGCAGCCTTGAGCTCGTGCGCGTCAAGAAGGGCGAAATTCGCGATCGGGCATCGTTTCCGCTGGGCGTGCTCAGGATCGCCGCGTTGCGGGCCAAGGGCAAGGGCGCGATCGATCGCCGCGTCGCCAAGTTGGTCGATCAGGCCGGGTGGTCGAGCAAGGGCAAAGGCCTGCCGCTCTACCTGGTCGGCGGGTCGTGGCGCAGCCTCGCGCGGCTCGACATGAACCTGCGGCGCTATCCACTGCCCGTCATCCAGCATTATGCCATGTCGCCCGCCACGATCGGCCGGCTGGTGCGCAGCGTCAGCCACAGCGGCAAGGGGACGCTCAAAGCCGTACCGGGAATCTCGTCGCAGCGCGCGCCGATGCTCAACGACGCGGCGGCGTTGCTCGCCGCGCTGCTCCGCCATCTCAAGAGCGATCGCACGATCGTCTCCAGCTTCGGGCTACGCGAAGGATTGCTCTACGAAGCGCTCGATGCCGAAACGCGGCTGCAGGATCCGCTGATCGTCGCTACGCGCGAGGAGGGACGGCGGCTCGGCCGTTTTGCCGAACATGGCGACTTGCTCGATCGCTGGATCTCGCCGTTGTTCCAGGACGCGCCGGCGATGGAGCGGTTACGCCGCGCCGCCTGCCTGCTCGCCGATGTCGGTTGGCACGCCAATCCCGAATTCCGCGCCGAACGCGGCGTCGAGATCGCGCTCCACGGCAATTGGGTCGCGGTCGATGGGCGCGGCCGTGCGCTGATCGCGCAGGCGTTATGGACCTCGCTCGGCGGCGGCGCCGGCACGCCCGAACCGCTCAATGTGCTGGCGCCGATGCAAGACCTCAGACGTGCCGCGCAATGGGGATTGGCGATGCGCCTGGGACAGCGCCTGTCGGGCGGTGTCGCCGGGCCGTTGGAGCGTTCGAAACTGGGCGAGGACGGATCGGCGCTGATCTTGCATCTGGCACCCGACGATATCGCGCTTTACGGCGAGGCCGTGCAGAAGCGCCACGCCGCGCTCGCCGCCATATGCGACCGGACGCCGCTTCTCACGAGTTAGGCCAACGGAGGCGTCAATTCCGCTTTGCCGCCGCGCCACTCCCGCAGCGCGGCCGACCGATCTGCCGCCGCCGCATCCCTCATGCCCAGCGCCTCCTCGGCATCGGCGCGAATGGAGAGCGCGACCGGGTCGTTCGATCGCCGCGCCAGGACGCGCGTCGCCTGCTTGAGCGCCGCGCGTGGCTTGCCCTGCGCGAGCAGCGCTGCCGCGTAGCTGCGGCGCACCGGATACCACCAGGCCGGCGGATCACTCAATGTCCTCATCAATCGCGCTTCGTCGAGCTTGGCGGCGGCGAGATAGGCACGTGCAGCGAGATCGGGCCGTTTATCGATCATCGCCGCGCGTCCATCGAGCACGAGCTGCGCGATCCGCACGAGTTGCCGCGATTGGTTGGCCAGGTCGTCGGGCTTGATCGGCAACGGCGGCAGGCTGATCTTGGCGCGTTCGGTGCGAACGCCCGCAGCATTGCCGAGGCGGGCCTGCGCTTCGCCGCGCGCGTAGAGCCAATATTGCCGGATATAGGCCTGTTTCTCGCCGGGATCGGGCAGTGCCAGCATCCGGGCTGGATCGGCGAAGCGGCCTTCGGCGAAATAAGCGGTGCCGACGCCCATCTGGAGGAACAGATTGTCGGGATCGGGCAGGCTGGCGCTCGCCGCGATCAGCGGGTCGCTGAGCGCCAGTGCCGCTTTGCCGTCGCCCGAGATCAGCGCGCCGCCGACGCCGTACTGCACGTTATGCCCGTGATAGGGCAGCATCCAGACCTGGCCCGGCTTGACCAGGCCCGCGATCCGCGCGTCGCTTTGGCCGAGGTCGACCGCGGCGACATTGGCGTCGGCGGCGTCCTGATAGCGGCCGACCCAATAGAAAGTATGCGACGGCATGTGGATCAAATGGCTCGACGTCGGCGCCAACCTGCCGAGCTTGTCGGCATAAGGTTCGGCGCGCTTGGGGAAGCCGCTCATCTCGGTCGCGTGGATGTAGAAATGGATCGCGGGCGTGTAGTCCGGACTGCGTTTGAGCACGCCCTCGAGCAGAGTCACCGCGCGCGGCAGGTTGGCGGTGCCGCTGGTCAACGCCGTCGGAATCATCCACGCATCGGCGGCGATCGTCGCGATCTCGTCGTCCTGCGGATAGCGTAAAGTGAGCGCATCCATCGCTTTCGCGAAAGCGAGGTCTCCGGCGCCCTTGCCGCCGCCATCCACATAGCGAAGCTTGAGCGCGGCGATCAGATCGCGCTCGCGCTGCGGCGATTGCGGCGTCAGCAGCTTCTCGGCCGTAAGCACCTTGGCGAGCGCCGCTTTCTCTTGCTCGGCGCCGATCGGGAAGTTGATCGTCGGTCCGTCGCTCCACGCCGCGCCCCATTGGCACATCGCGCATTTGGCATCGAGCTTGGCCGCCTCGGCGAAGGCGGCGCTGGCGGCGCCATGGGCAAAGGCATGGGCGAGTTGCATGCCGTTATCGAAGAACGCCTGGGCGCGCGGATTGCCGGTCGTGATCGGGAAACCGCCATTGCCGTAGCCGGGATAGAGTTGCGGTGTCGTACCCACCGGCAGATCGTCTCCACAAATCGATATGCTGGCGAGCAGGTCGGCGGCGCTCGGCCGCATCGTCGCTTCGCCGACGGATGCCGGGATCAGCGCGAGCAGCGGTAAGGCCAGAAGCGAGAGGCGCATCGTCCATTTCCCCAATCGGAACGCCTTCACATCATATCGCTGTTCGCTGCCGCACACCATCGGCTTGAGTAGCGCACGAGGCTCGCCTAAGTCGCGGCCATGACCTCGACCAACGACATCCGCCGCAGCTTTCTCGACTACTTCGCCGCCAACGGCCACACCGCCGTGCAATCGGCGCCGCTAGTGCCGCAGAACGACCCGACGCTGATGTTCGTCAATGCCGGGATGGTGCCGTTCAAGAACGTGTTCACCGGTCTGGAATCGCGGCCTTATTCGACCGCGACGTCGAGCCAGAAATGCGTCCGCGCCGGCGGCAAGCACAACGATCTCGACAATGTCGGCTATACCGCGCGCCACCACACCTTTTTCGAGATGCTCGGCAATTTCTCGTTCGGCGATTATTTCAAGGAACGCGCGATCACGCTCGCCTGGGGGTTGCTGACCAAGGAATGGGGGATCGATCCTAACCGGCTGACCGTCACCGTCTATCATACCGACGACGAAGCGTTCGATCTGTGGAAGAAGATCGCCGGCCTGCCCGAAGAGCGGATCATCCGCATCGCGACCAAGGATAATTTCTGGGCGATGGGCGACAATGGCCCGTGCGGCCCGTGCTCGGAAATCTTCTTCGATCATGGCGACCATATTCCGGGCGGCCCGCCGGGATCTCCTGACGAGGATGGTGACCGTTTCGTCGAGATCTGGAATCTGGTGTTCATGCAGTTCGAGCAGGAAGCCAATGAGATCGTCGGCAACCTGCCCAAGCCGTCGATCGACACCGGCATGGGGCTCGAGCGCGTCGCCGCGGTGCTGCAGGGCGTTCACGACAATTACGACACCGACACATTCAAGGCGCTGATCGCGGCGTCCGAGGCGTTGACCCACACCAAAGCGGTCGGCGAGCAACAGGCGAGCCATCGCGTGATTGCCGACCATCTGCGCTCGTCGGGCTTCCTGGTCGCCGATGGCGTGCTGCCGGCGAACGAAGGCCGCGGCTATGTCCTCCGGCGCATCATGCGCCGCGCGATGCGGCACGCGCATTTGCTAGGCGCCAAGGATCCGTTGATGCACCGGCTGGTGCCGGCGCTGGTTGCCGAAATGGGCGCTGCCTATCCCGAACTGGTGCGCGCGCAGCCACTGATCGAAGCGACGCTGCAGCAGGAAGAGAAGCAATTCCGCCGCACGCTCGACAAGGGGCTCAAGCTGCTCGACGAGGCGACCGCTGGGATGGCGCTGGGCTCGACCTTGGCTGGCGAGACCGCGTTCAAGCTCTACGACACGTTCGGCTTTCCCTATGACCTGACCGAGGATGCGTTGCGTGCTCAGGGCCTGCAGGTCGATCGCGAAGGCTTCGACGCCGCGATGGCCGAGCAGAAGCGTGCCGCGCGCGCCGCCTGGAAGGGATCGGGCGAAAAAGCGTCGGACGAACTCTGGTACGATCTGGTCGAGGAAAAGGGCGGCACCGAATTCATCGGCTACACGGTGGAAGAAGGCGAGGGCGAGGTCGTTGCGCTGATCAAGGACGGCGTGCGGGTCGACAAGGCGGTCGCCGGCGACGATGTCGACATCGTGCTCAACCAGACGCCGTTCTATGCGGAGAGCGGCGGCCAGGTCGGCGACGCCGGGCTCGCGACCAACGACAAAGGGCTGAAGGGCCGCGTGTTCGACACGCAAAAGCATCTCGGCCGGCTCTGGACGCACCGCACCAAGATCGACGCGGGCGAACTCGCGATCGGCGACGCCATTCACCTCGTGGTCGATGGCGAACGCCGCAATGCGATCCGCGCCAATCATTCGGCGACGCATTTGCTCCACGCAGCGTTACGCGAGCGGCTCGGCACACATGTCGCGCAAAAGGGCTCGCTGGTCGCGCCCGAGCGGCTGCGTTTCGACTTCTCGCAGCCGACCGCGATCGATCCGGCCCGGCTGGCCGAGGTCGAGGCCGATGTGAATGCCTATATCCGCCAGAACGACGCCGTCTCGACGCGGCTGATGACTCCCGAGGAAGCCATCGAGGAAGGCGCAATGGCGCTGTTCGGCGAGAAATATGGCGACGAGGTTCGCGTCGTGTCGATGGGCCGCGCGCCCGACGGCAAGTCGATCTACAGCCTCGAACTGTGCGGCGGCACGCATGTCAACGCGACCGGCGACATCGGCCTGTTCAAGCTGGTGAGCGAAGGCGCGGTGGCGTCGGGCGTTCGCCGCGTCGAGGCACTGACCGGTGAAGCCGCGCGCGCCTATCTTGCCAGCCGCGACGAAAAGCTGCGCGAAACCGCCGCCGTGCTCAAAGCGACGCCCGACGAAGTGCCGGCGCGCGTCGCGGCGCTGGTCGAGGATCGCCGCCGGCTCGAGCGCGAACTGGCCGAAGCGAAGAAGGCGCTGGCG
Organism: Sphingomonas asaccharolytica NBRC 15499; assembly: GCF_001598355.1. Lineage (GTDB taxonomy): Bacteria > Pseudomonadota > Alphaproteobacteria > Sphingomonadales > Sphingomonadaceae > Sphingomonas > Sphingomonas asaccharolytica. The sequence continues at coordinate 30,534 of NZ_BCYU01000014.1, forward strand.
CTGGGCGGCGGGGGCGGCGCTGCCCCGGCCGGGCCCGAACAGGTGAACGGCATCAGCTTTGTTGGCCAGGTGGTCGAGGGGTTGGAGGCCAAGGGTCTGCGCGGTGCGGTCGACGAGACCAAGGCGCGGATCGGGTCGGGTGTCGCGGTGCTGGTCGCGGTCAATGACGGCCGCGCCTCGATCGCGGTCGGCGTGACCGACGATCTGATCGGCCGCTTCAATGCCGTCGACCTGCTGCGCAAGGCGGTCGAGGTGCTTGGCGGGCAGGGCGGTGGCGGCCGCCCCGACATGGCGCAAGGCGGTGGTCCTGATGGCAGCAAGGGCGACGAGGCGGTCGCGGCGGTGAAGGCCGCGCTCGCCTGAGCCTGTCCTACGGCATTTCCGCTTTCCTCGCGCGCCGCAGCCGCGGCTCGCGATCGATCCCGGCTTCTTCCTTGATCGACTTGCGCAATTCGTCGCGCTTTTCGTGGATCGAGGCGATCACCGGACCCATCGCCACGCCGAGCTCGACCAGTACCGCTTCGGATAGCTGGAGCGAGCTCTCGAGCGTCTCGGGCACGGCATCGGTGACGCCCGCCCGATAGAGTTCCGCGGCATGCGACGCATCGCGGGCGCGGGCAACGATCGTCAGGCCCGGCACCCAGCCGCGCACGCGCTTCGTCAGGTGCGCCGTTAGCACCGGGTCGTCCATCGTCAGCACCAACGCCTTGGCGCGGCCAAGATTGAGCCGGTCGACCAATTCGCTGCGCGATACGTCGCCGAACAGCACCGAATAGCCGTCGCGGCGCGCCGCGCTGACCGCGTCGATATCGGCCTCGACCGCGATATAGGGCTGATTATGCTCGCGCAGCATGTCGGCGACCATCCGCCCGACGCGCCCGAAGCCGATCACGACCGTTCCTGGGCCCTCTTCGGCAAGCTGGAGGTCGGGGGTCAGCCGTTCGCGTGCCTCCAGCCGGCGAGCGACCAGCCGGCCCATTTCGGCCAGTGCCGGGGTGACCGTCAGGCCGAGCGCGGTGACCGTCTGCCAGAAAGCGGCGTCCTGTTGCGCGATCAACCCGGCGCCCGCGGCCGTCCCGAGGACGATCAGCGTGGTTTCCGACGGGCTCGACATCACCAGGCTGGTTTCCGCAGCGACGCCATTGCGTGCCTTGGACAGCTTGAGGAGGGCGAAGGTGACGATCGACTTGGCCGCGACTACGCCGAGCAACGCCAGCACGAAATCGCCCCAATGATCGATCAACGTGTCGAGGCTGAGGCTCATGCCGACGGTGATCAGGAACACGCCCAGTGCGAGCCCCTTGAACGGCGCGGTGATGACCTCGACCTCGCTGTGATATTCAGTCTCGGCGATCAGCACGCCCGCGAGCAACGCCCCGACGATCGGGGACAGGCCCGCGGCGGTCGTGGCGAGGCTGGCGACGATCACCACCAGCAGGGAAATGGCGAGGAACAGCTCCGGGCTCTTGGTGCGCGCGGCCTGGGCGAACAGCCGCGGCAGGACGAAGCGGCCGACCAGGAAGATCGCCGCGATCGCGACAGCTCCCCAGATGAGGACGCTGACGATATTCCCGCCGCGCCCGCCCATTGCGCCGAGCCCGAAGATGATCGGCACCAGCGCGAGATCCTCGAACAACAGCATCGCGAAGGCGATCCGACCGACCGGGCTCGTCGTTCCGGCGATCGGCAGCACTAACGCAGTCGAGGAGAGCGCCAGCGCCAGGCCGAGACCCAGACCGGCTCCCCAGGGATTTCCGGTGACCAGCAGCGCCACACCGATCACCGCGGCGCAACCCAGCAATTCGGCGGCGCCAATCCCGAACACCGCTCCCCGCATCGACCACAGTCTTTTCAACGACAGTTCGAGGCCGATCGAAAACAGCAACAGAGTGATGCCGAATTCGGCGAACGGCTCGATCGCGTGCGGATCGGAGATGGTGATGTGATAGAGCCAGGGATGCTGCCCGACCAATGCGCCCAGGCCGGCGGGCCCGACCAGCATGCCGACCAGGATGAACCCGATCACCGGACTGACCTTGAACCGCGCGAATGCCGGGATCACGATGCCGGCGGCACCGAGAATCACCAGCGCGTCGCTGAACCCTTTGTTGTCGAGACCAATTGCCATGACGGCATCAAAGCAGGCCGAAGGGAGTTTGTCAGGTCATGACTGAAGCGGATATCTGCATTATCGGCGGCGGGCCGGCCGGCATGGTGGCCGGGTTGCTGTTCGCGCGCGCCGGGCTGAAGACGATCGTGCTGGAGAAGCACAAAGACTTCCTGCGCGATTTCCGGGGCGATACGGTCCATCCATCGACCCTGCGGATCTTCAGTGAACTCGGCCTGCTCGACGAATTGCTCCAGCGCCCGCATCAGAAGATCGAGCGGCTGAGTGCGCGGATTGCCGGTCGCGACATGCAGATCGTCGACCTGTGCCATCTCCATGTCCCGGCACCCTATGTCGCCCTGATGCCGCAATGGGATTTCCTCGATTTCGTCGCCGATGCCGCCCGATGTTACCCGACCTTCGAACTTCTCCAGAGCTGCGAAGGCGCCGGCTTGATCGAGGAAGACGGGCACGTTCGTGGGGTCAGGACAAGCGAAGTCGAGGAAATCCGCGCGCGGTTAACGATCGCCGCGGACGGCCGCGATTCGCGGCACCGCGACGGCTTGCCTATGACCGTGATCGGCGCGCCGATGGACGTCTTCTGGTTCCGCATTCCCAAGGTCGCCAAGCCGGATAACGACACGATGGGCGTGTTCGACACCGGCACCCTGTTCGTCCTGATCGACCGCGGCGATTATTATCAATGCGCCTTTGTCTTTCCCAAAGGGGGCGCCGAGAAGATCAGGGGCGAGGGGCTCGACGCCTTCCGCGCCCGCGTCCGCGCAGTCGGGCCGGAAACCGCGACCGTCGATCAGGGCGTGACGAGCTGGGATGACGTCAAATTGCTCACCGTGACGGTCGACCGTCTGGACAAATGGGATCGCCCGGGCTTGCTCGTGATCGGCGATGCCGCGCACGCAATGTCGCCGATCGGCGGCGTCGGGATCAACCTGGCGGTGCAGGATGCAGTTGCCACGGCGAACATCCTGGCTGCGGCGATGGCGGCAGGCGACGACCCCGACCCGCTGCTGTACAAGGTGTACGACCGTCGCATCCGCGCGGTCAAACTGACCCAGGGAATGCAGCGAATGGTGCAGGACACGATCATCGCACCGCTGCTTGCCAGCACCGAACCGCTTGATAGTCCGCCGCTGGCGGCAACGCTGCTCGATCGTATTCCGCTACTGCGGCGCATTCCCGCGCAGATCATCGGCATGGGCTTCCGGCCCGAACATGTCCGCTCGCCGGAGGCGACGTAGCAGGGGACAACTCGCCCCCGCCTGTCGCCCGCCTCAAAACAGCTGCGACGAATCCAGCGTGTACTGCTCCTTGATCGCATCGGCGGAGCGCTTGCGGCCGCTTTCCGACATCGCGATCAGGCCATGTTTGGTGAGCGGCCCGTTCGGATCCCACATCGACGCATACATATCGAGAAAGGCCTGGAGCTCGGGCTTCGGCTTCAGATGCTTCTTCTTGACGTAGAGGTACAATGTCCGGACGCCGGGATATTTGCCGCTGGCGATGTCGGCATAGTCGGGGGTGACACCGTCGATCGGCACGCCGCGCAACCGGCTCGCATTCTGTTCGAGGTAGGAATAGCCGAACAGGCCTAGGGCGTTCGGATTGCTTTCCAGGCCCTTGACGATGAGGCTGTCGTTCTCGCCTTGCACCACATAGGGGCCGTCGCCGCGGATCTGGCGGCACACGCGATCGAACTCGGCGGGGTCGCCCGAGGTCTGCAACGCCTTGGCGGCCGGCACCGCTTCGAAACAGCCAGGCTGCAGAAGCAGTTCGACGAACGCGTCGCGGGTGCCGCTGGTGGTCGGCGGGCCCAGCACCTGGATCGGGATCGCCGGCAGCTTCGGATCGACGTCCTTCCAGGTCTTGGTGGTGTTCGGCTTGCCCATCGGATTTGCCGCTAGCGCGAGGTAGATTTGCTTGCGGCTCAGTTGGATCTTGGGGCCCTGGTTCGATTCGGCGAGTGCCAAGCCGTCGAGGCCGATCGCGACCTCGATGATGTCGCCCACGCCGTTCTTCTGGCAGCGCTCGAATTCGACGCGCTTCATCCGACGCGAGGCGTCGGCGATATCGAAGGAATCGGGGCCGGCGCTCTCGCAGAAGCGCATGATGCCCGGTTGCGTCCCGGTCGAATCGACGATCGGCGCGCGGCGCCCGCTTTTCGCCTGGACGAAGGCATCAGACACCGCCTTGGTGAATGGATAGACCGTCGAGGACCCCGCCGACCGGATCGGGTCGGACTCGCTGCCACAGGACGCCAGGGCGAGGGCCGGCAAGGCCGCGAGGGTCAGAAAACCAAATCGACCGAGCATCGTCAATCTCCCCCAGCCGGCTAACCGACGCCTGGTAAACGTGGGTTCCGATGTCGCGTCCTGCGCCTCGGGCATGACCAGCGTGTGACATGCCGTGTCGGGCGATTAGGCTGGCTGGGTGGCTCGGGTCGGCAGCAAGGCGACGCCAAAGCAAAAACCGGGCCGCCACCGCTGGCGACCCGGTGTCGTTAAGCTCGTACCGATGCGCGAGCGCGTCCGGCGAACCGCGTTACCTCAGGCCCAGGTTGCCATCCGCGTTTCAAGATTTTCACGGACCGCCTCAAAAAATTGCTCGGTGGTCATCCACGCCTGATCGGGGCCGATCAGCAGCGCCAGATCCTTGGTCATCTTGCCGCTCTCGACGGTTTCGATGCAGACCTTTTCCAGTTCCTCGGCGAAGCGCGTCACGTCGGGCGTCTCGTCGAACTTGCCGCGATATTTGAGGCCACCGGTCCAGGCGAAGATCGACGCGATCGGGTTGGTCGAGGTCGCCTTGCCTTGCTGATGCTGGCGATAGTGGCGCGTGACGGTGCCGTGCGCGGCTTCGGCTTCGACGGTCTTGCCGTCGGGTGAGAGCAGGACCGAAGTCATCAGGCCGAGCGAGCCGAAGCCCTGCGCGACCTGGTCCGACTGGACGTCGCCGTCGTAATTCTTGCAGGCCCAGACGAACTCGCCCGACCATTTGAGCGCGCTCGCGACCATGTCGTCGATCAGGCGATGCTCGTAGGTAATGTTCGCTTCCTTGAACTTGTCGGCGAACTCGGCCTCGAACACTTCCTGGAACAGGTCCTTGAAACGGCCGTCATAGGCCTTGAGGATGGTGTTCTTGGTCGACAGATAGACCGGCCATTTCAGGTTGAGGCCGTAATGCATCGAGGCGCGAGCGAAGTCGCGGATCGAATCGTCGAGATTGTACATGCCCATCGCGACGCCCGACGAGGGGAATTGGAACACTTCCTCCTCGATCTTGTCGCCATTGTCGCCGACCCAGGTCATGGTCAGCTTGCCCGGGCCGGGGACGCGGAAGTCGGTGGCGCGATACTGGTCACCAAAGGCGTGGCGGCCGACCACGATCGGCTTGGTCCAGCCTGGGATCAGGCGCGGGACGTTGGAAATGACGATAGGCTCGCGGAAGACGACGCCGCCCAGGATGTTGCGGATCGTGCCGTTGGGCGACTTCCACATCTTCTTGAGGCTGAATTCCTCGACGCGCTGCTCGTCGGGGGTGATCGTCGCGCACTTCACGCCGACGCCGTATTTCTGGATAGCCTTGGCACTGTCGACGGTGACCTTGTCGTCGGTCGCGTCGCGATGCTCGATGCCGAGATCGTAATAATCGAGGTCGATGTCGAGATATGGCTTGATCAGGCGCTCACGGATCCATTCCCAGATGATCCGTGTCATTTCGTCGCCGTCGATCTCCACGACGGGCGTCTTCACCTTGATCTTCGCCATATCCGCTTTCCTGATGGGGTTTGGTCGCGCCTCTAGGGTGAAGCGGGGAGGGGGGTCAAGCGTCGTGCCTGCGAGGCTAGTCGAGGAGAGCGATCCGTTTCCCGCGCATTGTACCGCACAGGCAACACGGTTAGACGACGCGCATGCCTTCACTCGATCCGCCGGAAATCGGCACGACCACCGTCAAGTGGCGCTTTCCGGCAATGCACCCGGAAGGGCGGCGCTATGTGATCATCGCCGCCGTCGCGACCTTGCTGTCGTTGCTCATCTGGAAAGTCCTGTTCTGGCCGCTCGCGTTCCTGACGCTGGGCGTGGCCGCGTTCTTCCGCGATCCGATCCGGGTCACGCCGCGTGACGACAGCCTAGTGATCGCACCCGCCGACGGGCTGGTGACGATGATCCAGCCAGTGGTGCCGCCCGCCGAGCTCGATATCCTGGGCACGGCGCCGTTGATCCGCGTCTCGATCTTCATGAGCGTGTTCGACGTCCATGTGAACCGCACGCCGATCCAGGGGATCATCCGCCGCGTGGTTTACATCTCCGGCAAGTTCCTCAACGCCGACCTCGACAAGGCGAGCGAAGAGAATGAGCGCCAGCACCTCGTCGTCGAAGGCAAGGACGGGCGGCTGATCGGCTTCACCCAGATCGCCGGACTCGTCGCGCGCCGCATCGTTGCCTTCGTCAAGGAGGGCGACATGGTCGCTCCCGGCCAGCGCATCGGGCTGATCCGTTTCGGTAGCCGGGTCGACGTGTTCCTGCCTGCCGATACTGCCTGCCAGGTTATCCTGGGGCAGCGCACCATCGCGGGTGAGACGATCATCGGCCGGATCGGTGGCGAGATCATGAGCGGCGTCACCCAGTGAGAGAGCCGCGCCCGCGACGGCTGCGACGGCCGGCCACGGGCCTGCCGCTGCGGACGATCACGCCGAACGCACTGACCGCGCTGGCGCTGAGTTCGGGGCTGACCGGCGTGCGTTTCGCGATCGGCGGAGACTGGCAGATGGCAGTGGTGATGATTCTCGCCGCCAGCGTGCTTGACGGCGTCGACGGACAGGTCGCGCGCATGCTGAGGGGCACCAGTCGGTTCGGAGCGGAACTCGATTCGCTCAGCGACGCGATCTCGTTCGGGGTCGCACCGGCGCTGATCCTCTATCTCTGGTCGCTGACCGACGCGCCGCGCTTCGGTTGGATTTGCGCTTTGCTCTTCGCGGTGTTCTGTGCCCTCCGCCTCGCGCGGTTCAACGCACAGATCGACGCCACCGAACAACCGCGCAAGGCAGCGGGCTTCCTGACCGGCATTCCCGCGCCGGCGGCCGCCATCAGCGCGATGCTGCCGCTCTATCTGTGGTTCATTACCGAGGGGAAGGAGCCCTGGCTCCGCTCGCCCTGGCTGGTGGCGCCATGGATGGCATTTATAGCGTTCCTGATGATCTCAAGCATCGCGACCTATGGCTGGTCCTCGCTCAGGCTGCGTCGCAACATCCGCTTTGAGGCTTTGGCGGTGATCGTCGCGATTGGTGCGACATTGGTTTCCGCGCCGTGGCCGACGTTAGCCGGCCTCTGCGTCATCTATCTCGCGCTGATTCCGTTCAGTGCCGCAAGCTACCGCCGAATCAGGCTGCAGCGCGCCAATATGTCGGTTGCGCCGAAACCGACCGCACCGTCACCCTGATCGTCGTCGCGGCATGACGCGGCGGCAGTGGCGGAACGACCGACCCCTGACCCTTGCCGGCAAGCGCGGCCTGGATGCTGGGCAATGCCGGGATGACGGTCGAATAAATCGACGCGCTCGCCGCGACCAGCGCACCGGCGAACATCAGGATAGCAACGAGCGTGAACATTGCGACTTCCCCTTTGGTCGGATCGCGATCCGTGCTGAACCAACCATCGGGCGATTCAGATGTTCCGCGTCCTGTGGATGATCGCTGTATGTTCTGTTGATGTTCCCGCCGTCAAGCGGAAAAGTGGAACATAGCATGAATATCGCGGCAAGCGACCGATGTCAGTCCGACGAGCGGGCGCTTGAGCCACTTGCCTTTCCCGGGACTTTGGACTAGGGGCCGCGCCTCAAACCCGCATGGGAAGCATCATAACCCGGTGCCGGACCTGCCCCTGCCATGATTGGCGCGGGGATTACCAGGATTTCGGTTTCCCGCTTCCCAGAGGAACAACCGGAAGGAGTTATCCCTATGGCGGCACCTGTCGTCACCATGCAGCAATTGCTCGAAACGGGCGCACATTTCGGCCACCAGACTCACCGCTGGAACCCGAAGATGAAGCCGTATCTGTTCGGCGACCGCAACGGCGTCCACATCATCGACCTGTCGCAGACCGTGCCGCTGTTCGCGCGCGCGCTAGAATTCGTCAGCTCGTCGGTCGCCGGTGGCGGCAAGGTCCTGTTCGTCGGCACCAAGCGCCAGGCGCAGGAGCCGATCGCCGACGCCGCGCGTCGCGCCGGCCAGCATTTCGTCAACCATCGCTGGCTGGGCGGCATGCTCACCAACTGGAAGACGATCTCCAACTCGATCAAGCGCCTCAAGAGCCTCGAAGAGCAGCTTTCGGGCGACACGCACGGCCTGACCAAGAAGGAAGTGCTCCAGCTCACCCGCGAGAAGGACAAGCTCGAGCTCTCGCTCGGCGGCATTCGCGACATGGGCGGCGTGCCCGACGTGATGTTCGTGATCGACGCCAACAAGGAAGAGCTGGCGATCAAGGAAGCCAACACGCTGGGTATCCCGGTCGTCGCGATCCTCGATTCGAACGTCTCGCCCGACGGCATCGCGTTCCCGGTTCCGGCCAACGATGACGCCGCCCGCGCGATCCGCCTTTATTGCGAGGCGATCGCCATCGCCGCGACTCGCGGCGGCCAGCAGCGCCAGGCCAATGCCGGTGTCGACCTGGGTGCCCAGGTCGAAGCGCCGGTCGAGGAAGCGCTGACCGTCGAACCGGCCGCAGCCGAACCGGTCGCCGCTGCTCCAGTCGAGGAAGCCCTCAACGCCGAGCCGGTCGTCTCCGACGCGGCGCAGCAGGCCGACATGGCCGCCGAGGGCGAGCGTCAGATCGACGCCTGAGCCGTCGCCTAACCGTCATGCGGGCGGGGTAGGGCGACAACGCCCCGCCTCGCCCGCAACTACATTCTGACTAGAAGGATCGAAGACATGGCCGACATCACGGCAGCAATGGTCAAGGACCTGCGCGAGAAAAGCGGCGCGGGCATGATGGACTGCAAGAAGGCGCTCGGCGAAGCCGGCGGCGACATGGACGCCGCGCTGGACTGGCTGCGCACCAAGGGCCTTGCAGCCGCCGCCAAGAAATCGAGCCGCACCGCGGCCGAGGGCCTGGTCGGTGTCGAGGTTTCGGGCACCAAGGGTGCCGCCGTCGAAGTCAATTCGGAAACCGACTTTGTCGCCAAGAACGATCAGTTCCAGACCTTCGTCCGCGACGTGACCTCGGTCGCGCTCGAGCTGGGCGACGATATCGCGACGATCAAGGCAGCCTCGCTCGGCGGCAAGACCGTCGAGGAAGTGCTGACCAACAATATCGCGACGATCGGCGAGAATCAGACGCTGCGCCGCGCCAGGAAGCTCGAAGTGTCGAAGGGCGCAGTCGTGCCTTACGTTCACAACGCGCAGGCGCCCGGCCTGGGCAAGATCGGCGTGCTCGTCGCGCTCGAGAGCGAGGCTCCGGCCGACAAGCTCGAGGCGCTCGGCAAGCAGCTGGCGATGCACATCGCGGCGGCGTTCCCGCTGGCGCTCAACGAGGAAGACCTCGATCCGGCAGTGATCGAGCGCGAGCGCGCGATCGCTCAGGAAAAGGCGTCGGAGAGTGGTAAGCCGGCCGAGATAGTCGCCAAGATGGTCGACGGCGCGATCGCCAAATACCGCAAGGAGAATGCCCTGGTCAGCCAGCTGTTCGTGATGGACGGCAAGACCAGGATCTCCGACGTGGTCGCCGCGGCCGCCAAGGAGGCCGGTTCGCCGATCGCGCTGACGGACTATGTCCGTTTCCAGCTCGGCGAAGGCATCGAGAAGGAAGAATCGGACTTCGCGGCGGAAGTCGCGGCGGCGTCGGGCGTGCCCCAGCCGGCCTAAGCCGACGTTTCGACGGAAAAGGGGGCTGCGTCGCGAGGCGCGGCCCTTTTTCGTATCCGCTAACCGCTTGGCTTCGGGGCGCAGCGCCCCTAAGGTCCGCGCCACTTCACGACCCGAAGGTATAGATGTCCAGCCCCGCTTATAAACGTATCCTCCTGAAACTCTCGGGCGAGGTCCTGATGGGTGAGGGGGGGCTGGCGATTGATCCCGAGGTGACGGCGCGCGTCGCCGGCGAGATCAAGGACGCCAAGGACGCGGGGCACGAATTGTGCGTCGTGGTCGGCGGCGGCAATATCTTCCGCGGATTGTCGGCGGCAGCGAAGGGCATCGAGCGGGCGACCGCCGACTATATGGGCATGCTGGCGACGGTGATGAACGCGCTCGCGGTGCAGAATGCGCTCGAACAGGTCGGCGTCGATACTCGGGTGCAATCGGCGATCCCGATGCAGTCGGTGTGCGAGCCGTTCATCCGCCGCCGCGCGATGCGTCATCTCGAAAAAGGCCGGGTGGTGATCTTCGCCGCCGGCGTAGGCTCGCCGTTCTTCACGACCGACAGTGGTGCGGCGTTGCGGGCTGCTGAAATGAATTGCGACGCGCTGTTCAAAGGCACGTCGGTCGATGGCGTCTATAATGCCGATCCCAAGAAGGATTCGGCGGCAAAGCGTTATGAAACCGTGAGTTACGACACGGTGCTCGCAGACAATCTCAAGGTCATGGACGCCAGCGCGATCGCCTTGTGCCGCGACAACAATATTCCGATCGTGGTGTTCAACATCCGCGAGCCGGGCAATCTTGCCTCGGTGCTGCGCGGTGAGGGCATCTCGACGGTGGTACAGAAGGAAGGATGATACATGGCCGCCTATGACAAGGCCGATATCGAACGCCGCATGGCGGGCGCGGTCGAAGCACTGAAGCACGATCTTGGCGGTTTGCGCACCGGTCGCGCGTCGACCGCGTTGCTCGATCCGGTGACGGTCGAGGTGTACGGCGCCAATATGCCACTCAATCAGGTCGCGACTGTTTCCGCGCCCGAGCCGCGGATGCTGTCGGTCCAGGTGTGGGACAAATCGAACATCGGTCCGGTCGAGAAGGCGATCCGCTCGGCTGGCCTCGGTCTCAACCCGATCAACGACGGCAATACGCTGCGCCTGCCGATCCCCGATCTGACTGAAGAGCGCCGCAAGGAACTCGCCAAGCTGGCCGGTCAATATGCCGAAAAGGCGCGAATCGCTGCGCGCAACGTCCGTCGCGACGGGATGGATTCGCTCAAGACCGACGAGAAGAAGGGCGTCTATTCGGAAGACGAGCGCAAGCGGCACGAGAACGATGTGCAGAAGGTGACCGACAGCACGATCGCCGACATCGACGCGGTGGCCACGGCCAAGGAAAAGGAAATCCTGAGCCAGTGAAGCCGGTGGCCGCCACCGACATGGCGCCTGCCGCTTCCAACGCGGTATTGCCGCGCCACGTCGCCATCATCATGGATGGCAATGGACGCTGGGCGAAGAAGCGTCACTTGCCGCGTATCGCGGGGCATCGCCAAGGCGTCGAGGCGGTTCGCAAGGTAACCCGCGCCGCTCGCGCGATGGGGATCGAGGCGATGACGCTCTACGCGTTCTCGTCGGAGAACTGGCGGCGTCCCGAGGAGGAAGTCGGCGATCTGATGGGATTGCTGCGGCATTTCATCCGCAGCGACCTCGACGAATTGGTCCGCGAGAATGTGCGGTTGAGGGTAATCGGCGATTATCGCCGTTTTTCCCCGGATCTGGTCGCGATGATCGACGATGCGGCCGGACGGACCGCTGGCAACACCGGTCCCCTGCTGGCGATCGCGCTCAATTACGGATCGCAGGCTGAACTGGCCGGCGTCGCCCAGGAACTGGCGCGCCGTGTCCGCGACGGGGCCATGGCGATCGAGGATATCGATACGCAGGCGATCGAGAGTCTGCTCGACACGCACGATCTGCCACCGCTCGATTTGTTGATCCGCACCTCCGGCGAGCAGCGGCTGTCGAACTTCCTGCTATGGCAGGCGGCCTATGCCGAATTGCTGTTCGTCGACACGCTCTGGCCCGATTTCAATGCCGACACCTTGAGCGAGGCGGTTGCCGCTTTCGGGCAGCGGCAACGTCGTTTCGGAGGCTTGTGAGCGACCGTCCCGCGCACCCCCCGAAGCGCCCTCCCGAATTGCTGATCCGCGCTGCAGTGGGCCTCGGCCTGATGGCGCTGGCGCTCGCAGCGGTGGTGCTCGGCGGATGGATATTCTGGCTGTTGGTGGCGGCGATGGCGATGGTGATGATCGCTGAATGGGCCGAGCTGGTCGACGCCACGGCTCGCGACAAGCGCGGCGCGATGCTGACACTGGTCGTCCCGCTGACCGTGATGTCGCCCGCCGCCTGGGGGCCGGGCTGGTTCGCTTTGGGAATTGTCGGGGCGGCGGCGGTGTTCGTCGCCGCGGTTTTCAAGCCGCGCGCGCTGGGGCTGGGCATGGTCTATGTCGGCGTGCCGGTCCTGGCCTTGCTGGTCATTCGCGAAAACCGCGAGTTCGGGCTGATCTACACGTTGTGGACGCTGGCGTTGGTCTGGATGTGCGACATCGGGGCCTATTTCTCCGGCAAATATATCGGCGGCCCGAAACTCGCGCCGACGATCAGCCCCAACAAGACGTGGGCTGGGCTGATCGGCGGGATCGCACTGGCGACGGCGTTCGGCTGGTTCCTCCATTGGCAATATGGCCTGGCGGTGCGGCTGGCGCTGGCGACTCCGTTTCTGGCGTTTCTCGCTCAAGGCGGCGACCTGTTCGAGAGTTGGCTCAAGCGCCGCGCCGGGAGAAAGGACAGCGGGGCGTTGTTCCCAGGACATGGCGGCGTGCTCGACCGGCTCGACGGGCTGGTACCGGTGGCGCCGGTTGCCGCCTTCCTGGTCGTCATCGTTCCTCTGCTGTACGTGTGGCGCCCATGAAGACCGTCACCATTCTAGGTGCGACCGGATCGGTCGGCACATCCACGCTCGACCTGATCGAGCGGGAGCCGGATCGTTTCAGCGTACGGGCGCTGACCGCCAATTGCGACGTCGAGCGCCTTGCGGCCGCTGCGCGGCGAACGCGCGCCGAATTGGCAGTGGTCGCAGACGAGAGCTGCCTGCCGGCGTTGCGCGAGGCGTTGCGCGGCACCGACACCGATGCCGCTGGCGGCGCGCAAGCCGTGTGCGATGCGGCGCGGTCGGGGGCTGACCTCACCGTCGGGGCGATCGTCGGGTGCGCCGGGCTGCGTCCGGTGATGGCGGCGGTTGAGCGAGGCGGCACCGTGGTGCTCGCCAACAAGGAACCGCTGGTTTCGGCAGGAGAATTGGTGGTCAACGCCGCGCGGCGTTTCGGCGCGACGCTGCTGCCCGCTGATTCCGAGCACAATGCGATCTTTCAATGTTTCGATCCGGCCCAGGTGAAACACGTTCGCCGCATCATCCTGACCGCGAGCGGAGGACCGTTTCGCGACTGGAGCCTGGAACGCATGCGCGACGTCACACCACAGCAGGCGGTGGCGCATCCCAATTGGACGATGGGCGCCAAGATCTCGGTCGATTCGGCGACGATGATGAACAAGGGTCTCGAACTGATCGAGGCGGCGCGGCTGTTCCCGGTCGATCCGGACCGCATCGAAATCATCGTGCATCGCCAGTCGCTGGTCCATTCGCTGGTCGAATATGCCGACGGATCGGTCTTGGCGCAGCTGGGACCGGCCGATATGCGCACGCCGATCGCTTATTGCCTCGCCTGGCCCGAACGGATGGCGACGCCGATGGCGCCGCTCGATCTGGTCGCGGTCGGCAGGCTCGATTTCGAAGCGCCCGACGATCAGCGTTTTCCCGCGCTGGCCCTGGCGCGGCGCGCGTTGACCGCAGGCGGTGCACGCCCGGCGATCCTCAACGCCGCCAATGAGGTGGCAGTGGCGGCTTTTCTGGCCGGGAAAATAGGGTTCCTCGAAATTGCCGCAATCGTCGCCGATACGCTTGACCGCTACGACCCGCCTGCGCCCGAGACACTGGACGACGTACTGGCTATAGACGATGAAGCGCGTACCATCGCGGGCGAGCGTGTAGAGGATTGCGTGACCTGATGCAGAGCCCCGGCCCGTTCTTCTATCTGATCGCCTTCCCGTTGATGCTGGGGCCTTTGGTCTTCATTCACGAGCTTGGCCATTACCTCGCGGCGCGTTGGTGCGGGATCAAGTCAGAGGTGTTCTCGATTGGTTTCGGCAGTGAGGTCTGGGGCCGCACCGACCGGCATGGCACGCGATGGAAGCTGAGCTGGATTCCGCTTGGCGGCTATGTTCGCTTCGCGGGTGATATGAATCCGGCGAGTCAGCCCGACCCGACTTGGCTCGCCTTGCCGGCCGACGAACGTCAGCGAACCTTCCAGGCCAAGCCATTATGGCAGCGGGCAATCGTCGTCCTCGCCGGTCCGGCTGCCAATTTTCTGCTCGCCTTCCTGATCCTGCTCGGATTCACGCTGGCCTACGGCACCGATCGCACGCCGTCGACGGTGGGCGGAATCGAGCCGAAGACCGCGGCTTCGGCGGCGGGTTTGCAGACCGGCGATCGTATCACCGCGATCAGCGGGCGCCCGATGGCGACGTTCGAGGATCTGGTGATGTACGTCCAGCTCCGCGCTGGCGAACGCGCCCATATCGAGTTCGAACGTGGCGGTGTAGCCATGGCGCGCGACGTCGTTATCGGTATCGACCATCGCAAGGACAAGTTCGGCAATCAGGCCGATGTCGGTCTGCTCGGTATTAGGCCGCCCAAACCCGTATTCGAGCGGGTTGGCGTGTTGGAAGCACCGGGTATCGCGTTAGAGCAGGTCAGCGCCATCGTCCGCCAGACGGGTGACGGGCTAGGCCAGCTGATTACCGGACGTCGTCCCATCAAAGACATGTCTGGCGTGGTCGGCATGGCGAAAATCTCGGGAGAGCAGCTGTCGTTGGGCTGGGATTATTTCGTTTGGCTGGTCGCGCTTATCTCCATTAATTTGGGGTTCATCAACCTCTTGCCAGTTCCCATGCTCGACGGAGGGCATTTGCTGTTCTACGCGATCGAGGCTGTGCGGCGGCGTCCGGTGACGCCGGCGATCCAGGAATGGGCTTTTCGCGGCGGGCTGGCGGCGATCCTGTGCTTGTTTCTGGTCGTGACGTTCAACGATCTGGGCAAGGTGGGCTTGTGGCAGCATCTCGCCGGGTTGATCGGCTGAAGCGGTTAGGGCAGGGCGGGCGCGCCCGTAAATCACGCGACGGCAATGTCTCCGGCTGGGGTGGAATGGTGAAAGTTATCAATACGTCGAAGTTCGGAACGCGCGCCGTGACGGTGTTGCTCGCGGGAACGATGCTCTCGGGGGTTCCGGTGGCAGCTGCCGCCCAAACCGCCGCTGCGCCCGCCGCTCCCACACCCGCCGCTGCGGCACCGCAGACTGCGCCTGCCACGCCGCAGACCGCGTCCGCCGCTCCGACCTCGCCGGCGGTGGCGCCGCAGCGCGTCATCCGCTCGCTCCGTGTCGAAGGCTCGCAGCGGATCGAGCCCGAGACGGTCATGTCCTACACCAAACTGCGTGTCGGCCAGGCCTATACCAATGAGACGCTCGATCAGGCGCTGCGTGACTTGCTCGCCAGTGACCTCTTCGCTGACGTATCGATAGCCGGCGTCGAAACCGGCGAGATCGCGATCCGCGTACGCGAGAATCCGATCATCAACCGCGTGATCCTGGAGGGTAACAAGACCCTCAAGTCCGACAAGATCACCAAGGAAATCAAGCTCGCGCCGCGCCAGATCTTCACCCGCACCGCGGTGCGCCAGGACGTCGCGCGGATCGTCGAGCTCTATCGTCGTCAGGGCCGCTTCGCCGCGCGGATCGAGCCCAAGATGGTCAGCCTGGACCAGAACCGCGTCGACGTCGTGTTCGAGATCGACGAAGGACCCAAGAGCAAGGTCCGCGCGATCAACATCATCGGCAACAACGTCTTTTCCGATGGCAAGCTGCGCGAGCAGATGGTCACCAAGCAGGCGCGCCTGACCCGGTTCATGTCGTCCAACACGTCCTACGACCAGGATCGTCTGGCCTATGACCAGCAGAAGCTGCGCCAATTCTATCTGACCCAGGGCTATGCCGATTTCCGCGTGACCTCGGCGGTCGCCGAGCTGACCCCGGACAAGAAGAATTTTATCATCACTTATGTGGTGGAAGAAGGGCCGCGCTATAAGTTCGGGAACGTCACCGTCGATAGCGATATCCGCGATTTCGACAACAACAAGCTGGCGGCGGGCCTCGGGATCAACAAGGGCGATTGGTACAATGCCAAGCGCGTCGAGGATTCGGTCGATCGCCTGAACGAGACCGCCGGCCTGTTCGGCTATGCGTTCACCGACGTGAACCCGGAGTTCAACCGCGACCCCGACAAGCTGACTATGTCGATCAACTTCCACATCGCGGAAGCCAAAAGGTCCTACATCGAAAAGATCGACATCACCGGCAACCGCAACACCCAGGACAAGGTCGTTCGCCGCGAGATCCGCCTGGCGGAAGGCGATGCGTTCAACAGCTTCCAGGTCAAGCGCTCGCAGGATCGCATCAACAGCCTGGGATTCTTCCAGGACAAGTTCGAGATCAAGCAGGAACAGGGCTCCGCGCCCGACCGCGTCGTGCTCAACGCGAATGTCGAGGAAAAGGCGACCGGAGAATTGTCGCTGTCGGCGGGCTATTCGAGCCTCGAACGGTTCATCATCCAGGCCGGCATCACGCAGCGCAATTTCCGCGGCAAGGGCCAGGAGCTGCGCGCCAATGTCGACTATTCGGTTTATTCGAAGTCGGTGTCGCTCGGCTTCACCGAGCCGTATCTTTTCAACAAGAACGTCGCCGTCGGCGTCGACATCTTCCGCCGCGACTATAACTCGTTCAACTATCTCGGCGACCAGCGCCAAACGACTTATTCGCAGGTCTCGACCGGCTTTCAGGTCCGCACCGGCGTGCCGATCACCGAATATTGGTCGCTGTCGGCGCGCTACGGCCTGACCTATGACGAGGTCGGACTCGACAGGGGCACCTATTACACCGACAAGAACTTCGACGGCATCCGCGGGAATAGCAGCAACGATACTTGCGATCCGTTGCAGGCAGGACGCTATTTGTGCGATGCGATCGGCAATCGCCTATCGTCCGTCCTCGGCTATTCCTTGGTATATGACAGCCTCAACAGCCGTCTGAGGCCGACCGCGGGCAAGCGCCTGGTGCTGAGCCAGGATTTCGCCGGGCTGGGCGGCGACGTGCGGTATGTCCGCTCACGCATCGAAGCGTCGAAATACGTAAACCTTGGCCATAACTGGATTTTCTCGATCAGTGGCGAGGCCGGCTACATCGCCAGCCTGGAAAAGAGCCGCGGCGGCGGCATCGACAAGGTTCGCATCACCGATCGGTTCTATCTCGGCGAGCCGCAGATCCGTGGCTTCGACATTCGCGGCGTCGGCCCGCGTGTCCGGCGTACCAATTACATCAACACGACTGACGCGAACGGCGTCGTCACCGCGCAGACGCTCGATCCCGACAAGAAGAATTATATCGACGACGCCTTGGGCGGTCGGGCCTATTATCTCGTGAGGTTCGAGCTTCAGCCTCCGCTTTCGGGCGGCATTCGCGAGCTGGGGCTTCGTCCGTCGATCTTCCTCGACGTGGGTGCCGTTTGGGGCGTCACCAAACCGACTCTGACGACTTTCCCGTCGCACATCGACCCGGTTACCAAGAAGACGATCTACGACCCGATCGTAACGCCGATCAAAGACAGTTCCGGCCGGCAACTTTATTATTATGTTGACCCCACCACCAGTGTGCAAACCCAGACACTCTGCGCGACTGGCATTCCTGACGCGAGCGGCAATTGCGTCGGCAGCGCGGCCAACAATGCGCTGACCAGTTCTACTCCGGCGTTCGATGAGCAGTTCCTCGGCGACACGCCGCGGCCGCGCGTGTCGATCGGCTTCGGGGTCAACTGGAATTCGCCGTTCGGGCCGCTTCGCATCGACATCGCCAAGGCGCTTTTGCATTCCAAGGGCGACGATACCAAACTCATCACATTCAACGTAGGGACTCAATTCTGATGAATAGCATGACCAAATATCTCGGCATCGGCGCGGTCGCGCTGACGACCGGCCTGGCGCTGGCGCCCGCCGCCTCGGCGCAGTCCGTCGCCGTCGCCGACCCGCAGACGGCGATCCTGAAGACGGCCGCGTTCACCACGGCGATCGGCCAGATCAAGACCACCTACAAGACCGGTCTCGATCAGGCGGAGGCGATCCGCAAGGAGCTCGCGCCGCTGGAGCAAGCGTTCGACGCCAACAAGGATGGACAGCTCGACGATTCCGAGCTCGCCAAGCTGCGCGCCTCGCCCAATTTCGCTTCGATCCAGCAGAAGGAGCAGCAGGCATCGACGGCGGAAATGCCGGCCCTGCGTGCTCGCGCTTATGCGATCGAGCAGATCTCGGCCAAGTTCCAGCAGGCCTATGCCACGGTCAAGACCACCAAGCGCGTCAGCCTGGTGATCCGCCCGGAAGCAGCGCTCGACTTCGACGCCAATGCCGACATCACCGACGACATCACCGCCGAGCTCAATAAGCTGGTGACGACCGTCAGCATCACCCCGCCGGCCAATTGGCAGCCGGGTGGCAACCCCGCCGGTGCCCCGGCGGCACCGCGCGGCAATCCGCCGGCGGGCGTTCCCGGTAGCGCACTAACGCCGGCACCGGCACCGTCGACCGGCAAGAAGCCGTCCGGACGGTGAGCGAAGAGGCGACGGCAGCCGCTTCCATCGGTCCGCTCGATATCGGGCGGGTGATGGCGGCGCTGCCGCACCGCTACCCAATGCTGCTGGTCGACCGTGTCGAGGAATTGATCCTCGACCGGTCGATCGTCGCGATCAAGGCGGTGACGATCAACGAAGGCTTCTTCCAGGGTCATTTCCCTGGCCGCCCGATCATGCCGGGCGTGCTGATCGTCGAGGCGCTGGCGCAAGCCGCCGGCGTGCTGGCGGTCGAGAGCTTGGGCCTCGCGGGGTCGGGCAAGCTGGTCTATTTCATGGCGATCGACGAAGCCAAGTTCCGCAAGCCGGTCGAACCCGGCGTGCTGCTCCGGCTCGAAGTCGATTTCGTCCAGAAGCGCTCATCGGTGTGCAAATTCGCCGGCCGCGCGCTGATCGACGGGCAATTGGCCGCGCAGGCGAACTTTACGGCCATGATCGCCGATCCGCCAGCGGCAGCCTGACGCGTCGGTGCCGGCGCCCCGGCGCCGTTCAGGACATTTTCCGAGATAGTTGCGTCGCGCGGCACCCTCTGCTAGGCGCCGCGGCTTCGCTGCCGGTCGGAAACCGGTGGCTTTCAAAAGGATTTCGCGACGTGAAGAAAGACGCTCATCCCGATTACCACATGATCAAGGTCCAGATGACCGACGGCACCGTGTACGAAACGCGTTCCACCTGGGGCAAGGAAGGCGACACGATGACGCTCGAAATCGATCCCTTGTCGCACCCGGCCTGGACCGGTGGCCGCGGCCAGATGCTCGATGCGGGCGGTCAGGTGGCGCGCTTCAACAAGCGTTTCGGCGGGCTGTCGCTCACCAAGAAGTAAGCCGCACCGCTTCGGCGACTGCGCGACGTTTGCCGCCGCGTTCCCCATGGGAGCGCGGCGTTGGCGTGTCGGAGATGCTGTCCTTAACGCTGTCTTAGGCATCGCGTGCCTAGGCTTTGCGCCATGGAAGCCAGGCAGATCAATATTTCGGCGGAATTCGAACCTGCGGTGATGAACCGCCGACGGTCGCCGCGCGCGCCCGTGTCGCTCGATGCCAAGCTGGGTAGGGGCGGCCTCGACCGGACATTGTGCCGCGTGACCGATTTGTCGCCCGAAGGTGCGCGCATCTCGACCTATTCGGCGCTCAAGAAGGACAGCGTGATCTGGCTGACCCTGCCTGGTGCCGGACAGATCGCGGCGACGGTCCGCTGGGCCGATGATTTCCAGGCCGGCTGCTTGTTCCACCGCACATTGCCCGACCATTTGTACGAAGCGCTGGTCGAGGTGGGAGCTGCCTGATCATCCCTGGGCCGCGGCGCTGCGCTCCCTGCTATGGCCGGCGACCGGAATCTGCTAACGAGCCGCCCAGATATTCGCGTGCGTCGCAAACCAGGCATCTCCCTTTATTAATCCCCCGCCCGCAAACCGACGGTGATGTGCAGCTATGGCGCGTATGCCGGGATCGGACTGTTAGTCGGTGGGGCTGGGCCTGACCCAGATGCCGGTCGGCCAGGTCGTCGCGGTTACGTCAACCGCTGACAAAGGCCGCGTCCAACTTCGCCGGGCCGCCAGCGCAACGGCGAATGAACCTTTGAATGCCTTCGCGCGATTCAAGCGGCGATGGATACGATTGCGGCCGCTTCCAAGGACGTTACCGACGCAAAGCCGGCGGCGGGCTTTTTTGGCAGTCGCGCCTGGCGGATCGTCCGCAACAGTCTGGTCGGCGCGCTCACAACGCTCCTCATTATCTGGCTGGTCCTGTTCATCACGAAGGGCCGGTTCCTGAAACGGCCTTTCGAGAGCGTCACCACCAGGATGGCTGGCCGCGATGTCAAAGTGGAAGGAGACTTCCAGCTCTATTTCGCACCGCTGAAGATCAAATTCTATGCGGAGGGTCTGAGCGTCGCCAATCCGAAATGGGCGACCAAGGCCAATCTGTTCCAGGCGCAAAAGATCGATATGCGTATTGCGCCGTTGAGCCTGCTGTTCGGCAAACGGCGAGTCTACTGGCTCGACCTGACTGGCGGTTCGGCCGACCTCGAATGGAATGCCGGGCATAACACCAACACCTGGACGTTTGCCGACACGGGCGGCAAGCCTTTCGAACTGCCACGGATCGACCGCGCGACGGTCGTGGGTACAAAGGTGCGGTATGCCGATCCGCGGATGCGGCTGCTCGCCGACCTGGGGATCGATCCGATCGCCGCCACCAACAAGGAGATCGGCAAGGCGGTCGAGCTGCACGGGACAGGACAAATTCGCGACACGCCGTTTCGTCTTGTCGCGCAATTGATGTCGCCCGACGCGACGCTCGATCGCGGCGAGAACAAGCTGGTCGCGCGGGCTTGGGCCGCGGGCAACGTGATCGACGTGGCAGGGACATTGCCGTCGGCGACCGATATCGAGAACGTGCCGCTACGCGTACGCGCGCGCGGCAGCAACCTGGCCGAACTGCTCGGCATTATCGGCGTCGTCCTACCCAATACCCGCGATTATTCGCTGCGCGCGCAACTGGTGAAGGACGGCCCCGATTATCGCTTCACGCACATGGCCGGCCGGTTCGGCGACAGCGACCTCGCCGGGCGGCTGACGATCGTCACTGGCGAGCGGCTTCGGCTCGATTCGGTATTGGCCACGCGCGAACTCGACATCGTCGATGCCGCTCCGTTCATCGGCTACAATCCCGACATCGTCGCGGCGAAGGGCGCGGTGGCCGCTGCCGCGGCAACTGGCGCCGCGCCCCAGCGCGTGCTGCCCGACGCCGCGTTGCCGGTCGCCGAGTTGCAGCGTTTCGATGCCGGGCTGCGCTGGACGATCCAGGATATCAAGTCGCGCAACCTGCCAATCGCCCATGTCGACCTGACGCTGGCGCTCGATCGCGGCCGGCTGGCGCTGTCTCCGCTGAGCTTTGCGATGGCGCGGGGCAACGTGGCATCGGACCTGATTTTCGATACGCGATCGCGGCCGGCGCTCGACAGTTACGACATTCGTCTGTCGCCCACGCCGATGGGCCGGCTGCTCGCCGGTTATGGCGTAGACGAGTCAGGCACGAGCGGCACGATAAAGGGCCGCATCCAATTGAAGGGGCGCGGCGACACGATCCACGATTCGCTCGCCTCGGCGAGCGGTCGCGTCGCGTTTATCATACCGGGGGGCAGCTTCTGGACGCGCAACGCCCAGCTGTCGGAGCTCGACATCGGCACATTCGTCCAGAAGATGTTCGAGCACAAATTGAAAGAGCCGGTGCAGATCAATTGCGGGCTGATAGCCTTCACCGTGCGCGACGGGGTAGCCGCCGCGGACCCGATCATCATCGACACGAAGAAGAATGTCATCCTCGGCCGTGGCGGGCTGAGCTTCAAGAATGAGGGCGTCGACCTCGCGTTTCGCGCCGACGGCAAGCAATTCTCGCTGTTCTCGGCCCAGTCGCCGGTCGGCCTCAACGGGTATTTCGCCAAGCCGCGCATCGAGGTGATCAGCCCGGAGTTGCTCGCTCGCGCTGGTGGGGGTGTCGGATTGGCGGCCGTCGCGAGTCCGCTCGCCGCCATTCTCGCTTTTATCGATGTCGGCGACGCGAAAAGCGCCGCGTGCGGGCCGATCCTGGCCGGCGCTCATGCCCAGGCGATGCGGACGACGAAGGGCAAGCCGCGCGACGACGTCGGCAACGGCACCACCGCCAAATCGGAGAGCGGGAAGGAGTCGGTCGCCGATCGCAAGAAACAAAAGAAGAAGTTTCTCGGAATCTTCTGACCGCAAGGACGCCGGTGAGGGCAGAGCGGCGACTGGAGACGGCGCGCGGCCATCCAGGATACTGCCGCGGCTTCACCCGTTTGCGTCGAATTTGATGATCAATCGTTCACGCACGCATTGAAGCTTGCCGGAGGAGAGACGCATGGGTGGCGACCTGAACGCGGATGGCGAAGACACGCATGCCGAGCGCGCCGAAGTGCATTTTCTGGCCGCGCTGGCCGACGAATTGATGCGCGGGCTACTGCTGGCCGGCGTCTTGTCGCAAGCGCAGTTGAACGAGATCGAGGCAGCGGTCGCCGCGCGCGTGGGGTCTCAGCCCCGGGCGTGGTGACGGCGACGGTCGCCGATGCGCTCCTGTCGACCGGCTGGGCCGATTACAGGATCTCACTGCCAGAAGCAGGAGCGCTTCCGGCCTGAATTGTCCAGGAAGCTCCCGCTTAATCTGGATCCAAATGGATCAGCAGCGCGCACCGGAGCGTCCCGTGGCGGAGAGGGTGGGATTCGAACCCACGGTGGGCGTTAACCCACGGCGGTTTTCAAGACCGCTGCCTTAAACCACTCGGCCACCTCTCCGCGCGCGAGCAGCGCTTTGCGCAACGGCGGCGATTTGTGCAAGTCGTGCGACGATGGGATTTCACCTTTGCCGCGCGCTGTGGCACGGTCTGCCGATGCGCGGACGGGGTATGATGGGACGAATGGCGGCGGCGATCACGCTGACCGCCGGGTTGTGGGTGACAACGGGGTCGGCGAACGCACAGGACGATGCGGCGTTTCAGGCCTATCTGCAAAGCGTGCGCAGCCGCGCGCTTGCCCAGGGCGTGAAACCGTCGAGTGCCGATTCGGTCTTGGCCGGGCTCACCTTCAATCAACGCGTGATCGATCTCGATCATGCCCAGCCGGGAGGCAATCCGGCCAATCCGACCAATAGCGCGTCGCCGCCGTTCGCGCCGTACCTTCGCAGCCATGTCGACGCCGCCCGAATCGGGCAGGGCAGGGCGAAGTACCTGGCCGAACGCGCGCATCTGCGCAGCATCGAGAGCGAAACCGGTGTCCCCGAATCGATCATGGTCGCGATCTGGGGACATGAGACCAATTACGGCCGGATCATGGGCAATTTCGACCTGCCGCGGGCCTTGGCGACTCTGGCCTATGATGGCCGTCGCCGCTCGCTGTTCGAAGGTGAATTGATCGCGTCGATGAAAATGGTCGATCGCGGCGTTTCGCGCAGCCAGCTCGTCGGCAGCTGGGCGGGCGCGATGGGCGGGCCGCAATTCCTGCCGTCGGTCTATCTCCGCATGGCGCGCGATGGCGATGGCGATGGCCGCGCCGACATCTGGAACAGCGACGCCGACACGCTCGCCTCGATCGGCAATTATTTCTACAATGCCGGATGGCGGCGTGGGCAGCCCTGGGGCCTTGCCGTCTCGGTACCCGCGACGTTCGATCGCTCGGGCGTGACCAACAAGCTGATCTCGCCGCGCTGCCCCAAAGTGTTCGCTCGACAAAGCGGCTGGCGGTCGATCGCCGAATGGCGCGCGCTGGGGATCGTGCCACAGTTGAAGGCGTGGCCGGCGGGCAATGTGCAGGCGACGCTGATCGAGCCGGACGGACCCGGCAAGACCGCCTATCTGCTGACCGGCAATTATCGGGTTATCCTCGATTACAATTGTTCGAATTTTTATGCGTTGAGCGTGGGGCTGCTGGCGGATGCGGTTGAGTAACGGGGCGTTCGGGGCCGGGCTGGGGGCATGCCTGGTCCTGGCGGGGTGCGTAGGAAGCGGCGGGTCTGGTGACGGACCACGCTTGTCTGATCCGACCTATGGCAGCGCGCCGCGAGGCGGTTATCCACAGACCTATCCACCATCTAGTCCACAAGAGGCGCCGCAGCCGACGCCGCTCGCTTCGGCCGGCGCGCCCGATGTCGTGCCGCCGGCAGGCCGACCCGCGCCGCTCTCTGCCGACGAAGCCGATGCCGGGCCGCCCTCATCGGATGGTCCGCGCGCCACCTCGGGCCGCGGCGAGTCGCGCTACGACGAAGTCGGCTATGCCACCTGGTACGGCGATGAGCTGGCGGGCGGGCGCACGGCATCGGGCGTTCCGTTCGATCCCAAGGGATTCACTGCGGCGCATCGCACGCTGCCGCTCGGCTCCTATGCCGAGATAACCGCGCTCGACACGGGCCGCACGATCCTGGTCCAGATCAACGATCGCGGGCCGCGGCAGACCAATTTGCTGATAGACCTCTCTCAAGGTGCGGCGCGGACGCTAGGCATAACCGGACGCGAGGCAGTGCGCGTCCGCGCGGTCACCGTCAGTCCGTCCGATCTCGCCGCGTTGCGCGCGGGCGAACCGGGGGCGCCGCGACTGGATACGCCGCCGTCATTGCTTGCTGGGCTCCGCCAGCGGCTGAGCGGCGCTCCAGGTCCCATTGCCGGGCCACCGAAGATCCAGCCGCGCCCGCCGCTTGTCCGCATCCCGCCCGAGCCTCAAGCAGCCAAGCCGCCGATTAAGAAGCCGATTCCGACCGGCCCGATCGCCGGTGGATTCTACGTTCAGGTGGCAGCCTTTTCGAGCCAGCCCCGCGCCACAGCACTCGCCAGGAGCCTGGGCGGACAGGCTGTGCCTGCCGGCCAGGTATGGCGCGTGCGGATGGGACCCTATTCGACGAAAAATCAGGCCAGCCAGGCACGTGACGCAGCGGCGGCGCGCGGCTATGGCGATGCCCGTGTGGTCCGCCAGGACTGATCTTACCACTGCTTTAGCGTACGGACTGTTGTCACCATGACCTTTATGCCCAAGATGATCCACCTGAGCGCAGCGTCCGCTCTGGTCCTGGCCGCCATGCCGGCCACTGCCGCCGCGCCGACCTTCGATACTCCCGCGCCCGTCGCCTATATGGTCGACCTGTCGTCGAACGCGACGCTCTATGCCAAGGACATCGATCACCGCATGCCGCCGGCATCGCTGGCGAAGATGATGACGGTCTATGTCGTGTTCGACATGCTCAAGAAGGGCCAGATCAAGGCCGATCAGCAATATACGATGAGCCCGGAGACCTGGAAGAAGTGGCACAGCCAGGGATCGACGATGTTCCTGAAAGCCGATGAGAGCGTCAGCGTCGACAATCTGCTCAAGGGCATCGTCACCTTGTCGGGCAATGACGCCTGCGTCGTGCTGGCAGAAGGCATATCGGGTACCGAACAGGCGTTCACCGATCGGATGAACGACGCGGCGAAGAAATTGGGCCTGACCAACAGCCATTTCGGCACGTCGAACGGCTGGCCGGACAATGGCGTAACCTACGTCACCGCGCGCGACCTCGCCAAGCTGGCAGAGGCTACGATTCGCGACTTCCCGGATCTCTATAAGCGCTATTACGCGCTGCCGAATTTCACCTGGGGCACCCAGATGAACGGAACGGCGATCGATCAGGCCAATCGCGATCCGTTGCTGGGCGTCGTCGCAGGTGCCGATGGGCTGAAGACCGGCCATACCGAAGAAGCCGGCTATAGCTTCGTCGGATCCGCGATCCAGAACGGCCGTCGCCTGGTGATGGTGGTCGCCGGGTTCACCGGCTTCAACCAGCGCAAGGAAGAATCGGTCAAGTTCATGAAATGGGGATTCGGCGCCTGGCAGTCGCATCCCATCGTCGCCAAGGGCAAGCAGATCGCCACCGCCGAGGTCCAGCTGGGATCGTCGAGCAGTGTCGGGCTGGTCGCGGCCGACAATCTGGCGATGACGGTGCCGTCGGGCACTACCCCCAATACCAACGCCAAGGTCGTCTATGACGGCCCGCTCAAGGCGCCGATCAAGGCGGGGGACCATGTCGCCGACCTGATCGTGACCTCGCCCGGCATGCCCGATCAGCGCTTCCCGCTGGTCGCCGACAAGGATGTCGGCCAGGCCGGGTTCTTCGGTCGCGCCTGGACCGGGCTCATGCAGTTGTTCGGCGGCTGACGCAAAAATGGCGCACGGCAAGTTCCTCTCGATCGAGGGCGGCGAGGGCGCGGGCAAGTCGACCCAGGTCCGACGGCTGGCGGATGAGCTGCGTGCCCGCGGCCTCGACGTCATCGTCACGCGCGAGCCAGGCGGCAGCGAAGGCGGCGAGGCAATCCGCGACCTGTTGATGCAGGGCGAGGTCAAGCGCTGGAGCTCGCATACTGAGGCGTTGCTATTCGCCGCGGCGCGCGCCGACCATGTCGAAAAGGTGATCCAACCGGCGCTCGGTATCGGCACTTGGGTGATCAGCGATCGCTTCATCGATTCATCGCGCGCTTATCAAGGCGTGGCCGGCGGCATCGACGACGCGGCTGTGCTCGCGCTGCACGGCTTCGGATCGCGTGGGCTGCTGCCCGACCGCACCTTAGTGCTCGAGGTTCCGCCGGAGATCGGGGCGGAACGCGCCGCGGCGCGCGATGGCGCGGCTGCTGATCGCTTCGCCGCGCGCGCGCGGGCCTTTCATGACGATGTCGCAGCGGCGTTCCGGCGCTTCGCGGCGGCCGAGCCCGACCGCGTGCGATTGATCGATGCGGGGGGCGACGTGGATAGTGTAGCGGCGGACGTGATCGAGGCGGTCGCCGACCTGCTGCCATGACGTCACTCTATGGTAACCTTGCGGCGCGGCAGGCTTTTTCCGCCGCGATCGATAGCGGGTCGCTGCATCATGGCTGGATTTTCGCCGGCCCAGAAGGGGTGGGCAAAGCACAGTTCGCGATGCTGGCGGCGCGCCGGCTCCTGGCCGAGCCGGGACAGCCGGACGATTTCGAAATTCCGCCCGGTGATCGTACGCAGCAATTGATCGATGCGGGGTCGCATCCCGATCTCAAGCTGCTCCAACGGTTGCCGCGCGACGAGAAGAAGCCGGAGCAGGGCCTGGCCCGCAGCATTCGCGTCGACCAGGTCCGCGAGCTCGACCATTTCCTCGGCGTGAAACCGACTTATTCGGATCGTCGCGTGGTAGTGATCGATACCGCCGACGATCTCGAGCGGCCCGGTGCGTCGAACGCCTTGCTCAAGAATCTGGAAGAACCGCCCGCCGGCACGATCTTTCTCCTAGTCAGCCACGCGCCCGGTCGCTTGCTGCCGACCATCCGTTCGCGCTGTCGGATGCTGCGATTCGAAGCCCTGAACGACGCCGACATGCGCGCGGCGCTCAACGATACCGGTGTTGCAGCCAAGGAAATCGACGAACTGATCCGCGTGGGGCAGGGGTCCCCGGCGCGCGCGTTGGCCATGGCCGGCCTCGATATCGCCGGGCTCGACAGGGCGCTGGCAGACATGGCGACGGGTGACGCGAGCAACGCGATCCGCGCCGAACTTGCCCGGGCGCTGTCGCTCAAGGCGGCGCAGGAGCGTTACGAAGCCTTTCTCGAGCGCGCGCCGAGCTTTATCGCCGCGGCCGCACGGACCCGGTCGGGCGAGGCATTGCGAACCGCGCTCGATGCCCATGACGCCGCGCGCAACCTGGCCGCCAGCGCGCTTGGCCTGTCGCTCGACGCGCAGGGAACGGTATTCGAGATGGCCGGGATCGTCGCTCGGCTGGCGCCAGCCGCGCCGCTGGCCGCTTCCCGCCGCTGATAACTGCCGCCCATGCGGCGGGAGGTTCCATCCGCGCGGGACCTGCACTAGAGGGCAGGGCATGGCCGAACCCTATTATATCACGACCGCAATCAGCTACCCCAATGGCCGCCCGCATATCGGCCATGCTTATGAAGCGATCGCCGCCGATGCGATCGCGCGTTATCATCGTCAGGCCGGGCGCGATGTGCGGTTCCAGACCGGGACCGACGAACACGGCCTTAAGATGGTCCAGACCGCGCGTGACCGCGGCGTCGAAACGCGGGCGCTTGCCGATGAGATGTCCGGACATTTCAAGGCGATGGATGACCGTCTTAACATATCATACGATCGCTTCATCCGTACCGTCGAACCCGACCATCACGCCGCCAGCCGGGCGATCTGGGAGGCGATGGCCGCTGCCGGCGACCTGTATCTCGATCGCTATGAGGGCTGGTATTCGGTCCGCGACGAGGCCTTCTATGACGAAAAGGAGCTGGTCGAGGGGGAAGGAGGCGAAAAACTGTCGCCCCAGGGCACGCCGGTCGAATGGACCGCGGAGGAAACCTGGTTCTTCCGGCTGAGCAAATACCAGCAGCCGTTGCTCGATTTCTACGCCGCCAATCCGAGCTTCATTCAGCCCGACGCTCGGCGCAATGAGATGATCGCGTTCGTGGCAGGCGGGTTGACCGATTTGTCCGCCTCGCGCACCAGCTTCGATTGGGGCGTCAAGGTGCCGGGCAGCGACGGCCATGTCATGTACGTCTGGGTCGACGCGCTTACCAATTACCTGACCGGCATCGGTTATCCCGATCTGGACGGGCCGCTTGGCAAATACTGGCCCGCCGATCTGCATCTGATCGGCAAGGATATCGTTAGATTTCATGCGATTTACTGGCCGGCCTTCCTGATGAGCGCGAACATCGCTTTGCCCAAACAGGTCTTCGGCCATGGCTTCCTGCTCAATCGCGGGGAGAAGATGTCGAAGAGCGTCGGCAACGTGACCGACCCGATAGAGCTTGCCGACCGCTTCGGGGTCGATCCGCTGCGCTATTTCCTGTTGCGCGAAGTCAGCTTCGGGCAGGATGGCAGTTATTCGGAAGAAGCGATCGTCACGCGCTGCAACGCCGATTTAGCCAACAATCTCGGCAATCTCGCGCAACGCTGTCTGTCGATCATCGCCAAGAATTGCGACGGACGCGTTCCCGAGCCCGGCGCGGCGACCGCGGCAGAGGAAGCGCTGGTCGAGAGCGTGAAAGCTGCCGAGGCGGGCATGCATGCCGCGATGAGAGACCTTGCGATCCACGCCGCGCTCGACGCGATCTGGTCGGCCGCGCGCGACGCCAACCAATATTTCGCCGACCAGGCACCGTGGAGCGTGCGCAAGATCGACCCTGCGCGCGCCGACACCATCCTCTATTATGCCGCCGAAGCCGTGCGGCAGATCGCGATCATGGCGCGCTGGGCGATCCCGGAAAGCGCCGACAAGTTGCTCGATCTGCTGGGGCAGGGGGCGGACGTCCGCAATTTCGACGCGCTCAACCGGCCGATCGAGGCGGGAACCACGCTGCCGGCGCCGACCGGGGTGTTTCCGCGGCTCGAAATGGCGGTGGACGCGGCATGAGGCTCGCCGACAGCCATTGCCACCTCAATTACAAGGGCCTGGCCGAGCACCAGACCGACGTCCTGCAACGTGCGCGCGACAGCGGCGTCGTGGCGATGCTCAACATCTCGACTCGCGAGCGCGAATGGGATGACGTCGTCGGCGTTGCCGAGCGCGAGCCGGACGTCTGGGCGACCATCGGCGTCCACCCGCATGAGGCCGACCAGCATCCAGATGTCGATACCGCCAAGCTGATCGAGCGCGCGGCGCACCCGCGGGTCGTCGGGATCGGCGAGAGCGGGCTCGATTATTATTACGATCATTCGGATCGCGAGCGTCAGCGCGCCAGCTTCCGCGCGCACATCGCAGCGTGCCGCGAAACCCAACTGCCGCTGGTCGTCCATACCCGCGACGCCGAGGAGGATACCGCCCAGATCTTGCGCGAGGAAATGGAGCAGGGGGCTTATCCCGGCGTCATCCACTGCTTCACCGCTAGTAGCGATTTCGCCGACAAGGCCTTGGAACTTGGCTTTTATATCTCCATTTCGGGCATCGTGACCTTCAAGAGCGCCAAGGACCTGCAGGAAACGGCGGCGCGACTGCCGCGTGAGCGCTTGCTGATCGAAACCGATGCGCCGTTCCTCGCTCCCGTCCCGCATCGCGGCAAGACGGGCGAACCCGCTTTTGTCGCCGATACCTGTCGCTTCCTGGCGCAATTGCGCGGCGAGGATGCCGACGAACTGGCCGAGGCGACCCGCGCCAATTTCCACCGTTTGTTCGCCAAGACGCTGGCATGAAGGTCCACATCCTCGGCTCGGGAACGTCGTCGGGGGTGCCGCGGATCGGCAATGACTGGGGTGCCTGCGATCCGACCGAGCCCCGGAACCGCCGTCGCCGCGTGTCGATCCTGGTCGAAACGGCGACGACACGCATCCTGGTCGATACCGGGCCCGATTTGCGCGAACAATTGCTGTCTGCAGATGTCGATCGCGTCGATGCGGTCATCTGGACCCATGACCATGCCGATCACACGCACGGCATCGACGATCTGCGCCAGCTGTTCCACGCTGCCGGACGGCCGGTGCGCGGCCTCGCGCGACCGTCGACGGGTACGGTCCTGACCGAGCGCTTCAGCTACGTCTTTGCCGGCCGGGATGGTTATCCGTCGACCGTGACGCTCGAGCCGCTGCCCAACCGGCTGACGATCGGCGACCTGTCGATCTCAGTCACCGATCAGCCGCACGGCTCCATCCAGTCGGCGGGACTGCGCTTCGAAGCCGATGGCGGCGCGATCGGATATGCCACCGATTTCAACGTTATGACCGACGGTATGCGTAGCTTGTATCAGGATCTCGACCTGTGGATCGTCGACGCGCTCCGACGCCATCCGCACCCGAGCCATCCGAACCTCGCCGAAGCACTGGCCTGGATCGAGGAACTCCGCCCGAAACGGGCCGCACTGACGCATCTCGATCAGTCGATGGATTATGCGACCTTGCTCGCCGAACTCCCGAATAACGTCGAACCGGCGTATGACGGGCTCGAAGTCGAGGTGGCGCGATGAGCGATACGACCGGAAACGTGATTTTCTACGTGCTGCTGCTCGTGCTGCCGCTGTCGGCGCTGTTCGCGCGCCGCATGCCGTTGGGCCGCGTCGCCGTCATGGCGCTGGCCTGGATCGGCATCTTCGCCACCGGGTTGGTAGTGGTCGCGATCGTCAACCAGAACCAATGGCTGATCTCCGGCACACGCGCGCTGTTCTACGGGCCCGATCAGTCGGTTGTCGGCAGCGAAGTGCGCATCCCGATGGCCGATGACGGCCATTTCTGGGCGCGCGCGACGATCAACGGTGTCGAGTGCGTCATGCTGGTCGATAGCGGCGCAACCGTGACCGCGCTGTCCATGACGACCGCGGCGGCGGCGAAGATCGATCTCGACGGCATGGCGCCACCGGCGGTCGTGTCGACCGCCAACGGAACGGTGACCGGCAAGTCGGCAAGCATCGCGTCGCTCAAGGTGGGCGGAATCACCGCGACCGATTTGCCGACGATCGTCGCGCCCGAATTCGGCGATCAGGACGTGCTGGGAATGAATTTCCTGTCGCGGCTCAAATCCTGGCGGGTGGAGGGGAAAACGCTGATCCTCACCCCAAACCCCAAGTGAGTTTTACATAATGTATATTATCGATCTCGAGGATGGCCGAGCGGGGGGCTCCCCCTTCGCATGAGCGGCGTCGATATCGAGCGTCTGGTGGCGATCATGGCGCGGCTGCGCGACCCGGTAAGCGGCTGCGAATGGGACACGGTCCAGACATTCGCGACGATCGCGCCGTACACGATCGAGGAAGCCTATGAAGTCGCCGACGCGATCGAGCGCGCCGACATGGCCGACCTCAAGGACGAACTCGGCGATCTGCTGCTCCAGGTCGTGTTCCACGCGCGCATGGCCGAGGAAGCCGGCGATTTCGTGCTCAACGACGTCGTCGCGGCGATCTGCGACAAGATGGAGCGCCGGCATCCGCATATCTTTGGCGACGCTGCCGAGGGTGGCCATTACCTCTGGGAACAAATCAAGGCCGCGGAGCGGGGGGCCAAGGGCGCCGAAAGCGCGCTCGACGGCGTCGCGATCGGCCTCCCCGCTTTGCTCCGCGCCGAAAAGCTCCAGAAGCGCGCCGCGCGCACCGGTTTCGACTGGCCCGATGCCAGCGGACCACGTGCCAAGATCGACGAGGAACTGGCGGAAGTCGAAACTGCCGCTAGCGACGCCGAGCGTGAGGAAGAAGTCGGCGATCTGTTGTTCGCGGTCGTTAATTGGGCGCGAAAGCTCGACATCGATCCGGAAGCCGCATTACGCGCCGCTAACGCCAAATTCGAACGCCGATTCAGGGCGATGGAAGCCGCCGATGCCAAGTTTTCCGAACGCAGCCTCGATGAGCAGGAAGCGCTCTGGCAAGACGCCAAGGTCGGCGAACGCTCAGGAGCGGTATGAAGCACTTCCTGTTCGTCTGCAGCCAGAACCGGCTACGCAGTCCTACCGCTGAGCATATTTTCGCTAATCATCCCGGAATCGAGGTGAGTTCGGCCGGGACCAACAACGACGCCGAAAATCCGCTGACAGCCGAATTGGTGGAATGGGCCGATACGATCTTCGTGATGGAGCGCGCGCATCGCAACAAGCTGCAAAAGCGCTTCCGTTCTTCGATCGGCGCGCGACGGATCGTGTGTCTCAATATTCCGGACGATTACGAGTTCATGGATCCGGTGCTGATCAGCCTGCTTAAGGCAAGAATGACGCGCCACCTACCGATGAGCGTGACCGAAGACGACTAGTCACGCTGCTGGAATCGCTCAAAATCCCGAGGCGCCATGCGCACGTCGTAGGTGGCATGATCACCATCGACTTCCTGCCCCAGCACTTCGCCATGCTGGTGGAGCCACGCCGCCCCCGCCCCGTCGGCGGCGTCGAGCGTGATCGAATAGCGGCGATGCCCAACGGTCAGCATCACCGCCACCTCGCGCTTCAGCTCTTCCACCCCTTCCCCGCTCATCGCCGAGATCGCGACGACATCGTCTCGGCGCGCGGCGTCGGCCAGCGCATCCTCGCGGTCGTCGCCGTCGAGCAGGTCGATCTTGTTCCATGCCTCGAAGCGCGGTGTCGTGTCTGCGATGCCGATTTCGCGCAGCACATCCTCGACATCGGCGCGTTGCGCTTCGGTATCGGGATGCGCGAAGTCGCGGACATGGATCAGCAGGTCAGCCGAGACCACTTCCTCCAGGGTCGCCTTGAACGCAGCGACGAGCTGGGTCGGCAGCTCGGAGACGAATCCCACCGTGTCGGACAGGATCGCCTTGTCGATTCCGGGCAACTGGATTTGGCGCAGCGTGGGATCGAGCGTCGCGAATAGTAGGTTTTCCGCCATGACGTCAGCGCCGGTCAGGCGATTGAAAAGCGTAGATTTTCCTGCGTTGGTATAGCCGACCAGCGCGATCACCGGCCACGGCGCGCGCTGGCGCCGATCGCGATGCAGCCCGCGCGTGCGGCTGACCTGGTCGAGCTCCTTGCGCAGCCGTGCCATGCGGTCGCGGATCAGGCGGCGGTCGGCCTCGATCTGGGTTTCCCCGGGGCCGCCGAGGAAGCCGAAACCGCCGCGCTGGCGCTCGAGGTGAGTCCAGCTGCGCACCAGCCGGCCGGCCTGATAATCGAGATGCGCGAGTTCGACCTGCAATCGCCCCTCGGCGGTCGCCGCACGTTCGCCGAATATCTCGAGGATCAACCCGGTGCGGTCGATCACCTTGCACTCGAGCGCCGTTTCCAAATTGCGCTGTTGCACCGGCGTCAGGCTGGCGTCGAACACGACGAGCTGTGCGTCCTCCATCCGGACCTGCGCAGCGAGCTGTTCGACCTGCCCCGACCCGATCAACGTCGCCGGCTTGGGCTGGCGGACGCGATAGGCGATCTTTTCCGCGACCTCGACGCCTATGGCTGCGGCAAGCCCCGCCGTTTCCGCGAGCCGGGCATCGGCATCGCGGCTGGCATTGCCCTGGTCGGGCAACACGACGATCGCCCGCGCACCGCGGGCGAATTCGTCGCGATCGCGTTCAAATCCTGTGGTCAATCCTCGTCAGAACCGTTTGATTCTTCAGCGAGATTCAGCGGGCGTGCCGGCTGAATCGTCGATACGGCATGCTTGTACACCAACTGCGCCATGCCTTCACGCTCGAGCAGCATGCAGAACAGGTCGAACGCCGCGATATGTCCCTGAAGCATGACGCCATTGACCAGGAACATCGTCACGCTGTCTTCCGACTTGCGCACGGCGTTGAGGAAGATTTCCTGCAGCAGCGGCGACTTCTTCGGATCCGAGGTGATCGCATCGGTGATCGCCGCGATATCGATCGGGTTCGACGGCATGATGGTCGAAATGGCATGCTTGTAGATCAGTTGCGACTGGCCGTCGCGGCGCAGCAGGACGGAGAAATTGTCGAACCAGGTGACGATGCCCTGAAGCTTCACGCCCTTGACCAGGAACATGGTCACCGGCGTCTTCGATTTGCGGAGGGCGTTCAGGAACAGGTCCTGGAGCGAGGTTTGTTTGTCGGCCATATGGCGATCCTTGGTCTTGGCGGGCCTTGACCCGCATGGCGCCGTTCTCTGGCGTCTGAAACGCATGCCCACGCGGCACGCGCCATGCGTTATATAGGTGATGCCCTGGCCCTACGTCCAGCGCGCTCGCGATATCCTCTTGGGACAGCTCCGGCTATTCATCGCGGCTGTCGGTGATACCCAGCAGCTTGAGCTTGCGGTGCAGCGCCGAGCGCTCCATCCCGATGAAGGTTGCGGTGCGCGAGATATTGCCCGAAAAGCGTCGGATCTGGACCTTGAGATATTCGCGTTCGAACGTCTCGCGCGCCTCGCGCAACGGCGCTCCCATCATCGCCGAAGCGCCCGCGCCCTCGCCCGCGCCGCCCAGCACGTCGGCCGGCAACAGGTCGACGTCGATCCGGCCGATACGATCGCCGGGCGCCAGGATGATCGTCCGTTCGACCACATTCCTGAGCTGGCGGACATTCCCCGGCCATTCATAGCTTTGCAGCGCCACCATGGCGTCATCGGCGACTTCCGGCGTCGGCACGCGGCGTTCGGCGGCATAATGCGCGACGAAATGATCGACCAAGGCCGGAATGTCCTCGCGGCGATCGGCCAGCGGCGGGATCGCGACCGGGACGACATTGAGCCGGTAATAGAGATCCTCGCGAAACCGGCCCCCGGCGATTTCTCCCTGGAGGTCTCGCGCGGTCGCCGAGACGACGCGGACGTCGACCTTGACCGTGCGAGTGCCGCCAACTCGGGTGAAGCTCTGGTCGGTCAATACTCGCAGGATCCGACCCTGCGTCGCGATCGGCATGTCGGCGATCTCGTCGAGGAACAAGGTCCCGCCATGCGCTTGTTCGAGCAGGCCGGTGCGCACCAGGTCGCCCGCTTCCTCGACGCCGAACAATTCCTCTTCGACTCGCTCGGGGATCATCCGCGCGGCGCTGACGACGATGAACGGTCCCTGGGTACGCTGGCTCCAGCTATGCAGCAGGCGCGCGGCGACTTCCTTGCCGACTCCGGCCGATCCCATGATCAGCACGCGGCTGCCGGTACCCGCGACACGCTTGAGTGTCGCCCGCACGGCGTTGATCGCGGTCGAAGTGCCGGTCAGATCGGTGTCGCGCCCGGTTGCGGCGCGCAGGGACGCGACTTCCTGCCGCAATTGCTCGGTTTCGGTCGCGCGGCCGACCATCAGCAACAGGCGATCGGCGTTGAACGGCTTTTCGATGAAGTCGACCGCGCCGCGCCGGATCGCGGCGACCGCGGTGTCGATATTGCCATGGCCGGAAATGACCAGCACCGGGATCGATGCGTCGCGCCGCTTGATCTCCTCGAGCAATTCCAGCCCGTCGAGCCGGGACCCCTGCAGCCAGACGTCGAGCAATACCAGACTCGGCCGGCGCGTCGCGATCGCTTCCAGCGCCGCGTCGCTGTCGGCGGCGGCGCGTGTCTCATAGCCTTCGTCCTGCAGGACGCCAGCTACGAGTTCGCGAATGTCGTGCTCGTCGTCGACGACGAGGATGTCCAGGCTCATGATTTTTGTCCGGTACGGGTAAGCATCGCCAGCGCGCCTTCGCCCTTGCTGGTTTCCGCGGGGTCACGATTGTCTTCGAGCAGGGCGTCGAGTTGGAGAGTGTCGAACACGATCGTCACAATCGTGCCGCCGCCCGGCCGGTCGGCGAAAGCGATGGTGCCGCAATGTTCCTCGATGATCTTCTTGACGATGGCCAGGCCTAAGCCCGTGCCGCGCGCGCGCGTCGTCATATAGGGCTCGACGATGCGATCGCGCTCGAGCGGCAGCCCGATGCCGTTGTCGCTGATCGTCGCGGTCATCAGGCGCTCGCCATGATCGAGCGTGACGTTGATCTCGCCGGGCAGTGCATCCTCGCCGCGCGCTTCGATCGCCTCGACCGCGTTCTTGATGATGTTGGTCAGCGCCTGGCCGATCTGGCGGCGATCGCAGACCAAGGGCGCGGCCTCCGGCGTATCGAGCCGGAAGGTGATGTCGGAATGCGCCACTTCGTGCAGGAACACCGCCTGCCGCGTGAGGTCGATCAGCGACTCGGGATGAAAAACCGGCTTGGGCATGCGCGCGAAGGACGAGAATTCGTCGACCATCCGGCGCAGATCGCCGACCTGGCGCACGATCGTGTCGGTCAGCTGGGCGAAGACGCCGTCCTTCTCGTCGATCGTCTTGCCATAGCGGCGCTGCAGGCGCTCGGCGGCGAGCTGGATCGGGGTCAGCGGGTTCTTGATCTCATGCGCGATGCGCCGTGCGACGTCGGACCAGGCCGCGCGGCGCTGGTCGAGCAATTGCTGGGTGATGTCGTCGAACGTCAGAACGCGGCCGTCCTCGTCGGCGGTGATGCGCACGGCGAGCGTCCGCGGCTCGCCGCCCGTGGTCAATTGCACGATCGATTCGCGTTTATCGCCTGCCAGCAGCTCGGCAAGTTCGGGCGCAACTGCCATCAATTGCGCGCCGACCGCCTGGGCTTCGTCGATCTTGAGCTGGGCGACTGCCGAGGCATTGATCAACTGGATCGTCCCACCGCGATCGACCGAAATCACGCCGGCAGAGACGCCCGACATCACCGCTTCGATCAATGCGCGCCGGCTTTCGAGCGCGCCGGTCTGTTCCTGCAGCCGCTCGGTCATACGATTGAAGGCATTAGCCAGCGTGGCGACCTCATCGTCCGTTCGCGGATCGGGCACGCGTACGGAAAGGTCACCGCCGGCGACGCGGCGCGCGGCCGAGACCATTTCGCCCACCGGGCGAACCAGCCGATCGGCGACGACCAACGCGATCCACACCGCGAAGCCGACGATTAGCAATGCGACGATGAACAGAGCGGCGTTGAATTCCAGCTGCAGCGCACGGGCGCGCGATTGAGTTGCTTTGAATTCGGCAACCACGTCCAGCACGCGCTGAGACTGTCGATCCACCACCGGACCATCGGTGACCCTGCCAGCGTAAAGGAAAATCTGCTTGCTGCCAGGGACCAACGTTAGCACTCGAACGCGATTACCCCTTACCGTCACCATGCTCGGCTCGCCCTTGAGCACAGCAGCTACCGCAATCGGGTCAATTTGCTGCGCCACATTTCCGTATGGGTCGACGCGCGCGATGAACTGGATGTCGTTCTGCTTGTTGATCGTGAATAGCGCTACTTCGGAAAGGGCGCGATAATAGGCTTGCTGACCAAGATAGTTGGGCAACAGAGAACCATAAACTGGATCGCGCGCCTTGCTGAGCGTCGCAGGGTCGGTCGTCTCACTGAGCACCTTGAAATTCGCGGATAGATCGGTGGCGGTGGTCAGAGCCTCTTGGTTCCAGCGAGATAGAGACTGTTCGTATGACTCTTGGGCAAGCGTGGTTGCATTTTTGAGCAAACCACTCACGCGGTCGGACAGCCAGAATTCGACGCCGTATTGGAACATCACCGACGCGAAGATCACCGCAAGCACGGTCGGCACGGTGGCAATGGTCGAGAACAACGCGACCAGGCGGACGTGCAGCCGCCCTTCCCCGCCTGTCCCGGATTTCGCCACGCGGCTCTTCGCGATGCGGCGGCCGAGCAATATGATCAACGCGACGCAAGGGCCCAGATTGACCACCAGCAACAGGGCGACGAGCGGTGGTGTCAACAAGCGTTGCGGCGCCGCGCCGGCACGCACGATGAAATAGGTGGCGACGGCGACCGCGATTGCCAGCACAAGCACGGTCAGCTCGAAAGCTGGGGTAATTCGGGGACGCCGGTCCCAGAAACGCCGGGGCGCGGCCATCATGCTCTCGCCACTCATCGTTGCAGGAATACAACGGTTGCGTGGCAAGGAAAACACATATTTGACGTCAAACCGTCGTAGATCAGGCCCCGTCCGCCGTACCCCCTGGGTCGATCCCCAAAGTGTCGAGGCGTTTGCGCAGCGTATTGCGGTTGATCCCCATCGCCCGTGCCGCCCGCAACTGGTTGCCGCCATGGCGCGCCAGCATCGCCTCGATCAGCGGCCGTTCGACTTCGGCGATGATGCGTTCGTAGATTGTGCCGTCGTCGAGTTCGCGCGGATCTTCGCGCGCAATACGGTCGAGCCGCGCTCGTACCGCCGCGTCGAGATCGAGGGCACCGACCGGCACTGCGGCCGATGGCATACCGATCACGCTCCCCAACTCGCCCGCACCGATCACTTCGTCGCGACTCAGCACGGCGAGCCGGCGCATGATGTTTTCGAGCTCGCGGACGTTGCCCGGCCAGTCATGCGCCTCGAGCGCGACGATTGCAGCCTCGTCGAGGCGCTTGCGCGGCAGGCCGTTCTCGGCGGCGCGGTCGAGGAAATGGCGTGCGAGCAGCGCAATGTCCTGGCGGCGCTCACGCAATGCCGGAAGAGTGACAGGTACGACGTTGAGACGATAGAATAAATCTTCGCGGAACTGCCCAGACTGGACCAGTGCATTGAGGTCGCGATTGGTCGCCGCGACGATTCGGACGTCGGCCCTGATCGTCCGGGCACCGCCCACCGTGGTGAACTCGCCCGACTGCAGCACGCGCAACAGCCGCGTCTGTGCCTCGAGCGGCATGTCGCCGATCTCGTCTAGGAACAACGTGCCGCCCGCCGCTTGTTCGAACCGCCCGGCCGATCGCGCCTGCGCCCCGGTGAACGCCCCACGTTCGTGCCCGAACAATTCCGCCTCGATCAGTTCGCGCGGGATCGCCGCCATGTTGATCGCGAGGAACGGGGCATGCGCACGTGGACCGAGATCGTGGATGGCGCGCGCGACCAACTCTTTGCCGGTGCCCGACTCACCCGAGATCAACACGGTGAGATCGTTCGAAATCACTCGCGCAATGACGCGATAGACGTCCTGCATCGCCGGCGAGCGACCGATCAACGGCAGCGCGCGATCGGCGTCTTCGAGAGCTTCCGCGGCGCCGCCACCCTGGCGGGCCAGCGCACCGTCCACCGCGCGGGTCAGATCGTCGAGATCGAACGGCTTGGGCAGATAGTCATAGGCGCCGACCTCGGTCGCGCGGACCGCGGTCGTCAGCGTGTTCTGCGCCGAGAGGACGATCACGGGGAGCTGCGGATAGGCCTGGACCAACCCGGCCACCATATCGAGGCCGTTGCCGTCGGGCAGGACGACGTCGCTCACCACCACATCGGGCATCGCGGCGCGCAATTCGCGGTTGAACTCGGCCAGGCTCGCGGTCGTGGTGACGCGATGCCCGGTGCGGCGCAGAGCGTGCGCGACCACCGTGCGGATCGCCGAATCGTCGTCGAGCACCAGGATGTTGCCCGATCGGGTCCCCGGTCGATTCACTGCGCGCGCGCCAGCAGGATACGGAAGATGGTCATTTCGGGCGCCCCTTCGCGCGAATATTGCACGACGCCGCCCATATCGCGCACCAATTTGTCGACCAATGCGAGGCCAAGCCCCTGCCCTTCGGGTTTGCTCGACACGAACGGGCTGAACAAATGGTCGGCGATGTCGGCGGGCGCGCCGGCGCCATTGTCGATCACGCACAATTCGATCGGCAGACCGCGCCGAGGCCGGCCGGGACCCGCATCGACCGCCAGGCCATGGCGGTAAGCGGTCGAGATCAGGATCCGCGGCTTCTTGACGCCATCGAGCGCTTCCGCGGCGTTTTTCAACAAGTTGATGACGATCTGCAGCAGCGCGTCATTGTCGGCGAGAACCGGCGGTAGCGACGGATCGAAACTCTCCTCGATCGTGATGTCGCGCGCGAAGCCGGTTTGGGCAACGCGTCGGGCGTGATCGAGCAGCGGGTAGATATTGGTCGGCTGCGGATTGACCTGACGCCCGGTGAAATCCTGCATCTTGTCGATCAGCGCGGCGATGCGGTCGACCTCGGTCGTGATCAGCGTGGTGAGTTCGGCGCCGGCGCCTTCGGCCGCGAGCAATTGCGCCGCGCCGCGAATGCCCGAGAGCGGGTTCTTGATCTCGTGGCCGAGCATCGCGGCGGCTCCGATCACCGCGCGCGCGCCGCTCCGTTCCGCGGACTGCCCGACCTTGCGCGTGCCGCTGGTGGCATGGAGCGCGATCGCGCGCCATCCGTCATGGTCGGCGACCGGCGTCTCGTAATAATCGACGCGCAGCCGGCCGGTGCGTTCGGTGCCGATATCGAAATCGAACGCCGACACCGCCCGCCCATCCCCTGCGCCAGGCGGCGGCGTCAAGACATCGGCAAGCGGCAGGCCGCGCATGGCGCGTTCGGACTGGTTGAGAAGCAACTCGCATTCGCCATTGGCATTGCGCACCAGTCCGTCGGGATCGACCACGAGGATGGCGATCGGCAGTCCGGCGAAAAGCTCGGCGAAATTGGGCGAATCAGGCAGCGGCGCGGGCTCGCCAGGGGGCATAGAATTCGGCCAACATCGCTTTGACGCGATTGGCGTCGGGTTCCTGATTGGCCTTGTTGCGGAACTCGGCCGAGCCGGGCAGGCCC
Source organism: Sphingomonas asaccharolytica NBRC 15499 (assembly GCF_001598355.1). Classification (GTDB taxonomy): domain Bacteria; phylum Pseudomonadota; class Alphaproteobacteria; order Sphingomonadales; family Sphingomonadaceae; genus Sphingomonas; species Sphingomonas asaccharolytica. The sequence goes on from NZ_BCYU01000014.1 coordinate 71,798, forward strand.
TTGGTGTACCAGCCGATATGCTTGCGCATCATGTTGACGCCGGTTTCGGCGCCATAGTGATCGAGCATATCTTCGTAATGCCCTGCGATCACGTTATATTGTTCTTCGATCGACGGATCGGCGATGGTCCGACCCTGCTGTAGATACGTCATCACCTGACTAAGCAGCCATGGTTTGCCGTACGATCCGCGACCGATCATCACGCCGTCCGCGCCCGACAGCTCCAGCGCCGACACCGCGTCTTCCGACGAGCAGATATCGCCATTGACGATCACCGGCACCTTGACCGCTTGCTTGACGGAGCTGACGAAGCCCCAATCGGCCTCGCCTTTGTACATCTGGTTGCGCGTGCGGCCGTGGACAGTGACCATCTGCACGCCGAGATCTTCGGCGATCCGCGCGAGTTCGGGGGCGTTGAGGCTAGCGTGATCCCAGCCCATCCGCATCTTGAGCGTGACCGGCACGTTCACTGCCTTGACGCAAGCCGCGACGATGGCGCTGGCTAGCTTGAGGTCGCGCATCAATGCCGATCCGGCATCGCCATTTGTCACTTTGCGAACCGGGCAACCCATATTGATGTCGACGATCGCCGCGCCTTTGTCCTCGGCAAGCTTGGCCGCCTCGCCCATCTCGTACGGCGTGCAGCCAACGAGCTGCATCGACACCGGCTCCTCGATCGCGTCCCACATCGCCTTCTGGATCGACTGGCGAGTTTCGCGGATCGCGGCCTGGCTGGCGATCATCTCGGTCACGTTGAGCCCTGAACCGAAGCGCCGGACGAGACGACGGAACGGCAGATCGCTCACGCCCGTCATGGGCGCGAGGATCACCGGGGTCTCGATCCGAACCGGACCGACCTGGATGGGCGCGAGCTTGGTCATGTGCTTAAAAATCGGGCAGCGCATAGCTCGGAGCGATCGCGCTGGCAAGGCCAAGCAGGGTGCGCTAGGCGCGCGGCCATGTCTGCCGAAACAATTGCCTTGATCGTTGCCGCCGGAAAAGGCGAGCGGATCGGCGGTGATACGCCCAAGCAATTCCTGCCGCTCGCCGGGCTGTCGCTGGTCGAGCATAGCCGGCGCGCGCTGGCCGGGCATCCGGGAATCGACCGCGTCGTCACCGTCGTCGCGGCGGGCAACGAGGCATTTGTCGAGGGAGAGACGGCAATCGGCGGCGCGACACGGCGCGAGTCGGTGTTGAATGGGCTCGAAGCGATCGGTGAAGTGCGTCGCGTGCTGATCCACGACGCCGCACGTCCGATCCTGCCAGCGGCGGTGATCGACCGGCTGCTACTCGCGCTGGATAGCGCCAAGGGCGCGGTCCCTACCCTTCTCGTCGCCGATACGCTCGCTGGCAAAGGCGATAGTCTGGGGGACACCGTCGACCGATCAGCGCTGGTTCGCGTACAGACACCGCAAGCGTTCGACTACGCTGCCATCCTTGCGGCGCATAGCGCCTGGCCGGTCAGCGAGGAGGCGACCGACGACGCTCAGATATTGCGCCGTGCCGGCCATGACGTCGCGATGGTCGATGGCGATCCGTTGCTCGACAAGATCACTTATCCCGGCGACATCGCGCTCGCCGAAGCCCGGCTGGGAGCCATTATGCGCGTCAGGACCGCGACCGGATACGACGTCCATCGCCTCGTTGCCGGGGAGCGTTTGTGGCTGGGCGGCGTGTTGATCCCGCACGACAAGGGGCTGTCTGGGCATAGCGACGCCGATGTCGCGCTCCACGCGATCACCGATGCCGTACTCGGCACGATCGCCGCGGGCGATATCGGCCAGCATTTCCCGCCGAGCGATCCGCAGTGGAAAGGCGCCGAGTCTGGGCAGTTCCTCCAACACGCAGGTTCGCTGGTTACGGCCAAGGGTGGTATGATCGATTTCGTCGATCTGACAATCATCTGCGAAGCCCCCAAGATCGGGCCATATCGGGACGCTATCCGCGATCGCATCGCGGCGCTGTTGCGGGTGTCGCGCGAGCAGATTAGCGTCAAGGCGACGACGACAGAGCGGCTAGGGTTTACCGGCCGTGGCGAGGGGATTGCCGCGCAGGCGGTGGTGACCATCAGGATCTAAGGGACAGGCAATGAAGAAGGTGACGGGCGCGGCGATCGCGCTGTGGATCGGTATGGCGGCGACCACCGCGCAGGCGGCGGCCGAGGCACAACCCTGCCTGACCGAGGCGGAAGCGCAATCGCTGATCACCGCGGTGCTGCCGGATGTGTTCCAGCAGGTCGGCCGGACCTGCAGCGGCGTGTTGCCGGAGAATGCTACATTGCGTGGTGGTCTGCCGCCGCTCGTCGCGCGCTATCAGGCGACGGCGGATCTCGCCTGGCCGCAAGCACTGGCGGCGTTCGGCAAGATCGGCGGCAAGGATATGGCGGGGATCGACCCCAAATTGCTCCGTCCGATGATGAGGCCGATGATCGCGGGTGCGATCGCCCAGGACATCAAACCGCGCGATTGCGCGACGATCGACCGTGCGATCGGCCTGATGTCGCCGCTGCCGCCTGCCAATACCGCCGGTCTAATTGTGCTGATCGCTTCCGTCGCGGGAGGCAAGGACAAGAAGGACAGCCCGTTTTCGATCTGCCCGGCTGCGGCAGCGGCGCCGGCGACGGCACGACCGTGACGATCGACACCGTCCTGCCCGCCGAGCTCGTCGCTTTGGCGCGCAAGGTCGTCGACGCCAACAAGGCGCTCGGCCGCAAATTTGCGCTCGCGGAAAGCTGCACCGGCGGTCTCGTCGCTGCGGCGATCACCGAAATTCCGGGGTCGTCAGAGGTCCTCCTCGGCGGGTTCGTGACTTATTCGAACGAGTCCAAGGTCGACATGCTCCGCGTCAGCCATGACGTGCTCGATACGTTCGGCGCGGTGTCGATCGCGACTGCCTGGTCGATGGCGCAGGGCGCGCTGGAAGCGACCGACGCCGATCTCGCGGTGGCGATCACCGGCATTGCCGGCCCTGGCGGCGGCAGCGAGAAGAAACCGGTCGGAACCGTGGTGTTTGCGCGCGCCGAGCGCGACGCCGATCCGTCGGATGTCGTTGCCGACCGCAAGGATTTCGGCGATCTCGGCCGCGGCGGCATCAGGCTTCAGGCGGCGCTGGTCGCGCTCGAATTGCTGATGCCGCGCGGATCGGACGTACCCGCGCCGTAAAGCTGGGCCGCGCGCGCCTCGAACGCGCTCGTCATCCGGGTCAGCGCCGATGAGAAGACCTGACCTGCGAGCATCTCGAACACGCGATTCCTGAACGCGAAGTCGACCGAGAAATCGACCTCGCAGCCTCCCGGCGCGGCACGGAAGTGCCAGTCGTTGCTCAGGTATTTGAGCGGGCCGTCGATATAATCGACATGGATCGTATTGGGCCGTTCCTTGCGAACCTTCGACGCGAAGGTCTCGCGCAGCCCCTTAAAGCCGACGATCAGGTCCGCGACCATCTCGGTCGGCGTATCGCTGCGCAGCCTGACCGCGCTGACCCAGGGCAGGAATTCCGCGTAGCGCCCTACATCGGCCACCAGGTCGAACATCTGCTCGGGCGCATAGGGAAGGAAGCGGGTCTCGGTATGACGAGGCATCAGGCCCTCTGAGCGAGCCTCGCCTCACGGTTCGCCTTCATCTTCGCGAAATCGTCGCCGGCATGATAGCTCGACCGCGTCAGCGGCGACGAGGCGACTAGCAGGAAGCCCTTGGCGCGCGCGATCGCGGCATAAGCGTCGAACGCCTGGGGCGTGATGAAATCCATCACCTTGGTGTGGCGCGGGGTCGGCTGGAGATATTGGCCCATCGTAAGGAAATCGACATCGGCGGAGCGCATGTCGTCCATCACCTGGTGCACCTCGAGCCGCTCCTCGCCCAACCCGAGCATGACGCCCGACTTGGTGAAGATCGACGGGTCGAGCTTCTTGACCGACTCGAGCAGCCGCAGCGACGCATAGTAACGCGCGCCGGGACGGATCGTCGGGTAGAGCCGCGGCACGGTTTCGAGATTGTGGTTGTAGACGTCCGGACGCGCCGCGACGATCGCCTCGACCGCCGCTTCATGCTTGTTGCGGAAATCAGGAGTCAGTATCTCGATCGTCGTAGTCGGATTGGCCTTGCGGATCGCCTCGATCACCCGGACGAACTGCCTGGCGCCGCCATCGGGAAGATCGTCGCGGTCGACCGAGGTCACCACGATATGCTGCAGCCCCATCTGCGCCGCGGCATCGGCGACGTTCTGCGGCTCCATCGGGTCCACCGCGCGCGGCATGCCGGTCTTGACGTTGCAGAAGGCGCAGGCGCGCGTGCACGTATCGCCCAGGATCATCACCGTGGCGTGCTTCTTCGACCAGCATTCGCCGATATTCGGACAGGCCGCTTCCTCGCACACCGTCGTCAGGCTCTTCGCGCGCATCAGCGCACGCGTCTCGGCAAAGCCGGCCGAGGTCGGTGCCTTGACCCGGATCCAGTCGGGCTTGCGCTGGCGCGGCTCGCGCGCGACGGGAGAAATCTCGTTCATGCATGCGCAGATAGCGAGCCTAGGGTCTGTACTCAATGGCGGCGGGGCCGAGACGGAACGGATTTTGGCGCGTAGAGGGCGTCACTCGTCGGTCACGATGCTTACTGCATCGCTCCCTCCTCGCTCCTACCCACGCGACAAAATCCGCCCGCCGCTTCGCGGTTGCGTTATGG